>NZ_JBIUVJ010000006.1:0-178738 GCF_044742875.1 Pseudomonas sp. NPDC087817
TTCGTTCAGCTCAGGCAGTTTTGGCTCGGAAACGGTGTTTACAGTGACGGTGAACTCGGCGGTTTTGCCAGCCAGGTCCAGGTTCTGATAGTCCTCAGGGAAAGTCAGGTTCAGAACGCGTTCTTCGCCAGCTTTAGCACCTACCAGACCTTCTTCGAAGCCCGGGATCATGCGGCCGGAACCCAGCACCAGCTGAGTGCCCTTGGCGGAGCCGCCAGCGAATGCTTCGCCGTCAACCTTGCCAACGAAATCGATGTTCAGTTGGTCTTCGTTCTGGGCAGCGCGATCGGCCACTTCGAAACGGGTGTTCTGCTTGCGCAGGATGTCGAGCATCTTGTCCAGATCAGCGTCAGCCACGTCAGCGCTCAGGCGCTCAACGGTGATGCCTTCGAAGCCGGCAACGGTGAACTCAGGGAACACTTCGAATACAGCAACGTATTCCAGATCCTTGCCAGCTTCGAGCGACTTAGGCTCGATCGATGGCGAACCTGCCGGGTTCAGCTTTTGCTCAACCACTGCTTCATAGAAGGAGGACTGGATGACATCACCAACAGCTTCCTGACGAGCATCAGCACCGAAACGGCGCTTGATTTCGCTCATTGGCACTTTGCCTGGACGGAAGCCAGCAATCTTGGCCTTTTGGGCAGTCTGCTGCAGACGCTTGTTGACCTGAGTCTCGATGCGCTCTGCCGGCACGGTGACGCTCATGCGGCGCTCGAGAGCAGTAGTATTTTCAACAGAAACTTGCATGGATATTCCTCGTTGCACAGACGTTAGCCGGCCGTTTCCGACCCCAGAATCAAGGGCATGCATTCTAGTGGGTCAAACTCAAGAAGTCACCCTACTGAAAACGGGTAAAAAAACAGCGGGCAATTTATAGGGATAGATGCACAGATGCAGCGCGTCCCACAGGCGAATACAACCAATCACGCCAAGGCTCTGCGCCGACCTCTTCTATATATAGAAGGGACTGCCCATCACTCCTTGACGGCCGTTCTTGCAAGCAAGCCCGGCGAGCAGTGCAGCATCATCGAGCAACATAAATACGACGAAGCGCCCTGCCCCTGCGACCGAAAACCGGCAAGCGCCGGTTTTTGAAACCGCAAAAACAAAAAAGGCGCCAGACTGTTAAATCTGGCGCCTTTCGAAATATGGGGTGGACGATGGGGATCGAACCCACGACAACGGGAGTCACAATCCCGTGCTCTACCAACTGAGCTACGCCCACCATATAACGCTACTTGTGCCAAAGCTGCCTAATGGCGCACCCGGCAGGACTCGAACCTGCGACCATCCGCTTAGAAGGCGGATGCTCTATCCAGCTGAGCTACGGGCGCCTTATTAATCTGTACTCTTAAAGGACTACAAACTAAGTGCTTTCCAGTGTTGCAGAACGTTGATTCCGCCTCACCTTCTTAACCAGTGCTAGGCTGTGCCCGACAAGTGCGACGAATAGTATAGAGCGCTCCGAAGGTCGTCAAATCATTTTTGAAAAAAATTCATTTAATTAAAGGAGTTAGGGGAATTTGCTGACCAAGCGCCTTTGCCCTCACCGCTCGACATGCGAGAATGCGTTCTCTTTTTTTCCCCTCTCGATGGTTAATCACGCGCAATGACTGCACAACTAATCGACGGCAAATCGATCGCCGCCAGCCTGCGCCAGCAGATCGCCCAACGAGTTGCCGAGCGTCGCCAGCAAGGCCTGCGCACTCCCGGCCTCGCGGTGATCCTGGTCGGCAGCGATCCTGCCTCTCAGGTTTATGTCTCGCACAAGCGTAAAGACTGTGAAGAGGTCGGCTTCCTCTCTCAAGCCTACGACCTGCCCTCTGAAACCACTCAGCAGGCGCTGACCGATCTGATCGATCGTCTCAATGACGACCCGGCAATCGACGGCATCCTGCTTCAACTGCCGCTGCCCGAGCATCTGGACGCCTCCAAGCTGCTGGAGCGCATCCGCCCGGACAAAGACGTTGACGGTTTCCATCCTTATAACGTCGGTCGCCTGGCCCAGCGCATTCCGCTGCTACGCCCGTGCACGCCTAAAGGCATCATGACCTTGCTGGAAAGCACGGGTGCTGATCTTTATGGCATGGACGCCGTCGTTGTCGGCGCGTCCAACATCGTCGGTCGCCCGATGGCGATGGAGCTGCTGCTGGCCGGTTGCACCGTGACCGTGACCCACCGCTTCACCAAGGATCTGGCTGGCCACGTCGGCCGTGCTGACCTGGTGGTCGTGGCCGCCGGCAAGCCGGGGCTGGTCAAAGGCGAGTGGATCAAGGAAGGCGCGATCGTCATCGACGTTGGTATCAACCGTCAGGACGACGGCAAACTGGTCGGTGACGTTGTCTACGAAACCGCCCTGCCGCGCGCCGGCTGGATTACTCCGGTTCCGGGCGGTGTAGGCCCGATGACCCGCGCCTGCCTGCTGGAAAATACGCTTTATGCAGCGGAAACCCTGCACGCTTAAACCGTATTTTTCGCAGTACCGAAACCCCGCCCCGTGCGGGGTTTTTCATGCCTGAGAAAAAACACTAACCGTTCGCCGGAAACCCCTCTTTTTTCAGGCCTTTTCACGAGATTTTCAGGTCTTCCAAACAACCATCGACAGTTCTTCAGCCATACTCCTAAAATGCGCCGGTTTTAAGAAATAACCCGTTACAAACTAACGGAATATCCAACCTTTATGAGTTTGCCAGCGTGAAAATTCGTCTTTCGATTCTGAGCCTGTTTTTTGCTTTTACAGGCACATTCATCACGCCAACGATCAACGCTGCGGAAACCACCGCTGCCCCACGTGACGCTTCGACATTGAAGATCGCTTCCGGCAGCGCCCTGCTCATGGATATGCAGACCAACAAAGTCATCTACTCCAGCAACCCTGACGTGATCGTGCCGATCGCTTCCGTCAGTAAGCTGATGACTGGATTGGTAGTGGTTGAAGCCCGACAGAACATGGACGAATGGATCGATGTCGATATCAGCCACACGCCGGAAATGAAGGGCGTGTTTTCCCGAGTCAAACTCAAGAGTGAGCTGCCGCGCCGCGAGATGCTGCTGATTGCCCTGATGTCCTCGGAAAACCGTGCGGCCGCCAGCCTCGCGCATCACTACCCGGGTGGATATGTCGCTTTTATCGCGGCGATGAACGCCAAGGCCAGGGCACTGGGCATGACCAACACCCACTACGTCGAGCCGACCGGTCTGTCGGAGCGCAACGTTTCCACTGCCCGCGATCTGAGCAAGTTGCTGGTGGCCGCGAGCAAATATCCGATCCTCAGCGAACTCACCACCACCAAGGAAAAAACCGTCTCTTTCCGCAAACCCAATTACACCCTGGGTTTCCGCAATACCGATCACTTGGTCAATAAGGCCGACTGGGATATCAAGATCACCAAAACCGGCTTCACCAATCCCGCCGGCCATTGCCTGGTATTGGTGACGAAGATGGGCAACCGTCCGGTGGCGCTGGTGATTCTCGACGCGTTTGGCAAGTACACGCATTTTGCCGATGCCAGCCGCATTCGCAGCTGGATGGAAACCGGCAAGAGCGCCAGTGTTCCGGCGGTGGCTCAGCAATACAAAGCCGAGAAAAACCTCAAGGCGCGCCAGAGCGGCGTGGTTGAAGCGTCCAAGTAAATCGCAGCATAAGAAAAAGCCCCGAATCTTCGGGGCTTTTTTCGTCTGTGAATCAGTCGTTGGGCAGTGGCATCTTGTCGTCATCAGGAATGCCATCGCCCTTGCTCGGATCCGGCGCAAGCCCTGGTGCTACCAGAGGCCGAGCCAATGGATCGCGCATCGGACTGTCCGGGTCCAGCACCGGATCGACGCCCTCTTCCGGCGTGGTCGGCACACTATCGGGCTTTTGGTCATCGAAGCTTGAATCGGTACTCATACGCACCTCACCTCAAGGTTTGAGATCGGCTAACGGATCGTAGGGTTTGGACGGTTTCTTGTTGTCCTCACCGGGCTGTACATCCTTGGGCGCCTTGGCGGGCCCCACAGGATCGACTTGCGGATCATCGAGATCCGGGGAGTCCGGGTCGAATCCGAGATCATCGCCTGAGGAATGCTCGGAAGAATGCGGGCCTTGCGGAGATGGGGAATCTGTCATGTCGCCTCCTGATTCACCCGCGAACAACGGGCTATAAGCGTAGGAGGCTTGCCGGGCGCAGTCGTGCCCGGCAAATGACGAACGGAACGTCAGTGCGCAGCCAGCGCCTTGCGCGCCTGCGCCGCTTCCGGTTCCTGACCGGCACGGGACAACTCATCGGCCGCTTTCAGCCATCGCTGACTATCAACGGCTGCCGGGATCTGCGAGGGCTTCTGGATCAGGATGGCCCACCCGCCAGACTTTTCGAAAGCCGACTCGAAGGCACTGAACCCCATCAATTCGCGGCGATTCATACCGGCGCGCAGGAGCACTTTCTGTTTGTTGCGGTCGTAGCCGGAAAGGATTGCGTAACGCGGTTCGGCCCAGAATGCCGAGCCTTCGCTAAAGCGCACCATCACCGGATACCCGGCGGCGACCTGTGTCAGCAAGGCTGGCAGATTCTTGTCCAGCGGATAGACAACCATGCCGTATTCCCGGGCAAGGTTCTGCATGTTCTCTTGCAGCTTGTCTTCGGCACCGGGCAGGTGCAGTGGTTTCTCCAGCAGCCCCGGGGTGATCACGATCCCTTGCTGCGACAACAGGCTGGCGAGCACCTGCGGCCCGGACTGGTTGGCCTCACCCCTATAGAACGTGCCACTGAGCTCGACCCGCTCCGGCAGGCGCTTGACCTCTGGCGCCACACTGCCCGCACACCCGGCCAACACCGCCACGCAGCCAGCGACCAGCAACGCCGCACGCATTCGAGAAAATACCTGGACCATCGTCACTCTCTGTTCAGACACCGGTCATCGTGTTCCGGCAACGCCAGCGATCATAGGGCCGCGAACGGCTGCGGTATAGCTCTAAACCGTAGACGCATCGATTGCATAGAGCGAACTGATTGGTCACCACCGACCTTTGGTCAATAGCCTGAAACACGGCGTTGACTAGACTGTCACTGAAACAGAGCGAATTGAAAAGTGTGCGCCCGATGCAGGGCGAAGAGGAGGCACTGATGAGCCTGACCATGACCATCGTAATGTTGATTGCCGGCTGGCTGGCTGTTGCCGCCGCCATGCTTTGGGGGGTGTTGCGGATTGCGCGGCGTCATCACCCTCCGGTTCACACCACGCCCATTGAAAAAGTTGAAAAGCAACGCGTTCGCCACGCGACTGCGCACTGAAGCAAAAAGCCCCCCACCCTAGCCCTCTCCCAGAGGAAAAGGGAACTGACTGGGTTGCTCATCCGAAGTACATCGACCTGAAATATCGAGTCGAACTCAGGTTTGAAAACAACAAAAGATCGGCTCCCTCTCCCTCGGGAGAGGGCTGGGGTGAGGGGTTGGCTCCGATGCGCAGCACAACTCCTGAGCAAAAAAAAACCGCCTGAACTTCAATAGCTCAGGCGGTTTTTGCATTTTCAGCGTTTACACCTGCTCAGCCACTTTCTTCTGCCGAGCCCGGCGCGACATCATGTTCAACACTTCAATCGCCGCCGAGAACGCCATCGCGGCATACACATAACCTTTCGGTACGTGGGCACCGAAGCCTTCGGCGATCAGCGTCATGCCGATCATGATCAGGAAGCCCAGGGCCAGCATCACCACCGTCGGGTTGTCGTTGATGAACTTGGCCAGCGGGTCAGCCGCCAGCAACATCACCAGCACCGAGACCACCACCGCGATGATCATGATCGGCAAATGTTCGGTCATGCCGACCGCGGTAATGATGCTGTCGATCGAGAACACCATGTCGAGCATCAGGATCTGGCCGATAGCGGCCGCGAAGCCCAGGGTCACCGTCGACGTGGCCGACTTCGGATCTTCCGGTGCCGGGTCCATGCTGTGATGGATTTCTGTCGTTGCCTTCCACACCAGGAACAGACCACCGGCAATCAGGATCATGTCCTTCCAGGAGAAGGCCTGGCCAAGGATTTCGATCACCGGCGCAGTCAACTGCACGATGAATGCGATGGTGCTCAACAGCGCCAGTCGCAGGATCAACGCCATGCCAATACCGATGCGGCGCGCTTTCTGCCGGTGCTGTTCGGGCAGCTTGTTGGTCAGGATCGAGATAAAGATCAGGTTATCGATGCCGAGCACGATCTCCATCACCACCAGTGTGGCCAAAGCAACCCAGGCGGTGGGGCTGGCGGCGAGTTCTAACAGATATTCCATGGGTCAGTCCTGACTCTGTGTAAGACGAATTAGATGGTCTTGGAGGAAGATTCGGATTTTTCCGAGTCTTTTTCCGGGGTTTCTTTTTTCTCGATCAGCCCGCCGGTGGCATCGCTGAGCGCTTGTTCGGCAGCCTTGTGGGTGTCGTCGATGGCCTGTTTGGCACTTTCGGCGGCTTTGCCCATCAACTGCTGGGCGCTTTTTTCGGCCTGATCGCAACCGGTCAGAACCAGTAAAGACGTAAACAACAACGCTGGGAGTGTGTATTTCATGGGGCTTCCTTCGAATGAACAGACAGGGTCACAGACCGGCCGTCGATGGCTGGGCATTCTAGGGAGACAAACACTTCAGGAAAATTCGTATTTTCAGCGACTATACTTCGTTTTTTACGAATCCGCACACCAGGGACGCACCGATGCTCAATTACCGACAACTGCATTACTTCTGGGTGGTGGCCAAGACTGGCAGCATCGTGCGTGCCTGCGAGCAACTGAACCTGACACCGCAGACCATCAGCGGACAGATCTCCCTGCTCGAACAAACCTACGGCATCAATTTGTTTAAACGGGTGGGAAGACAACTCGAACTCACCGAAGCCGGGCGCCAGGCCCTGCCCTACGCCGAGCAGATGTTTCAGTTGGGCGGCGAACTGGAGTTGATGCTACGCGCCCAGCCCAACGAACAGCAGATCCTGTTCCGCGTCGGCGTCGCCGATGTGGTGCCAAAATCCATCGTTTATCGCCTGATCGCGCCGACCATGGAGCTGAACGAGCCGCTGCGCATCACCTGTCGCGAGGACAAACTCGAACGCTTGCTGGCGGATCTGGCAATTCAACGTCTCGATCTGGTGATCTCCGACAGTCCGATGCCGTCGCACCTCGACATCAAGGGCTACAGCCAGAAGCTCGGCGAGTGCGGGATCAGTTTCTTCGCCACCGCCGAACTCGCCGAGCGTTACGGGCAGGACTTTCCGCGCAGCCTGCACGGCGCGCCACTGTTGATTCCCGGGGCGGAAACCGTGGTGCGCAGCCGTTTACAGCGCTGGTTTGCCGAGCAGCAGATCCAGCCGCAAATCGTTGGGGAGTTCGATGACAGTGCCTTGATGCAGGCATTCGGCCAATCCGGCAGCGGGATTTTTATCGGCCCCAGCGTGATTGCCGATGAGGTGAGGCGCCAGTATGGCGTCGAGCTGATTGGCCAGACCGATGCCGTGACCGAGTCGTTTTACGCCATTTCGGTGGAGCGCAAGGTCAAGCACCCCGGCATCGTTGCGATTACCGAAGGTGCCCGACGCGAGCTGTTTACCGCGTTATGACGCCTCTGCGCACATTTCGCGCGGCTTGAGCGTCATCAAGACCATGGCGAGGAATACCGACAGCAGAATGAACCCGGCGGCAGCAAAGCCAAGGAAGCCTAGACCTGCGCTGTCGATGACCCGGCCACCGACCATGGCGCCCAGGCCAATCCCCAGATTGGCCCCGGCGATATTCAACGAGGCGGCAAAGGCTGGCGCTTCTGGCGCGGCTTTCATCAGACGCACATGGCTGACCAGGAACAGCGCCGCCTGGGTCACGCCCCAGATGCCCATCGCCACGGCCAGGCCCAACGGCGAATGAATGTTCGGCACCAGCGACACCATGCCGGCAATCATGAACGCACAGAACAACACCGACGCCCCCAGCGGATGGCGGTCCACGGCACGCCCGCCCAAGGAGTTGCCGATTAGCCCGACCGCGCCGAAGCCCATCAGGCACCAGCCGACCACCGTGCCGTTGAATCCGGCCAGGCGTTCAAGAATGTCGGCCAGATAGGTGTAAGCGGTAAACATGCCGCTGAACACCAGAATCGACAGCAGGATGTGGCCGATCATCAACGGACTGCGCAGGATCTTGAACTGTGAGCGGAAGCTGACCTGGTGCTGGTGCAGATCGGTTTTTGGCAGGTAGACAAACAACAACAGCGCCTTGGCAAACGCGATAACCGCGAGAATGCCGAAAGCACTGCGCCAGCCGAATGCGTCGGAAATCAGCGTGCCGACCGGAATGCCAAACACCGTGGCGCAGACAATGCCGAAGCCGATCTTGGCGATGGCGCGACCGGCATAGTCCGGGCCGACGATGTCCACCGCCGTTTCACTGGCAAGCGCCCAGAACACCGGCAGCCCCAGTGCCGGGATCAAGCGGGCAATCGCCATCACCCAAATGTTCGGCGCCAGCGCGGCCACGGTATTGGCCAGGCCGAACATGATCAGGATGGTGATAAACAGTTTGCGCCGTTCGAAGCGGGCGAAATACGCAGTCAAGAATGGGCCGAACATCGCCACGGTAAAAGCAAATAGAGTCACCAGCAGACCGGCCTGCGGGATCGTGACTTCAAGGTCGCGGGCAATCGACGGCAGCAGGCCGACGATGACGAACTCCGTGGTCAGCACCGTGAAGCCGGCGGCAGACAACAGAAGGATGGGCAACAGCATGGGGAACTCCAGCAAAACGACGACACCAGCGTTGACCGTAAGGCCCGCTGGCAGAACTTGAAAATGAGGATGGAGAATCTTAACAGAGTGTTTCGAGACTGACTTGCACAAACCTGCCGATCTTGAAGGTCAGTCGGGTGGCAGATCGTCACAGGCCTGAAGGATAAAGCCTACGCTGTGATAAAGTCCGCGCCCTGAAAAACGTACAGCCTATTCAGCGTCGTGTTTAAAAGCGCTGATGTCGCGTCAGACCTTTCGGCTCGTGACGGTGGCCTGCCCCTGATATTGCCACCGCTTTCGCGCAGCCTTGCACCCTATAAAAAATCAGAGATGCCGTTATGACCGCTTCTTCCCCTTCTCTATTGCACCGCCTCAAGAACCTGAGCCTGGTCACGCAGATCCTGATCGGTCTGATTGCCGGTATCGCCCTGGCGATGTTCGCCCCGGATGCGGCGAAAAGCACTGCATTTATCGGCAAGGTATTTGTCTCGGCGCTGAAAGCCGTGGCACCGATTCTGGTGTTCGTGCTGGTGATGGCCTCGATTGCCAATCACAAACACGGCCAGGAAACCCATATTCGGCCGATTCTGTTTCTGTATCTGCTGGGCACGTTCGCTGCGGCGGTAGTCGCGGTGGTTGCCAGCATGGCGTTTCCGTCGCACCTGGTGCTGTCGACCGACAATATTGCCGTGACCGCACCGGGGGGCATCGCCGAAGTGCTGCAAAGCCTGCTGCTGAGCGTGGTCGACAACCCGGTGACCGCGCTGATGAACGCCAACTTCATCGGCATTCTGGCGTGGGCGATCGGCATGGGGGTCGCGATCCGGCATGCCGGTGACACCACCCGCGAAGTGCTGGGTGACCTGTCCAATGGCGTGACCCTGATTGTACGCGTGGTGATTCGCTTCGCGCCGCTGGGCATTTTCGGCCTGGTCGCCTCGACCCTCGCCACCTCGGGCTTCGGCGCGCTGATCGGTTACGCGCATCTGCTGGCCGTGCTGCTCGGCTGCATGCTGTTCGTGGCGCTGGTGATGAACCCGATGATCGTGTTCTGGAAACTGCGTCGCAACCCCTACCCGCTGACCCTCCAGTGCCTGCGCGAAAGCGGCATCACCGCGTTCTTCACCCGCAGTTCGGCGGCGAACATTCCGGTCAACCTGGAATTGAGCAAGCGTCTGGGCCTGCATGAAGATACGTACTCGGTGTCGATCCCGCTGGGCGCGACCATCAACATGGCCGGTGCGGCGATTACTATCACTGTGCTGACCCTGGCGGCCGTGCACACGTTGGGCATTGCCGTGGATATCCCGACCGCAATCCTGCTCAGCGTCGTAGCGGCGATCTGCGCGTGCGGTGCGTCGGGCGTAGCCGGTGGTTCGCTGCTGCTGATCCCGCTGGCGTGCAGCCTGTTCGGTATTCCGAGCGAGATCGCCATGCAGGTGGTCGCGGTTGGTTTCATTATTGGGGTGTTGCAGGATTCGGCGGAGACGGCGTTGAATTCGTCGACTGATGTTTTGTTTACCGCAGCAGCCTGTCTGGGTGAGGAAGAGAAGGCCCAACGCGCCGCGTAATAATCGCTGCAATGAAAAGCCCGCCGAGGTGTGAACCTGGGCGGGCTTTTTTGTGGCTGAGATCTTTACCCCCTCACCCCAACCCTCTCCCCCAAGGGGGCGAGGGGGAAAGGGAGCTGATCGGGGGCTGTTCAGATTCTGAGTTCGACTCGATGGATCAGGTCGATGCAGGACGCAAGAACACAGCGATCAGTCCCCTCTCCCTCCGGGAGAGGGTTAGGCGGGCGGCGTTCCGATTAGGGGCTCTTCAGCGATTTAGAACGCGCCCATGTAATCACGCTTGCCCACTTCAACACCGTTATGGCGCAGCAGCGCGTAGGTGGTGGTGACGTGGAAGAAGAACTGCGGCAGACCGTAAGTCAGCAGGTAAGCCTGGCCGCTGAAGCGCTTCTCTTTCGGCGTGCCCGGGCGGGTGACGATTTCGATACCTTCCTTGCCATTGATCTGCTCAGGCTTGATCTCGCCGATGTAGGCGAGAACCTTGGCAATCAGCGCTTGCAGCTCGGCGAAAGTGGTTTCAGTGTCGTCGTACTTCGGCACTTCGACTTCAGCCAGACGCGAGGAAACGCCCTTGGCGAAGTCGACCGCGATCTGTACCTGACGCACCAGCGGGAACATGTCCGGGTACAGGCGTGCTTGCAGGAAGGCGTTCGGGTCGATGTTTTTCTCGGTGGCGTGGGCTTCAGCCTTTTTCAGCACATCGCTCAGGGCGTTGAGCATTTGTTGAAAAACCGGGACGGATGCGGCGTACAGGGAAATGGTCATGGCAGTCTCGTGTAGTGGCTGGGTGGATCGTGGGGGCGATTATAGCCATGCTTGATGACCACACGGCTTGCCTTTTGTTTGGCAAGGATTAGGCTAAGCGCCTTCGACTGCAAAGGGAACGCGCGATGACCACCGAACAAGAATCCACCTTTGACGAGCCACGGCTCAACGCCACGGAAATCCGTATTCTGGGTTCGCTGATCGAGAAACAGGCGACCAGCCCGGAAACCTATCCGCTGACCCTCAACGCGCTGGTAACGGCCTGCAATCAGAAAACCAGCCGCGAACCGGTGATGAACCTCACCCAGGGCCAGGTCGGCCAGAGCCTGCGCGCCCTCGAAGGGCGTGGTTTCGCCAAACTGGTCATGGGCAGCCGCGCCGACCGCTGGGAGCACAAGGTCGACAAGGCGCTGGAACTGGTGCCGGCACAGGTGATTCTGAGTGGCTTGATGTTTCTACGCGGCCCGCAAACCATCAACGAATTACTGACCCGCAGCGGACGCATGCATGATTTTGAAGATGCCGAGCAGGTGGTGCATCAGCTGGAGCGCTTGATTGCGCGCGGGCTGGCGGTGTTGATTCCGCGTCAGGCGGGGCAGCGCGAGGATCGCTATACCCATGCGCTGGGTGATCCGGCGGATATCGAGGCGATTCTGGCGGCTCGGCAGAATCCGGGGGAACGTGCGAGCGGCGGTGTTTCGGTGGAACGAATCGAAGAGCTGGAAGCGCGGATTGCAGCGCTGGAAGAACGCCTGGCGCGCCTCGAATAACCACCACAAATCCAAGGTAGGAGTGAGCCTGCTCGCGATAGCGGAATGTCATCCAAAGATGATGTGACTGACACGACGCCATCGCGAGCAGGCTCACTCCTACAGGGGATCTACGTTTTATTCCCCATCCCAGTAATCAACGCCATCCGCCTGCCGTGCCACGGCGACAAAGCCTGAGGTGTTGCCCTCGGCATCGACACTGAAGTTGTCCATCACTGCGTACTTGTTCGAATCCGGGTATTCACAGATGTCCGGTTGCTGCTGGGTGCTGACTGCCAGATAACGTAATTCAGTCTGGCTGGTATTGATGATCTGATGCGCCTTTTCCGGGCCACCCGCCGGGCAAGCGATCACGTCTCCGGCGCGGATCGGGAAGCGCTCGGCGCCGAGGCGCACCTCGCCCTCCCCGGCCACCACGTAAAACATCTCTTCATTGACCCGATGACTGTGAAACGGGCTGCCGCGCATGCCCGGCGGCAACGCATACAAACGATAACCGAGCTTCTGCGCACCGAGTTGCTGACCGATTCGGGCCATGCGCTGCTGGTAGCGCCCGGCGGTTTCGCCTTCTGGCGCCAGGGCTGCGGGAAGCGGTTCGAGTTCGACCTGATGCAGGTTGAGGATGGGCGGATGCATGCTGACCTCGGTTTTTTTGTGGGTGGGCAAGTCTGTGCTTGCTGGGAGATTCAGTGTAGGCAACCGATAAACCGCGGTGACTTCATCGCTGGCAAGCCAGCTCCCACAGGTATCGGGGTGGAATACAAATATGTGAACAGTCCCCGGCATTGTGAGAGCTGGCTTGCCAGCTCTCACAGGTATCGGGGTGGAATACAAGTATGTGAACAGTCCCCGGCATTGTGGAGCTGGCTTGCCAGCTCTCACAGGTATCGGGGTGGAATACAAGTATGTGAACAGTCCTCGGCATTGTGGGAGCTGGCTTGCCAGCGATGGGGCCCGCTCGTTCACCACAGAATCTGCAGCATCAGCTACGTGCGAAATTCACCGCTGCCTGAAACTGCTCCTCGGTCGGCCGCACACCGGTGTACAACACAAACTGCTCCAGCGCCTGGATCGCAATCACCTCAAGTCCGGTAATCACCCGCTTGCCTTCGGCCCGACCACGCACGATCAACGGTGTTTCCGACGGAATCGCTACCACATCGAACACCGTCTCTGCGGCCGCGATCACCTCAGGCTCAAACGCCAACTGCCCCGCTTCCGGGCCGCCATCCATACCAACCGGGGTAACGTTGATCAGCATCTGCACACGTTCATCGCCCAGTTCAGCCTGCCAGCGATAGCCCAGCGAGTCCGCCAGCGCACGCCCGGCGTGCTCGTTGCGGGCGATGATCAAACCGTTTTTATAGCCACCATCGCGCAAGGCACTGGCCACCGCTTTGGCCATGCCGCCGCTGCCGCGCAGAGCGAAAGTCGATGTCTTGGGCACCGCATGGGTTTCCAGCAACTGCGCGACGGCGATGTAATCGGTGTTGTAGGCCTTGAGATGGCCCTTTGTGTTGACGATGGTGTTGATCGACTGGATCGCCGCCGCCGAGGCATCCAGCTCATCGACCAGCGCGATGCAGGCTTCCTTGAACGGCATCGACACACCGCAGCCACGAATGCCCAACGCCCGAATTCCGCCGACTGCGCCGGTCAGGTCCTGGCTGCTGAAGGCCTTGTAGTAGAAATTCAGGCCCAACTGCTCATACAAATGGTTATGAAAACGCAGACCAAAATTCCCGGGACGTCCCGACAGGGACATGCACAGCTGGGTGTCTTTGTTCGGATTCATCTGCATGAAACTTCTCCTTCAAACGCACTTTCGGATGGACGGGATTAGCCAGCCCATCGGGTTCTGAACGATCATAGCGGCCTGTCTGCACGGTGCTGAGCGGCCATGGCATGGCCCGGTAAAGAAGCCGGTACAGACCTTACACAAAATTTACTCAGTGACCGTGCTGTTTTTCAAAATGTTGCTGTCTTAGAAGTATCCCCGCGACAACTGTGGGCCTGGTGCAGGCCCGGACGCCGGGTCGAAGAACCGAGGATTTATCATGATTCGTAAACTCCCCATTATGGCCTTACTGATTGGCGCACTCGCGGTCACAGGCCAGGCAGAAGCCGGTGGTGGCCATGGCTGGCAAGGCCCTGCGGTGTTTGGTGCGATCGTCGGCTCGGCCATCATCGGCTCGGCGCTGATCAACCAGGACCGGCCGGTGTACGTGCAGCAACAGCCGGTTTACGTTCAGCCACAACCGGTCTACGTGCAGCAACCGCCTCCACCGGTCTACTACCAGCCAGCCCCGGTTTATGTGCAACAACCGGTGTATGTGCAACCGGCCCCGGTTTACTACGGCCCTCCGCGTGGTTACTACGGCCATCCGCACGGCTACTACGGCGGCCCACGCTGGTAATCGAAAACAAAGCCCCGCTTTTATAGCGGGGCTTTTTTATGACCGTCGGTCGGCCAACGTCTGAAAAAATCTCGCAAAGGTCGCTGTGAGGACAGTTTCAACCGTTAAAGTCGGCATGATTGAGTCGACCGTTCGCATCTTTCGCTTGAAATGGTCATTTTTTTGTCATGACGGAACCGCACTCTGAATCCGTCCGTAAACAACAGGTTGATAACAACAAGGACGACTCCATGCCTACACAAAATCCGCACCGCATCGTCGGCTTGTGCACCTCCAGCAAGGTGTACAACGTTTTGACCGAGCTCAAGCACCTGGAAGGTCACCGCTGCGCCAAGTTACTTTCGCTGCTGGCGGAAAATCTGGTGCACAAGGGCCTGCTCAATGAGCACGAAGTGGTGCACATGCTTGACCAGGTTGTCGATTGAAACAGCCCTCACTGTTATCAATGACCACTATCGAAAGCGTTGATTGTCCCTGAGAACGGCGAGTCCCTAAGGTAGCCCCATCGTTTGATGGAGGTACGCGTCATGGCTCAGGTTCAAATCATGTCAGTGATCGGCAGCGCCGTTCCCGCACCACTCAGAGAGCTGGGATTGCTCGCCTGTTGGTACGTAGTGCGTGACGGCGAGGCGATCAGCGGCCCGTTGACTTCCTTGCCGGCCGCCCAAGCCCTGTCGCAAAAGATCGTCGGCAGCGCGTTTCACGCCTAAGGCAGCTGGACTTTGGGTTTTGTCTCGATGAACAAGGCCCAGCTCGACATGAACAGCGCGGCAATCAACGGCCCGATGACAAAGCCGTTCAAGCCGAACACCGCCAGCCCGCCCAAGGTCGAGATCAGAATCAGGTAATCAGGCATGCGCGTGTCCTTGCCCACCAGAATCGGGCGCAGCACGTTGTCCACCAAACCGATCACGAACACCCCGAACAAGCCCAGCACCACGCCCTGCCAGATCATCCCGCTGAGCAGGAAGTACACCGCCACCGGCGCCCAGACAATCCCCGCCCCCACCGCTGGCAACAGCGACAGAAACGCCATCAACACCGCCCAGAGCAATGCGCTGGGGATATCGAGAAACCAGAAAATCGCCCCACCCAGTGCGCCTTGCGTGATCGCCACGACCAGGTTGCCCTTGACCGTCGCCCGCACCACCCGGTTGAACTTCAGTTGCAGGCGACGTTTGTGATGCTCTTCCAACGGCACCGCGATGCGTATCTTGCGCACCAGCTCCGCGCCATCGCGCAGAAAGAAAAACAGCAGATACAGCATGATGAAAAAGCTCACCACAAACTCGAACGTGCCCTGGCCAAAACTGAACGCCTGACTCGCCAGCACCTGGCTGCCCTGCATCGCTGCTTTGACGATTTTCTCGCGCACGCCGTTGAGTTCGCCCATGCCGAAGCGGTCGAGCAGATTCTGGAAGTAATGCGGCAGGCTGTGTTTGAACTGCGCCAGATACGCCGCGATATCAAGTTTGCCGCTTTCAATATTGCTGTAGAGCGTCGCGCCTTCCTGCACCAGCAGCACACTGAGAATGATCACCGGCAAAATCGCAATCACCAGGCAGATGCTCAACGTACACAGCGAAGTCAGGTTGCGTTGCCAGCCGAATTTCATCTGCAAGCGGCGTTGCATCGGCGCAAACAGAATGCCGAGGATTACCGCCCAGAACACCGCACCGTAAAACGGCAGCAGAATCCAGATGAAGGCCACCGTGACCAGCACCAGCAGCACGGTCAGGGATTTGAATTGAAGACTTTTTACGTTCATGTCCGGTCCATGTCAGTCAGGCGTCATGCACGCCCCGGTTGTTAGTCAGCCGGAGCGTGCACGAGTGCCATCTTTATTCATGGAGCATAGTTGCGGATCAGCGCAGGCTGATTAGCGAACCGGCAGTTTGATGATCTGCGCGGTGCTCAGCACGTCACCAAAGGTGTCTTCGACTTCCGCCAGCGCCGCGTTGTGCAGTGAATCCTTGTCGATGGAAGCACCATTGGCACGAGTGATTGCGCGGGTCGCCGAGGCATCCGACGCGACGATCACGTTGTAACCCAGCGGCGCGGCATCACGCGCGGCACCGGCGACGCAGGCGTGGGTCATCAGGCCGGCGATGATTACGGTTTCAATTCCGGATTTCTTCAGGCCCTCGTTGAGATCGGTGC
Source organism: Pseudomonas sp. NPDC087817 (assembly GCF_044742875.1). Lineage (NCBI taxonomy): Bacteria > Pseudomonadati > Pseudomonadota > Gammaproteobacteria > Pseudomonadales > Pseudomonadaceae > Pseudomonas > Pseudomonas sp. NPDC087817. The sequence goes on from NZ_JBIUVJ010000006.1 coordinate 16,423, forward strand.
TGCCGAACACGCTGACCGTGGTCTTTTGCAGCACAACATCGTTGGCGCGTGGCTGCATGTCCTTATGAAACTTCACCGTTTCGCCATCGATCGCAAACACCGCCGAACCGGCCGGGGCGACATGCTGAACGTGGTAGACCGGGATCTTGTGGCGATCAGCGAAGGCAATCAGCTCGCGGGTTTTCGCCAGTGCGGCGGCACCGTCGGGGATTGGCATCTTGCCGGTGAAGTATTCGTTCTGGAAATCGATCACCAACAGTGCGGATTTACCCGCCGGCAAATGATCGGTCGGCGTGGCGCCGGACATCGCCCGGATGGTCGGCTGGCTGTTCGCCACAGCGGCGGCGCTGGCCAACACACCGGAAAATGCACAAGCGGCAAGAAAACGACGGGTAAAACGTTGCATGGGACTTCCTTTTGCTATCGAGTGGGTGGGCAAAGGTTAGCGCGCATCGCCCCATCGAACACAGCGCAACCGGCACATGATCTGTGCTGTTTTTGCACAGATTCCCGCCACTCGCTGAAACATAGATCCAGATCAACAAAGCCGATCTGCAAGCGCATTACCCTGCCGCGCTTTTGCGATCGACGCCGCCATGAACCCCACGCCTGCCCTCGCCGCCCCGGAACTGCTCGCCCCCGCCGGCACCCTGAAAAACATGCGTTATGCCTTCGCCTACGGCGCCGATGCGGTCTACGCCGGCCAGCCCCGTTACAGCCTGCGAGTGCGCAACAATGAGTTCGATCACGCCAATCTGGCACTGGGCATTCGCGAGGCGCAGAGGCAGGGCAAGCGTTTCTATGTGGTGGTCAACATCGCCCCGCACAACGCCAAACTGAAGACCTTTCTCAAGGACCTGGCACCGGTCATCGAGATGGCGCCGGATGCGCTGATCATGTCTGACCCGGGGCTGATCATGCTGGTGCGCCGGCATTTCCCACAGATGCCGATCCACCTCTCGGTACAGGCCAACACGGTGAACTGGGCCAGCGTCGAGTTCTGGCAGCAACAGGGCCTGAGCCGGATCATCCTGTCGCGGGAATTGTCGCTGGAGGAAATAGGCGAAATCCGCGAACAGGTGCCGGGCATGGAGCTGGAAGTGTTTGTCCACGGCGCACTGTGCATGGCCTATTCCGGGCGCTGCCTGCTGTCGGGGTACATGAACAAGCGCGATGCCAATCAGGGCACCTGCACCAACGCCTGCCGCTGGAAATACTCGGCCCAGGAGGCCACGGAAAACCAGCTCGGCGAGATCGTCCAGATCTTTCAGCCCGAACCGACCCTCGGCCTCGGCGCGCCAACCGACCAGGTGTTCCTGTTGCAGGAAGCCAACCGCCCCGACGAACTGATGCCGGCCTTCGAAGACGAGCACGGCACCTACATCATGAACGCCAAGGACCTGCGCGCAGTGCAGCATGTCGAACGCCTGACACGCATGGGCGTGCATTCATTGAAGATCGAGGGCCGGACCAAATCGCACTTCTATTGCGCGCGCACCACTCAGGTCTATCGGCGGGCCATCGATGATGCAGTGGCCGGGCGCGAGTTTGATCGAAGTTTGATGCTTGATCTGGAATCGCTGGCCCAGCGCGGTTACACCGAAGGTTTCCTGCGCCGTCATGTACATGACGAGTACCAGAATTATCAGCACGGCAGCTCCGTGTCGGAGCGCCAGCAATTTGTTGGCGAGCTGACCGGCGAGCGGCGTGATCGTCTGGTCGAGGTCAAGGTGAAGAACCGTTTTGCCTTGGGCGATCATCTGGAATTGATGACGCCCAAGGGCAACTTTCACTTTGATCTGCATGAACTGCACAACCTCAAGGGTGAAGCGATCGAGGTGGCGCCGGGGGATGGGCATACGGTGTATGTGCCGATTCCGGATGCGGTGGATTTGCGGTTCGGGTTGTTGATGCGCGATTTGCGTGATGCCTGAAAAGCCCCTCACCCTAACCCTCTCCCCGAGGGAGAGGGGATTGATTGGGGGATATTGCAGAGGTACGCCGACCTGGACGCGCAGCGGTGAATCCATAATCGACTCGCTTACTCAGGTCGATGTACAGCGTCAGACACCTCGGGCGGCACGGGCGGCCTTCCGATGAAGGCAGCTTTTCTTACGCCACAAACTCTTCACGCAACATCGCCACAAACGCTTCGCGCGCCGGGTGTACCCCGGCGTTTTCATGCCAGTAAAACAGGTTTTCGATGGCGGTCAGTTCAGGAAACTCAAAGCCCACGCACCCCGCGCCTTTGGCGTATTGCTCGAATACGCCTTTGGGCACCAGCGCCACGCCAGCCCCCGCACTCACGCAGCCGACAATCGCACCGTAACTGGCCAGGCTGACTATCGGCAGCGCCTGCCCCTGACGCAACAACCAATGCTCCAGCGCCGCCCGATACGGACAACCTTGCGGCCACATGAACACGGTTTTGTCTTGCAGATCATTGATATCGCGCACCGGCCCGAACGAGGTCGAAGCGATCAACAGCAACTCTTCGCGATACATTGGTGTGCGCTTGAGCTGCGAGCGTTCGACGTCCACCGCGACAATCGCCCCGTCGAGCCGATGACTGACCGTGTCGTCGAGCAACTGCCCCCAAGTGCCGGTGGTGAGTTCCAGCGCCACCTGCGGATAACGCTTGTGAAACTTCGCCAGCAGCCGTGGCAAGCGCCCAGTGGCTGACGACTCGATCGCGCCGATGCGCAGCGGCCCCGAGGGTTCGGCCGGTGGATCGACGGCGCGCTTGGCTTCTGCCGTCAGCGCGAGAATCTTTTCGGCATAGGCGAGAAACGTCTGCCCCGCCGGACTGATCCGCAGCCCCCGCCCCTCACGCAGAAACAGCGCCACACCCAGCTCGGCCTCCAGCGCCTTGATTCGCGCGGTGATGTTCGACGGTACACAAAACAGCTTTTCTGCCGCTCGCGCAATGCTGCCAACCTCGGCCACGGTCTTGAACATACGGATTTGTGCCAGCTCCATACCCATCACTCTGAGTGAACATTCAGCGCAGTATAAGTCAGTTGTGGCGAATGATCGGCCGCCCGGATACTCGGCGCATCAACCCCTCGGTGCCTCAATCATGCAGCCTCCCTCTTCCGTGAAAATTGTTCTGGCCATGGCTTTCGTCGTTGGCTGCTGGGCCTATTCGCCGACCGGCATTCACGTCGGCCTGCAAGCCTACGATCCCGGGCATCTGGCGCTGATGAGGTTTCTGCTGGCATCCGTGTTCATGGCAGTCATCGCCGCATTCAAAGGCATTCGCCTGCCGCGCCTGAACGATGTGCCGCTGCTGTTCGCCTTGGGCTTTTTTGCGGTCAGCCTGCATCACGTCGCGCTGAACATCGGCCAGCAAAGTGTCAGTGCCGGGGCGTCGAGTGTGCTGGCGCAATCGAGTCCGTTGTTCAGCACGTTGCTCGCGCGGTTCGTGTTCAAGGATCAGATCAGCGCCTGGCGTTGGGGTTGTGTGTTGCTCGGGCTTGTCGGCGTGGTGATTGTGGTCAGTGGCGATAGCGGCCTCGGCGAAATGGACGCGCATGGCTTGCTGATCCTGCTGGCGGCGCTGTCGTGGAGCATTTATTTCGCCCTGCAAAAGCACCATGCCCGCCGCTATGACGGCTTGAGCCTGGTGTGCTACGCGGTGTGGTCAGGGACGTTGTTGCTGATGGTTTATCTGCCGGGGCTGAGCGAGACCGTGATGAAAGCGCCGTTGCGAGTGCAATGGGCGGTGTTGGCGCTGGGGATTTTTCCCAGTGCACTGGCTTATCTGGCGTGGGGTTTTGTGCTCAGGCACGTGGATTTGAGTCGGGCGACGATGACGCTGTACCTGATTCCGCCGACAGCGATGGCTATTGCTTCGGTGGGATTGGGCGAGCGGCCGAGCATGATGGTGCTGGTCGGCTCAGCGGTGGTGCTGATCAGTGTGCTGGCGTTGAATCTGGAACAACGGATTTCGCTGGGGCGGACGGCTGGAGTTTGATCCAGGACTGTGCCGAGGCTGATGCCGCCATCGCTGGCAAGCCAGCTCCCACAGGGTTCAAAGATGTACATGGCAGTCACGTACACCCACAGAATTCAGGAGTGTATATAACTGCCGAGTACTCCCGCATAAGTGTGGGAGCTGGCTTGCCAGCGATGAGGCCGATGCAGACAACACATCAGGTAAACCAGATGCTGATCAGCGCCTGTCATCCGACAACGGCGTCGGTTCATCCGCAGGTGGCACATCCTCGACCGCTGGCGGATCCTTCCAGTCTTCCGGCCGGTCAACATCGCTCAACGGATCACGCCCCGGAGCCATCCCCGGCGGCACATCGTGATCGACCAGTGTCGGCTCATCCGTGCCAGGCATCGGGCGGGTCGGGTCGGTGGGGAGAACCCCACCCTGAAACAGCAAATCGTTAGCCATGACGCACCTCACCAGGGAGGTCCGGAAAACCCGGGCCGTACAGGTTGGAATCCCGCCTGTGTGAGCCGTGCTATCGAACGGACCAACGGCGATCAGCCTTGTGCAATGAAGCGGTCACGGCTGTTGCTCAGGTGCAGCCACATGGCGGCACGCGCCGCATCCGGATCCTGGCGCTTGATCGCATTCAGAATCGCCTCGTGCTCAAGGTTCGCCAATTGCCCCAGTTTGCTCAAGTCCGCCGCGCCCCGTTCGACGGCATTGACCCGTGCACGGGGAATCATCGCGCTGCCCAGTTGTTGCATGATCTCGCTGAAGCAGACGTTGCCGGTGGCCTCAGCGATCAGCAGATGAAAGCGCCGGTCCGCTTCGACGCAACTGTCGTTGTTGGCCAGCAGCCGTTGATAGTCGTCGAGCGCCTGACGCATCTGCAGCAATTGCTGTTCGCTGCGTCGCTGTGCAGCCAGTGCAGCGGCCTGCGTTTCCAGGCCCATGCGCAATTCGAGAATGCTGCGCACCCCCAGCGCCGTATCCACATTCAGACGTAGCCCCTGCTCCGGTGCACGCTCAATGACGAACGTGCCGATGCCGTGGCGCGTCTCGACCAACCCCGAAGCCTGCAATTTGGAAATCGCCTCGCGCACCACCGTGCGGCTGACCCCATGCTCTTGAACGATGGCGTTTTCCGACGGCAGCTTGTCGCCGGGCGACATCTGCCCGAGCAGGATGCTTTGAGTGAGTTTTTCCACCAGATCATGCGCGAGGTTATGCACGCGTTTTCGGGCGGGAGCGTCGAGGTCTTCTTGCATGGTCGGTTCCGCTGAGGGGGCTTGCGGATCGTAGCACTGAGCGGGTGGCTGACAAGCTTGATTCTAGCTCGGAACGTTATCGAACTTGTATGACAACAATCAATACCTATCGATTTCTCAGTACACTCTACAATTCAAAACAGCGAGAACCAAGCGATAAGCAACTACATCACTTCGCTATTCCGACCAATAAAACCGGGAATAAAACCCGAAATAGCATAAAAATGATTCCCATCAGAGGAAATTAATCGGTCCTCCCCACTTGTAGGACAAAAAAATCAAGTTGTATGATGTCTATCAACATCGCAACACACAGACCTACCCCGCATAAAAATAATCAGTGGGAGAAAACCAAGTGAAAACCTCCGTCTCCGGGATGAACGAGGGCGTTGATTCAACGCTGGCGTCCGCCATCTCGAAAGTGAAACGCCACGTCCTGCCGCTCTTCGTGATCATGTTCATCGTCAATTACATTGACCGGGTGAACATCGGCTTCGTCCGCACCCACATGGAACACGACCTGGGCATCGGCGCCGCCGCTTACGGCTTCGGCGCCGGCCTGTTCTTCATCGGTTACGCGCTGTTCGAAGTGCCCTCCAACATGCTTTTGCAGAAAGTCGGCGCGCGCATCTGGCTGACTCGCATCATGCTCACCTGGGGACTGGTCGCCGCCGGCATGGCGTTCATCCAGAACGAAACCCACTTCTACGTTCTGCGCTTTCTGCTCGGCGTGGCCGAAGCCGGGTTCTTTCCCGGGGTGATTTATTACTTCACCCGTTGGCTGCCAGGCGTGGAACGCGGCAAAGCCATTGCGATTTTCCTCAGTGGTTCGGCCGTGGCGTCGCTGATCTCGGGCCCGCTGTCCGGGCTGCTCCTGCAAATCGAAGGTCTGGGCCTGCACGGCTGGCAATGGATGTATTTCATTGAGGGGATGTTTTCGGTGTGCCTGTGCGTGTTCGTCTGGTTCTGGCTCGACGCCAAACCCCACGACGCAAAATGGCTGACCCGCGCCGAACAGGATGCGCTGGTCACGGCCATCGACGACGAACAGAAGGCCCGCGAGGCCGCCACACCGATCCGGCCATCGATGGGCAAACTGCTCAAGGATCGCCAGATCATTCTGTTCTGCCTGATCTACTTTTTCATTCAACTGACGATCTACGCCGCGACCTTCTGGCTGCCGAGCATCATCAAGAAGATGGGCGAAATGAGCGACTTCCAGGTCGGCTTGTTCAATTCGATCCCGTGGCTGCTGTCGATTGTCGGCATGTATGCCTTCGCCACGTTCTCGGCCAAGTGGAAACACCAGCAGGCATGGGTCGCCACCGCCCTGTTGATCGCTGCGGCGGGGATGTTCATGTCCACCACCGGCGGGCCGATCTTCGCCTTCGTCGCGATCTGCTTTGCGGCGCTGGGTTTCAAATCCGCCTCGTCGCTGTTCTGGCCCATTCCCCAGGCGTATCTGGATGCGCGCATCGCCGCCGCAGTCATCGCCTTGATCAACTCGGTGGGCAACCTCGGCGGCTTCGTCGCGCCGACCACGTTCGGCCTGCTCGAACAACACACCGGCTCGATTCAGGGTGGGCTCTATGGCCTGGCCGCGACCTCGATCATCGCTGCAATCATCGTGTTCTTCGCACGGACTACAGCGAAACCCGCACCGGCCATCGCCGTGGCCGACGCCACGCCGAAACACGCCTGACTTTCCGTTTCCAGGGATAAAAACAATGAACGCACACGACACCGCCAAAGCCCCGATCATTACCGCCATGCAAGTCGTCCCGGTGGCCGGTCACGACGGCATGCTGCTCAACCTCAGCGGCGCCCACGGACCTTTCTTCACCCGCAACATTGTCATTCTCAAGGACAACGCCGGGCACACCGGCGTCGGCGAGGTGCCCGGAGGCGAACGCATTCGCCAGACCCTGGAAGACGCACGCAGCCTGGTGATCGGCAGCCCGATCGGCACGTATCAAAAGATCCTCAACCAAGTGCGTCAGACCTTCGCCGACCGCGACGCCGGCGGCCGTGGCCTGCAAACCTTCGACCTGCGCATCACCATCCACGCGGTCACCGGCCTCGAAGCCGCCCTGCTCGACCTGCTCGGCCAGCACCTCGACGTACCGGTCGCGGCGCTGCTCGGCGAAGGTCAGCAGCGTGATCAAGTGAAGATGCTCGGCTACCTGTTTTATGTCGGCGATCAGCGCGAAACCGACCTCGCCTATCGCAGCGAACCGGATGCGGATAATGACTGGTTTCGCCTGCGTCACGAGAAGGCCATGACCGCCGAAGCCTTGGTACGTCTGGCTGAAGCCGCGCATGCGAAGTACGGCTTCAAGGACTTCAAGCTCAAGGGCGGCGTCCTCAGTGGCGATGCCGAAATCGAAGCGGTGACGGCACTGGCCGAGCGCTTCCCGGAGGCGCGAATCACCCTCGATCCGAACGGCGCATGGTCACTGAAAGAAGCGATTCGTCTGTGCCGTGATCAGCATCATGTGCTGGCTTACGCAGAAGACCCGTGCGGTGCGGAAAACGGTTATTCCGGTCGCGAAGTGATGGCCGAATTCCGCCGCGCCACCGGGCTGAAAACCGCCACCAACATGATCGCCACCGACTGGCGCGAGATGGGTCACGCGATCCAGTTGCAGTCTGTCGACATCCCGTTGGCCGACCCGCATTTCTGGACCATGCAGGGTTCGGTGCGCGTGGCGCAGATGTGCCATGAGTGGGGCCTGACCTGGGGCTCGCATTCCAATAATCACTTCGATATTTCCCTGGCGATGTTCACCCACGTCGCAGCGGCTGCACCGGGTGAAATTACCGCCATCGACACCCACTGGATCTGGCAGGACGGCCAGCGCCTGACCAAAGCGCCGCTGCAAATCGTCGACGGTTGCGTGCAAGTGCCGCAGAAACCGGGGCTGGGCGTAGAGCTGGACATGGACCAATTGGCCAAGGCCCACGAACTGTATAAAGGCATGGGCCTGGGCGCACGGGATGACAGCGTGGCGATGCAGTTTTTGATTCCCGGGTGGAAGTTCGATAACAAGCGGCCGTGTCTGGTGCGCTGACGCTTTCAATGCAAACTCCACCGTCCCTGTGGGAGCTGGCTTGCCAGCGATGGTGGTGGATCAGCTAAATAAATGTCGACAGACCTGACGCCATCGCGGGCAAGCCCGCTCCCACAGGGTTCAGGGCTGCCCTGAGATTTGTAGCAGCCAGTTTTTGAACGCGAGCATCGCCGCGCTCTCCGGCCGCGACTGCAACCGCGTCAGCCAATAACTGCCGGTGGTGATCTCGACGGCAAACGGCTGGCAAATCGCATCGGCCGCCAATTGCCGGGCGAACATCAGCGGCGGCGCCAATGCCACCCCGCCGCCCTGCAACGCCGCTTCCATCATTGCCAGTGACGAGTCGAAGACGATGCTCTGCGGCGGCGCTGCCTGGGTCGCCAAACCCGCCGCCTGAAACCACTCCGGCCATTCATCGGTGCGATAGGAACGCAGCAAGGTCTGCTGCAACAAATCCCCGGGCGTGTGCAATTGCCGGGCGATTTCCGGCACGCACAACACCGACAACGGCGCGTCGAGCAACCGCGTCGCTTCGATACCATGCCAGGCGCCAGCGCCGAAACGGATCGCGTAATCCAGCCCTTCAGCGGCAACATCCACCCGGTTGTTATTAGTCGACAGGCGTAAATCTATGAGCGGATGTTTCAATCGAAAGTCCGCCAGCCTCGGCAACAGCCAACCTACGGCGAATGTGCCTACCGCGCCAACAGTCAACATCTCGCGGTACTGTCCCCCGGCAAGGCGCTCAAGAATCTGCGCGATGTGGTCAAACGAAGTGCTCAACACCGGCAACAAGGTTTCGCCTTCACTGGTCAGCATCAGCCCGCGGGGCAAGCGTTTGAACAGGGTTACGCTGAGCTGCGCTTCAAGGCTTTTGACCTGATGGCTGACGGCGGCCTGGGTCACGCACAGTTCCACGGCAGCGCGGGTGAAGCTCAAATGACGCGCCGACGCCTCGAAAGCGCGCAGTGCGTTGAGCGGCAATTGCGGTCGAATCATGCCCAGCCCTCAATTTTTCTAATGGCTCATCCGAGTTTTCATCGTTTGTCGATGAATGCCAGACTGCCTAAATTGTCGGCGCTGATCAGCCACCTGACGTTTCAATTGCCCGCAGTCTAGCGGGATAACGCCATCAACACTCATGGAGAGTGGTTCACTCATGTCATTCATCAACCCAAGCAAAGTCATTTCCCGCAGCGCTTTCGGCCTGTTCTTCGGCGCCGCTGCCTGCGTTGCCGCACCGCAAACCGACGAACAACTGCAAGCAGTGGTCAACGCTGCTGTCACGCCCGTGATGCAACAACAGAACATTCCTGGCCTGGCCATCGCCCTGACCGTCAACGGTAAGGCGCATTACTTTAACTACGGCGTCGCCGCCAAGGACACCGGGCAGAAAGTCAGCGAAAACACCCTGTTTGAAATTGGCTCGGTGAGCAAAACCTTCACCGCAACGCTCGCCGGCTACGCCCAGGCGACGGGCAAACTGGACCTGTCGACCAAGGCCAGCCAACTCTGGCCGGAACTAAAAGACAGTGCCTTCGACAACATCAGCGTGCTGCAACTGGGCACCTACAGCGCCGGCGGTTTGCCGCTGCAATTCCCCGCAGAGGCGGATTCGGCGGACAAGATGCTCGGCTATTACCAACAATGGAAACCGGCTTATCCGCCCGGCAGTCATCGTCAGTATTCCAATCCCAGCCTGGGTTTGTTCGGTTACCTGACGGCAAAGAGCCTTGGCCAGCCGTTTGATCAGGCCATGAGCGAAACCCTGCTACCGAAACTGGGCCTCAAGCACACCTACATTCAAGTGCCCGCGTCCGAAGAGCACCTGTATGCCAAGGGATATGACAAGCAGGATCAACCGGTTCGCGTGAGTCCGGGAGCATTGGATTCCGAAGCCTACGGCATCAAAACCAGCGCGGCGGACATGCTCCGTTACGTCGAAGCCAACCTGAAACCCGCGAGCCTGCAACAGCCGCTGCAAAACGCCGTCGCCGCGACCCACACCGGTTATTACAGTGTGGGCGACATGACTCAAGGCCTGGGCTGGGAGCGCTATGCCTACCCGATCAGCCTGAGCAAACTGCAGGCCGGCAACTCGACAAAGATGGTGACGGACGCGCACAAGGCCAATTGGCTGAATCCGCCACAGCCTGAACCGGCCAATGTGCTGTACAACAAAACCGGCGCAACCGGTGGATTTGGCGCGTACGTGGCGTTTGTGCCGTCGAAGGATCTGGGCATCGTGATCCTGGCCAACAAGAATTACCCGAATGCGGAACGGGTGAAAATTGCGCATGAAATCTTCAGCACCCTGACTGAATGACATAAATCCCCTCACCACAGGGTTCTCTACTCACAAAAAAAATGGGCGACCTCTTGAGGTCGCCCATTTCGTTTCAGCGCTTAAAGCTGCGCCTGCAACCGCCACCCGATGACATCCATCAAGTCACAACTGTCACGCAATGGAATCGCCAACACCCGGGCGAAATCCTGCAACAACAAGGCATCGTGTCCCTTGCCCTCCTCCAGCGACAGGGTTTCCATCAACTGCGTCACGCAGCGCAAGCGATACGCGGCCGTACCGTGCAACACGTCAATGGGGGCTTCGCTGTCGATCAGCAAACATGGAATCTTGCAGTCGATACCGGTGATGGGGATGTAGCGCGCCATGCTTGAACCTCCGTGTTCAATGTTGAGTTGCGATGTGCAGTGGGTCGAAATTGTCCAGTGCGCGGTTGACCAGCAACTCGCCAATCACGGCCAACTGCTGAATCGCCAAGGCGAGGCTGCGCTGGGAATCGTCCAGTTTGCAGGCCATGTCGGTGGTCAGAACGTTAAGTGAGGCGAGGGTTTCGCAGGCGTGGGTGAGTAGCGTGGGGGTGTCGATGTCGGGGCGGAGGGTGAAGACGTAGCTGACGGGATCGGGGTGATTGGGGGCGCGGAGGCGATTGTTGCGGGAGTCGAAGGATCCTGAAGTCATGGGAGATTCAGGAGGACTCGGTGTGTGTTTTTTCATGTGAAAAAGTTCTCTATTGAATTTTATGGAGCCACCCACTCACTTCCACATGAAAGGTGGCAGCTGTACGCAGGTGTGGAAGACCTGGGAGAGAACGAAACCCCGGCGCACTCGAAAGTGCTCCCGCGCACAGCCGCCATAAAACGCGGCGATGTTGACATAAAAATGTCTACCTGCGCTTCATGAAAGCTTGTTTCATTCTCTCTCCAGCGGACTTCCACATCCGACCACTGTTTTTTTCAGCGGCCAAAGAAGGTTATCCCCCTGCCCCACAGCGCACCAGTTCACCACCGCCGCCGCGACTTGCAGGAAAAATCCACGGCAGACGCAGGCCTTTGCCTCAGACATTTCTGTAGGAATATGCTGCAACGAATTTTTGATCAGCAGGCAAATAAAAATGGGCGACCTGCTGAGGTCGCCCATTTTTTTGATTCAGGCCATGCCTTCAATCATCCGGCATTTCCGGTGGCTTGCTCGGTTTTGCAGGCTTGGTCGGCTTGGCGCCTTTTGCACCTTTGGCCGGTTCCGGCACGGCGGCGGCCGGGGCCTGTGCGGCGGCTGCAGCGGCCGCTTCCTTCTCGGCCATTGGCATGGCGTCGATGGTGTCGAAGATTTTCTTCAGGTCCACCGACTTCGCTTCATCCCCCGATGCCGAGAGTTTGGTCTCACCGTCCTTGCCCACCAGGAACACTTTCGGATATGCCCCGGCACCCAGCTTCAGCGAGCGCAGCAGTGCCATGGTGTCCTGCTGGCCGAGATCCTTGCCGTCGAGCTGACCGGTCATGTTGAGGATGGTGTAAACCTTGATGTTGCGGTCGGCCACACCTTTTTTGTTGGCAGGATCCTCCAGCGACTTTTTCAGGCTCACCCACACGGGGTCAACGGTGCTTTGCGCGATGACGATCAGCGGTCGGGCGCGGCCCAAGTCTCCAGCAGTCGGCGAATCGTTGTCAGCGGCGAACAAGGGGCCGGCAATCGCCAGCAAGAGTGTCAGGGTCATTGACCTGATGAGCATGCGCATCTCCTTTTGATATCCACGCTCTAATGATTGCGCATCGTGGCGATTGTTCCGGGGTGAGCCGGCAAATATGTTTCGCCTTGTCAGAAGCTTAGGTCAGCCCGGACATTGCGCAACCGGATGCGCGCAATCGTGACGTGGATTTGATTACCTTGCATGAGCGCATTAGGGTGGCAGTTCTGCCGACGAAACGGAGTTCACCCGCATGCACATCGACTATCTTTGCGATCACCCCGAACTGATTGAAGAACTGGCCGAACTCAACTTCAAGGAGTGGGGTGAGTTCCGGACAGGTGACACCCTTGAGGCGCGCACCGAACGCATGCGCGCGGCATGCGGCAAGGGTGCGATTCCCAGCGTCGTGGTGGCGATCGAAGACGGCAAGTTACTCGGTGGCGCGCTGCTGATCGACAGCGATATGAAAACCCGCCCGGACCTGACGCCGTGGCTGGCCGGGGTTTATGTGAAAGCCGGAGAACGTGGACGCGGGATTGCTTCGCAACTGGTCAATCGGATTGTTGAAGAGGCTGCGGGGCTGGGTGTGCGGGAGTTGTATCTGTACACCGACGCCGCGCAATCACTTTATGCGCGGCTGGGTTGGGAGGTGGTCGAGGATCTGGTCTACGAAGATTTGCCGGTGACGATCATGAAGTACACTTTCGCCGACTGAGACAATCTCTGTGGCGTGGGTGCTTGTCTCAGCCCAGTGCCAAATCGAGTGCCGCCAGTAATTGTGACGGTTCAATGCAGTGCTCGCCGAGTCTGAGTACCCCGCCGTCGAGATCAACGCTCAGCATTACCGATGCGCGATCTCCAGGATATTTGCGCAGGAGCAAGTCGATGCCACTGGCTGTCTCGTCCGCCGTGCCGATCAAATCCCATAGGCTGTCGCCAAGATCCAGCAACACTTGCTGACGCTGCTGATCAACCACAAGCGGCGCATACAGCCAATGGCTCATGCGCATTTCTCGCGGTTCGACGGTAATTGCGATGCGGCCATCGCAATGAAAGGTGGTTTCACTCATGGTCTTTCATCAAAACGCCAATTTGTAACCGATCAACACCAGCATCGTCGCCAGGCATGGGCGCAGCACTTCATCGGAGATGCGCCCGGTCAGGTGACTGCCGAGCCAGATGCCCGGCAACGAACCCACCAGCAAAAAGCCCAGCACGCCCCAATCCATGTTGCCCATGCTCGCGTGGCCAAGACCTGCCACCAGTGTCAGCGGCACGGCGTGAGCGATTTCGGTGCCGACCAGACGGCGCGTTGGCAACAGCGGGTAGAGGATGAACAGCGCGACCGTGCCCAGGGCGCCAGCGCCGATCGAGGTCAGGGCAACCATGGTGCCGAGGATCAGACCGGTGATCACCGTCATCACGTTCAGCCGCGAACCGCTGGGGTTGTAGTTGCCACCCGCGCGTTTGTGGGCGAATTCGAGCAGGCGCTTCTTGAAAAAAATCGCCAGCGCCGTCGCGAACAGTACAAAACCCAACGCCTGCTTGATGATGGCGTTCATCGCGTCCGGCGCGGTGTGCAGGGTGCTGAGGAACCACAGGGTCATGGCCACCGCCGGCACGCTGCCGAGGGTCAGCCAGCCGGTAATGGCCCAATCGATGTTCTTGTTCTTTCTATGGACGAGCACACCACTGGATTTGGTAATGGCCGCGTACAGCAGGTCGGTGCCCACCGCTGTCGCCGGGTTGATGCCGAACCACAGCAGGATCGGCGTCATCAAGGAACCGCCGCCGACACCGGTCATGCCGACGATAAAACCCACCACCAGCCCGGCAATCACCAGGCCGAAATTTGCCAAATCCATTAAGACGTCCAGAAAAACGACAGGAAAAAACTGGCCCGCAGCATAGCGATTTTTCTTATAACCACATATATCGATGCGGTCTATCGTTATGCCATATCGAACTCGCAATCGCTCTACTGTAGGAGTGAGCCTGCTCGCGATAGCGGTTTATCAGTGACCGATTCAGTGACTGACCCAACGCTATCGCGAGCAGGCTCACTCCTACAGGGGGTATTTTGGTGAGCCGCAGATTAGTGCACTCGCCGACCCGGTTTGAAGCTGTGGGTTTTGTTGATCCACACCGTCGCCAAGGCGATCAGCGAAAGGATCAGCAGCGCCCACGGAAACGACATCGCGCCTGCCCGATTCAGTAACAAGCCGCCAAACAATCCGCCGCCGGCAATCGCCACGTTCCAGGAGGTGGTGAGCATCGCTTGCACCACGTCGACATGCTCACCGGCCGAGTCCGCCGCCGAGGTCAGTAGCAAGGTGGCCGAGCCGCCAAACGACAAGCCCCACACCGCCATGCAGGCATAAATGAGCAATGCTGACGGTGTAATCAGCGCCAACACCAGTGCCGTCAGTGCAAATACCGCGAGACTGATCAGCGTCAGCCAGCGCAACCAGCGATCCACCAACGAGCCGATGATCCAGATCCCCACCAGCGAACACAGGCCGAACACCAGCAACACCAGATCGACCCGGTCCGCGAGACCGGCCTGCAGCAGAAACGGTGAGATGTAGGTGTAGAGAATGTTGTGCCCGAGCATCCACGTCAGCACCACGAACAGCACCGGCCGCACGCCCGGCAGGCGCAACGATTCGAGCAATGGCAGACGTTCATCACTGGCCTGCCCCGGTCGATCCGGCACTGCGATGACGATCCACGCCGCCAGCACCAGGGCCAGCGCCGACATGATCCCGAACGAGGCACGCCAGCCGATCAGATTGCCCAGCCATGTCCCCGCCGGCGTGCCCAACGACAACGCCACTGGTGTGCCGAGCATGGCAATCGCCAGCGCCCGCCCCTGTTGATGCACCGGCACGATCCCGCGTGCATACCCGGCCATGATCCCCCACGACAGCCCCGCCGCCATCCCGGCGAGAAAGCGCGAAGCCAGGGTCAAACCGTAATGGCTGGAAAACGTGGTGATGGTGTTGAACAGCAGAAACCCGCCCACCGTCATCAGCAACACACGCCGCCGAGGCCAGCCACGCGTGGCAACGGTCAGGGGAATCGCCGCGACAATCGAGCCCAGCGCATACAGCGTCACCAGTTGTCCGGCGAGCACTTCGCTGACGTTCAGCCCTGCGCCGATCTGTGGCAGCAGCCCGGCCGGCAGGGTTTCGGTGAGGATGGCGATGAAACCGGTCATGGCGAACGCCAGCAACGCGGCATAGGGCAGTTTGTCGGCACGGGCGGTGCGATCGACACGGCTGAAATCGGCGCTTGCGGGGTGGGTCATGAGGGGTGCGGCTCCATTTTGATCAATAGCGGCGATGGATTGTATACAAAAAACCGCACTGGCTATCCGTCAATGTGGGAGCTGGCTTGCCAGCGATGAGGTCGGGTCAGGCGACGTTGTTTTGTCTGACCCACCGCCATCGCTGGCAAGCCAGCTCCCACAGGGATTTGTGCTGCATTGATCAGCATCACCGCCCAACCGAACTCACTGCACCGGCAAGAAATTCAGGAACAACAGACTCTGCGCGTAATTCAGACCGATCCGCCGGTAGCGCTCATCGAGCATTTGCGTCAGCAAATCCAGGCGCGCGACGATTTTGCTGAACTCGGTGGCGAAGCTCAGGTTGCTGCCCTCCTCCGAGATCTCATTGGAGAACAACAACGGCTGGCCTTCCTTGTTCTGCCGTTGCGACAGAATCCACATGGCCTTCTCAATATTGCGCGCAGAGTTGTGCACAAACGTCGGGTTGATCGCATCGGTCATGTAGAACTCGGTGCGATTGCCATGGGCAGTCACCAGCATGCTGCCAATGGCATAGATGAACGCACCGACCCGGTCACCGAGAAACTCCGGGCTCATCGCATAGCTGAGCGCGGCCAGATCCTTGCGACCGCCGAGCACCGGCAGCGGCTGTTGCTGCTCGATCGCCAAGCGCAACTGTTTCACCGCCGTGTTGATATTGAGGAAACCGGATTTGCGCAGCTCCTCGGGGTTGCGCAGGTACAGCTTGCCCATCAAGCGGTAGAGGCTGTTGAGGTTGTCGCGCATCGCCATCGTGGCCATGCGATCGACGCTGGTCTGCAGGAATTCCTGCGGCTGACCTTCACGCATCTGATTGAAGAAACCGTTGCCGTCCTGATGGCTGCAACCGCTGAACAACAGCGACGACAGACACACCAGCAGCAAGCACGGTCGGCGAAAAAATACGGTGATCAGGTCAAAAACGCTCGGCATGAATTCTCGAACAGGCACATTCCTGTGCGGCGGGAGTCACCGCATCCTGGCCATGGATAGAGCCGCCGATTGCAAAAAAGTGCAGTGCTCACAGTGTTTCCCGACCTTCGGCAACCATTTAGTCCGACTTTATCATTGCAATAAACGCTTAATCGGCTATAAATTTTCACTCAAATCTTAAATAGCATGACTATTACCATCCCTATGTAGGAACGGCCTGCGGCAGCTCCTATACCGGGATTTGAAAACAACAACAAAAAGGAAGGTCAACCATGCTTCAATCCCGTCACCTGCTCTCCGGCCTCGGACTCTCTCTGATGATCGCCACCCTTTCCGCCAACGCGGCGGGCCTCAGCGCCGAACACAAAGCCTTCGGCAAAACCAATGACGGCACGCCCGTCGAGCAATACATCCTGCGCAACAGCCATGGCATGCAAGCCACCGTCATCACCTACGGCGCGACCCTGCAATCGCTGAAAGTGGCGGACAAGCACGGCAAGTTCGACGACGTCGTGCTCGGCTTCGATGATGTGCAGGGCTATCAGAAAGGCACCGCGTATTTCGGCGCGACCATCGGCCGCTTCGGCAATCGCCTCGCCGAGGGCGCGTTCGAACTCGATGGCAAGCGCTATCAAGTGCCACAGAACGACAAGACCAACGCGCTGCACGGCGGCACATCAGGCTTCGATAAAAAGGTCTGGAAAGCGCAGGAAACCAAGGACAAGGATTCGGTCGGCGTGACCCTGACCTATCTGTCGGCGGACGGCGAAATGGGCTTTCCAGGCAACCTCACCACTGAGGTGACCTATCGCCTCACCGACAACAACGAACTGCGCATCGACTACAAGGCCAGCACCGACAAACCGACGGTGCTCAACCTGACCAATCACAGTTACTTCAATTTGGCCGGCGCGGGAAATGGCGACATTCTCAAACAGGTCGCGACCCTGCATGCCAGTCATTACACCCCCGTCACGGCCAAGTTGATCCCGACCGGCGAACTGGCGCCGGTAGCCGGCTCGCCGATGGATTTCAGCAAACCGACAGCGATTGGCACGCATATAAAAGCTGATCATCCGCAGTTGAAATTCGCCGAACCAAAACAGGGCGGCTTCGATTTCAATTGGGCGCTGGATACCAAGGGTGATGTAAACAAGGTCGCCGCTGAAGTCAGCGATCCGCAGTCCGGCCGGCATCTGCAACTGTTTACCAACGAACCGGGCGTGCAGTTCTACACCAGCAACTTCCTCGACGGCACGGTCAAGGGCAAGGGTGGCAAGGTGTATCCGCATTGGGGGGCGTTTACTCTGGAGACGCAGCACTATCCTGACTCGCCGAACCAGCCGGACTTCCCGAGTACGCGTCTGGACCCAGGGCAGACTTACACCCAAAGCGTGGTGCTGAAGTTCTCCACAAAATAGATCCACACTGGATCTGTGGCGAGGGAGCTTGCTCCCGCCGGGCCGCTAAGCGGCCCCCGTCATCTATCGTTTTCGAAGCTCTTGGGAACGGCAAAAACCCTGACAATATCCTCACCACAGGCAACGTCATAAAACCTGCTTTCGTAGAAATCAAAGAGCGTCTCTACACCGCAGTTGGAAAAATGCCTTCTGACTTCTTCCATCTCTCGCGACACCGATGCGACGGGGTCACTCTTTAATTTCTCCACAAAACCATTAGAGGATGGTTTTGGATAAACAAAGATATTGGGGATCGCTACACCCTGCTCCTCCAGAGCTTCGAAATCGGTGTAACTCACAGCATAAAAGTGCTTGTTATCAGTGCCCGTCGCAGTCAACGCCTTTATTGAGTTCAGAAGAAACACGGCGAGACCGGTCAGAAAATCGGAGACTCGGTCACTGCTCATCTGCGCCTGCAAAAACGCCAATCGGCTGTATCGTGAAACAAGCGGTATCTCTTCAAAACTCTCATAGCTTGAAAAGAACACCCCCATATCGTTATAGGGTTCCTGGCTAATCACCTTGCTGTAAAAGTCTGTCAGCTTCATCTTCCCGAACATTCCATCAGATCTCAAAACCCTCTACTGTCCGCTGTGCAATGCTGGGCCGATTAATTTGTCGTACTGTTCGCGCCATCGCCCAGCCACCAGTAGAGAAGCGTTTCGTCTTCTATATCATCGATATTCTTGTAAACGTTCGCGTAATACCATTGAAGCCCGGTCTCCTCGCGGAACGCGTCGAAGAACAGTGCGATGTTATCCATTCCGGTCTTCGCGGGAATGGCCAAAGTCAAATTCCCTTTGTATACGCCGTCCAAGGCACCGTTGAGATGGTTGGCAACGTCCGCCTCCAGCCTCGCCAGACGCTCTGGCGAAATGTGGCTGGAATAGATGTGAATACAGAAATTACCTCCCCTTCTCAGTACCTCGGCGTGTGTCTGAGAATTTTCCAGGGAAACCACATCGCCTCTGGCCAGATTCAACGCCAGCCCCGGTGATGAAAGCAATTCATAGGTATGCTCAGCCAGTTTTCTCGCGGGTAAAGATTCAAACACCGCCCCTTTGGAGTTCTTTCCGGCATACACGCGAATATGTTTTACAGATCCTTCGTCTACCATCCAATACTCCTAACCTGGTGCTCTAAAGCAAAATCAGACCCTGTACACACAGAGCGAGGATCAAATGCGGTGCTCAAGAAAGCTGTAGAAATTGCTGATGAAGTCTCTCCGTAGACCCGGCAGTATCCTCTTCAAGATCAGGAAATAAAGATAGACCGGTGTGCCGCCATCCCCTTCCTCTTCCCAGATTTCCTCTGTCCCAAAGCAACAGAGCACAGCCCGAACAAAATTTGCAAAACACTCATCCGTCTTACGGTACTGCTGCTCCATCTGCCAGAGTTCAACCTTGAGCTTCTTTCGGAATGCCTCATCACTTTCTATTCTTTCCCGCGAGAGGCCTGCCTTCAGATAGGGAAGCAACAACTCCAATTTGGCACTGGAAATAGCGTGAAGCTTGCCTCTCTGGATAAGACCCAATAGATAACGAGTGTACTCACAGGTCATTTCTCCAAAAGACACACTCGCCTCAAGCAGCTGTTCTTCCAGGCGATCAAACTCATTATTTTCCAAACTATCCAGCATCATAAAATGCTTCTTCCATTCCTGACCGATGCGTGGCTACAGCAGACGCAGTTGTCGACTGTTACAGAAAAAGGCCCACTCTTTACTGGGCCTTTAAATCACAGACGCTCGCGTTCAGTGAGCGTCTGTTGTATCTGACCAGTCAGATCATCCCTCGATCAGCCCGGCGCTTTTCAAGCCCTCGCGCATGCCCTGATCCGCCTGTTCGCACCACTGCTTGAGCGTCAGGTCCGATGGCAGGTTGGCTTCCAGCTTCTGGTATTTACCTTCCGTCAGCACTTCCCCCTTACGACCGTTGGCTTCGCTCTTGTCGCCTTCGCTCTTGTCCATCTCACCCGGCATCTCGGAGACAAACCCCACCATTTTATTGGCGTTATCCACGCTGTCAGCTTTCAGCAAGCCCTTGTCAACGCAATGCTTGATCAGGCCGGCCGTGTTACGCCCCATGTCGTAAATCCCCTTCAGCGTGACAGCGTCCGGCCCCTCCGCGTGGGCAACATTGACGGTGCCGAAAGCGGCGGTGATTGCAAAAATGAAAGCGGCTTTTTTCATGTTTATTCCTTTAAAGATGAGGCGGGTTGTTGAATACAGAACTATGACTGAGGCTTCCTACTTGCGAAATTATATCTCGCCATACTGACAACGCTTTCACTCTCGTCCTCAAGCAGCTTCTCCAGGATTGCAATAGGCGCTTTTCTATTTGCAGCTATTGCCCCCCTGACAAGAGAATTGGGGTCTTGAGAAAGACGCTCAAACAATGTTTGCGATAACTTTCGCTTTGAAGCAACAAAATACCGGACGTCATCGAATACACACAGCTCTTCAAGAATTTCCACCGGCACCGTTTTATTGTGCGCAACCCATCTTCTGTACTCGGGGAATTTCTCGATCACCTCACGCCATACCGAAATCGGCGCCTCTTCCATAGCGGCTCGATCGTACTCGTCTTTCACTTCACTGCCACGCAGCGCCACAAACTCTTCAGCAGAGCTAATCATATTGCTTCCTTACATTCATTGCAGTGACCTTATGCACCGTCACTACCAGGTACGTCATCCGTAAACTGCTTCATGGCAAGCCTGACCAGCAGTGCGGATTAGAGCGCTGCAATCAAACGATTAAATGCACGTGCGCAGCGCCGTTGTTTTGCATCTCTAATCATCGAATCGTGAGTGAACGGTTCAAACGTTTCGCGAACCGCTTTCTTAGCTATTGCATTGAAGTGTGCATTATCAAAATCACACTCCAGCGTTGAAACCGTATAAGAATTGCGCTTGGACCACTGATCGAATCGTATTACGATTTTTTCGTCAAAAATCAGTGCCCCATCACTTTTATCCTCGAAAAAGAAGAACTCCTTACGATTCGTATCGACATGCCCCGTTGATGTAGCAAATGGCTGCATCCTTAAAAGCGAAGTCAGCCTTACCCCACCTGCAATACCAAGACCTCCTCCCAGACTCTCACTCGCGAAAAAATACTGCTTGAAAACAACCATTATTTTTCTACGAAAATAAGGAACTTCGTACGCTTTCTCGAAAGAATGAAATCCATTCGGATCGCCGATCAGTTCAAAATCGGCGCTTATCAAATCCGCCCCGGAGAAGCCTTTCAACCCAAAAATACCCGGCTGAAGATTACCCGCCCCCTCTATAAACAACTGAACAAGCTGATGAAAATCATTAGAAATCACATATTCCCTTATTACGCGCTACCGGCGTTCGTACCCGCGGCATGCTCCTCACTAACAATGGCTCCCAGCTGTCTCAGTTCAGGCACACGCGAAGAGTCTGGATCGGAATCGATGCCCGCTCGTGCGGATTTCTTGAGCCGATCCACACTCATCGTTTTATCAAGGCATCTTAAAACACACGCACAGGCTGGCGCTATTGCCGGTCAGAGTGGCGATGAGTCATCAAACTTCATGCCAGATATCACAAAGCCCCTGCGGATCAAGGTCCTGAGCAAAACCTACCGTCTTCCTGCGTCACTTGAACCGAAACAAACAACGAAAAGTGCGCAACTTCTTGCGCAGTGGTGTGCAAGAAGTTGCGCACTTGGCTACAGGCCATGTATTACGTGGGCTGTAGCGCATTTACCCAGTCAAAACAGGCAGAGCACTGCGCAACTTCTTGCGCACTTGCCCGGGCAGGTGTTTAACGAAAAATTGTTAAATGAAAAGCGCAAGATCGAAAGATCGCAGCGTTCGGCCAGGAGCTGCCGAAGGCTGCGATCTTTTGCGTTTTGAGCCTCATGGAACCCCTGCGCTATCCTGCTGCCCACTAAAAGGTATCGACACGTTCAGAAAGGAGGATTGCATGCGTACTCTCGAGTTGGCCGGTGTGCAGGTGCCGGTGATTGGCCAGGGCACCTGGCGCATGGGCGAAGACCGTTCGGCGCACACGCGTGAAGTGGCGGCGCTGCGCACGGGTATTGAGTTGGGCATGACCCTGATCGATACAGCGGAGATGTACGCCGAGGGCGGTGCCGAAACAGTCGTCGGCGAGGCCATCGCCGGGCTGCGCGATCAGGTGTTTCTGGTGAGCAAGGTCTACCCGCACAACGCCAGCCGCGCAGGCATCCCGCAGGCTTGTGAGCGTAGCCTGCGTCGGCTCGACACCGATTACATCGACCTCTATCTGTTGCATTGGCGCGGCCAGTATCCGCTGGAAGAAACCGTCGAAGCGTTCGAACGCCTGCGCGAAGAAGGCAAGATCGGCCGCTGGGGTGTGTCGAATTTCGATGTCGACGACCTCGAAGAACTCTCCAGTTCAGCCTGTGCGACCAATCAGGTGCTCTACAACCTGGAAGAGCGTGGCATCGAATTCGGTCTGCTGCCGTGGTGCCAACACCAGCGCATGCCGTTGATGGCCTACTGTCCGATTGGCCAGGGTGGCGCGATGCTGGCTGAACCGCTGCTGAAGCAGATCGCCATTCGTCATGGCGTCACTCCCGCACAGGTTTCGCTGGCGTGGATTCTGCGTCAGGATGGTGTGATTGCGATTCCCAAGGCTGTGCGACCGGAACATGTGCAACTCAATGCACAAGCGGCGCAGCTGCAATTGGAGGCCGGGGATCTGGCGGCGCTGGACCAGGTGTTTCAAGCGCCACAACGCAAGCAGCGACTGGCCATGGTCTGAGCCAGCGGCTGGCGAGGGCTTCGCGATGAGAAGCACTGATCAGTACGACCCCTTCAACCTGCAACGATTTGTCCAGGCCCAGGACCCGGTGATCGAACGGGTCCAGCGTGAACTCGACGAGGGCCGCAAACGCAGCCACTGGATGTGGTTTGTCTTCCCGCAGTTCGCCGGGCTGGGCGGCAGCGAAATGTCCCGACGCTATGCCATCGGTTCGGCCGAAGAGGCCCGAGCCTATCTCGATCATCCATTGCTCGGGGCGCGGCTGCGCACCTGCACGCAACTTGTATTGAATGTGCAGCTACGCTCGATCGCCGAGATTTTCGGCCATCCCGATGACTTGAAATTTCACTCCTCGATGACGCTATTCGCCCAGTTCACCGCTGACGACAGCCTGTTCAATCAGGCGCTGGAACGCTATTTCCACGGCATTCTCGATGAATGGACGCTGCAACTGCTCGACTCAAAACAGGCCCAGTTGCCCCCCGATCAGGGTTGAGAAATCGTCGTCGACAAACGGCAGAATCGCATCCGCCACCGGTTGCAGTTGCCGGGTGATGTAGTGGTCGTAATCGATGGCGGCGCGGCGCACTTCCAGCGGCTCGGGGCCGGCCAGGGTGATGACGTAGCTGATCCAGCCACCGTTCTGGTATTGCCGAGGGCGCCCGTGCTGGGCGTTGTAATCGTCCGCCAGGCGCGCCGCACGCACGTGCGGCGGGACGTTGCGCTCGTAATCGTCGAGTGTGCGGCGCAGGCGCTTGCGGTAGACCAGTCGCTCGTCGAATTCACCGGCGAGGGTTTTGCGCACGTAGTCGCGTACGTAGTCCTGATACGGCTTGCGCTGGAAGATCCGCTCGTAGAGTTCCTGCTGAAATTGCCGGGCCAACAGCGACCAGTCGGTGCGCACGGTTTCCAGGCCTTTGTAGACCATTTCCTCAGTACCGTCGGCGCGGGTGACGAGACCGGCGTAGCGCTTCTTGCTGCCCTCCTCCGCGCCGCGAATGGTCGGCATCAGAAAGCGTTTGTAGTGAATTTCGAATTGCAGTTCGAGGGCGCTTTCCAGACCGTACTCATCACGTACATGCGCACGCCACCAGTCGTTGACGTGTTTGACCAGCGCATGGCCGATGGTTGCCGCTTCTTCTTGCCCGTGCGGGCGACGCAGCCAGACGAAGGTTGAGTCGGTATCGCCATAGATCACCGCGTGACCCTGCTCTTCGATCAGCTTGCGCGTGCGCAGCATGATCTCGTGGCCGCGCAGGGTGATTGATGAGGCCAGCCGCGTATCGAAGAAGCGGCAGCCGCTGGAGCCGAGCACGCCGTAGAAGGCGTTCATGATGATTTTCAGCGCCTGCGACAACGGCGCGTTGTGCTCGCGCTTGGCCGTCTCGCGGCCCTCGGCGACCCGCGAGACGATGGCCGGCAGGCAATGGCGGGTGCGCGAGAAACGTGCGCCCCTGAATCCCGGCACTGAATCGGCGTCGTCGGGGTGCTGCAAACCTTCGATCAGCCCCACAGGGTCGATCAAAAAGGTGCGGATGATCGACGGATACAAACTCTTGTAATCGAGCACCAGCACCGATTCATACAGGCCCGGTTGCGAGTCCATGACAAAACCACCGGGACTGGCCTGCGGCGGGTTGGTGCCGAGGTTCGGCGCAACAAACCCCTGTCGATGCATCAACGGCATATACAAATGGGTGAACGCCGCCACCGAACCGCCGCTGCGATCCGCCGGTAGCCCGGTGACGCTGGCGCGCTCCAGCAAAAAGGTCAGCAGTTCAGTCTTGGCGAAGATCCGCGTGACCAGTTCGCAGTCCTTGAGGTTGTATTTGGCCAGCGCCGGTTTGTCCTCGGCGAACATGCGGTTGATTTCGTCCATACGCTGGTACGGATTGTCGATGGACTTGCCTTCGCCAAGCAGGGTCTGCGCGACGTTCTCAAGGCTGAACGAAGGAAAACTCCAGGTCGCCGAGCGCAGCGATTCGATGCCATCGATGATCAGCCGCCCCGCCGCCGAAGCGAAGTAGTGATTGCGACTGCCGTGTTCGCGCCACTGCATCTCTTCGCCGCCACGGCCGATTTTCAGCGGCACGCCGAGGCGTCGCGCGTGTTCGTGGAGGATGCGCAGATCGAACTGGACGACGTTCCAGCCAATGATCGCGTCGGGGTCGTGCCGCGCAAACCAGTCGTTGAGTTTCTTCAGGATGAGCGTGCGCGAGTCGCAGTATTCGAGGTCGAAGTCGACGATGCTGGCGTCACCGTTCGGCGCACCGAGCATGTACACCTGGCGCTCGCCGCAGCCTTCCAGGGCGATGGAATACAACTCACCGGTTTCGGTGGTTTCGATGTCCAGCGAGACCAGGCGCAGTGTCGGCCGGTACTTGGGGTCGGGTTTCAATTGCGCGTTGAGCAATACGCCGTCGGTATCGGCGGTACCGTTGAACAGTACCGGCGCGGTGATGAAACGCTCCATCAGATAGCGTTCCGGCGGGCGCACATCAGCTTCGAAGACATCGACACCGGCACGATTGAGCGCGGTTTCCAGGCGCATCAACTGGCCGTGCTGCTGGCAATACAGGCCAAGCACCGGGCGATGCTCGAAATCCTGCAGGGCCAACGGGCGCAGTTCGACATTCTTTTCGTCGTGCAGCAGGCGTTCGGCCGCCTCACGCTGTTCGGCGGGGATAAACGCCACCGACGGCTGATGCGGCAAACGCACACGGCGCGGACCGGCGTCGGTCGCCAGCCAGAACTCGACTTCGGTGCCGGCCGGGGTATCGCGCCAATGCCGGGTCAGGACGAAGCCCTGCTGTAAATCCACCACTGCGACCTCAGGAATTGAAACAGAGGGGCATTCTACGCTGCCCTTTCTGAGATAACCCCATCCCCTGTGGTGAGGGGATTTAGCGAAACGTCGCACCGCCCCGATGGGTTGCGAAGCAGCCCCAAAACCATCCGACACGGTGTGTCAGGCAAGTCCGGCGGGCTGATTCTGGGCCTGCTGCGCAGGCCATCGGGGATGAATCCCCTCGCCACAAGGCTCCACTGGCCCCAAAGCCTCTTTGCAGGTTGAGAAAATCGAGTAAATGACGTTTTTTGCGTGTTATCTGCCGCTTTGCCACCTTGCTCTGCGCGCTTGCGTCTACGATGCTTGGATAACAACGACAACACCTGAGTAACCGCCATGAAGACCGTCGCCCAACTGCTCAAGCTCAAAGATCAGAAAAATCAGGAAGTACACCAGATCAAGCCTGATCACATGGTGCTCGAAGCGCTGATGAAGATGGCCGAGAAAAACGTCGGCGCCTTGCTGGTGGTGGAAAACGACGAAGTGGTCGGCATCATCAGCGAACGCGATTACGCGCGCAAACTGGTGCTGCATGGCCGCTCATCGGTGGGCACGCCGGTTCGCGACATCATGGTGGCGAACGTGATCACCGTCGACACTCACCAGACTGTCGACACCTGCCTGGGCATCATGTCCGACAAACGTCTGCGCCACTTGCCGGTGGTGGAGAACGGCAAGCTGATCGGCTTGCTGTCAATTGGTGACCTGGTCAAGGAAGCGATTGCCGAACAGGCTGAGCTGATCAAGCAGTTGGAGCAGTACATTCGCGGGGAGTGACCCTCGTCCGCCTCATGATCGTTCTCACGCTCCGCGTGGGCATGCCTCCGGTGACGCTCTGCGTCACGCTTTGGGACGCAGAGCGTGGGAACGATCCTCTTGAGTCAGGCTGGCCAATGCCGGGCGAAGACTGGCGCCAGCACCGGGTGCCGGTCGATCCGCTGTAACCACGCATAAAACCCCGGCCGAGTCTGACGCAAATGCTCGCGGCTCCCGGCCCAGCGCGTCACCACCGCCGCCAGCACATCCAGCGCCCCCGGCGTTTCGTCATCCAGATACAACTCCGCTGAAAACTGATCAGCAAACACCTCCCAACTCCAATGCAAACGTTCTCGAGCGCCGGCAATCAGGTTTTGCCGCGACGCTTCGTCGGGCATCACCAGCCAGCGCTCGGGGTAATCGATGACGCCGATCGCCGAGTAACAATTGCTGACGATGTAGACCAGACCACGAATCGCCTGATCGCGATCCTCCGCCTTGACCGGCAATAAACCGGACTTGGGAAAGGTCAGGCCCAGATGAATCAGAATCGCCGCGCTTTCGGTGATGGCGCTGCCATCGGGCAGTTGCAGAGTCGGAATCTGCTTCAGTGGATTGAGCTGCGCCAACGCCTCGGCGGCTTCGGTACTGGCTTCGACATCAATGAAGCGATAAGCGATCTGACACAACTCCAACGCCGCTTCGATGGCGGCTGCGCCTGAATTTCTGTGCCCATACAGTTGATACATAAATCCCCCCTTCTACTGGCTACCCATCCCCTGTGGCGAGGGAGCTTGTCGGAACGCCGCCCGTCCCGCTTGGCTGCGCAGCAGTCATAAAATCAGAGACTGCGGTGTATCAGTTGTAGTGCATTTACCGGGTTTGGGCCTGCTTCGCAGCCCGGCGGGACGGGCGGCATTCCGACAAGCTCCCTCGCCACAAGAGCGAATTTGTCAGCAGTTGTATCGGTATTGGCACGTTTTCCCATGCACTCGCGACTTGCGAATTCAAACCTCGCAAGACAGCGCTGGCGGTGCCCATCCCGCACCAAGTGCATCAAGAACGCGTGGGAGCTGGTTTGCCAGTTACCACAAGTAACGAGGTGATTGAAAAATATTTGTCGGGTACTGCATCCAAATGCCTCCGCAACGGGTAGTCCCTGTAACAGCCCTCCTCGGCTGCCAGCGGTCTACCCTTTTCGGAGAAACACTGATGAACATCACCCAGCTGATTGGCCTCACCGGTTTGCTCGCCCTCTCCTCGACAACCTTCGCCCAAAGCAGTTACCCCGACGCGATCAAAGTCCCGGATGGCCACAAGATCGCGATGGAAACCACCGGAGTCGGCGAGATCACCTATGAGTGCCGCGACAAGCCCAATATGGCCGGGCAGACCGAGTGGACCTTTGTCGGTCCGAAAGCGGTGCTCAATGACCGCAGCGGTAAACAGGTGGGCACCTACTTCGGCCCGCCCGCCACTTGGCAGGCCAAGGACGGTTCGAAAATCACCGGTACGCAGTTGGCCGTGGCGCCGTCGAGCCCGGGTAACCTGCCTTATCAACTGGTCAAGGCCAACCCGGCCGAAGGTAAGGGCGCGATGAGTGGCGTGAGTTACGTCCAGCGCGTTGCGCTCAAGGGCGGCGTGGCGCCGGGGAGCGAATGCACGGCGGCGAACAAGGGCAAGCAGGAAGTGGTGAAGTACCAGGCCGATTACATTTTCTGGGCGGCGAACTGAAGTCACAGGCCCAACACAAAACCTGTGGGAGCGGGCTTGCCCGCGATAGCGGTAGATCAGTGAAG
Organism: Pseudomonas sp. NPDC087817; assembly: GCF_044742875.1. Classification (NCBI taxonomy): domain Bacteria; kingdom Pseudomonadati; phylum Pseudomonadota; class Gammaproteobacteria; order Pseudomonadales; family Pseudomonadaceae; genus Pseudomonas; species Pseudomonas sp. NPDC087817. The sequence continues at coordinate 44,603 of NZ_JBIUVJ010000006.1, forward strand.
TAGAAGTTGGCTGACACGACGCCATCGCGGGCAAGCCCGCTCCCACAGGGGTTCTGTGTGCTGAAGTTAAATGTGAGCTAGATTGCACGACATGTCTTTGCCTGAATCGGTGTTCGATTATGAAGCCCGTCTCGCTGCCTGTGCTCGCGGCGAGCGGACCGCCCTGCGCGATTTGTATGTGCAGGAAGGCCCACGCCTGCTCGGCGTGGCCAGGCGACTGGTGCGCGACACCGCGCTGGCGGAGGACATCGTGCATGAGGCATTCATCAAGATCTGGAACGGTGCCGCCGGGTTTGACCCGGCGCGCGGTTCGGCACGGGGCTGGATGTTCAGCGTGACCCGGCATCTGGCGCTCAATCTGCTGCGTGATCAGGGTCGGGAAACGCCGTTCAGCGAAGACCATGAAGTGCCGACACACGACGATGATGCCTTCGATGCGCACTCACACTCGGCGCGCATCCATCGCTGTCTCGAACAGCTCGATGCGCAACGTCGACGCTGCATCCTCCACGCCTATGTCGACGGCTACAGCCACGCGCAAATATCGGCGCGCCTCGACACACCGCTGGGCACCGTCAAAGCCTGGATCAAGCGCAGCCTTAACGCGTTGCGGGAGTGCATGGGATGACCACCGAATCGGCTCAGGAACGCGATGAACTGGCCGGCGAATACGTGCTCGGCACGCTCTCTGCCGAACAGCGGCGCGAAGTGCAGAAACGTCTGGCGCATGAGCCGCCACTGCGTGCGGCAGTGGATGCCTGGGAGCGACGGCTGCTGGAGTTGACGGACTATGCCGAATCGCAGCAACCGTCGGCGCAGTTATGGCCACGGATTGAACGCAGTGTCGAGCGCTCGACGCACAAAGCGCCCTCAACTTCCTGGTGGAATCTGCTGCCATTGTGGCGCGGGCTGAGCGCTGCCGGGCTGACCGCGACCTTGATTCTGGGCGCGATCCTGCTGACCCAGACCACACCGAAACCGAGTTATCTGGTGGTTTTGGTCGCGCCGCAGGACAAGGCGCCGGGCTGGGTGATCCAGGCCAGCAATGCACACGAGATTCAGTTGATTCCACTGGGTGTGGTCGAGGTGCCGGCGGACAAGGCACTGGAGTTCTGGACCAAGGCTGACGGCTGGCAAGGGCCGGTGTCACTGGGTCTGGTCAAGCCGGGGCAAGCGCTGTCGGTACCGCTGGACAAGTTGCCGCCACTGCAACCCAACCAGCTATTCGAGCTGACGCTGGAGGGCGCCAACGGCTCGCCAATCGGCAAGCCGACCGGGCCGATTCAGGCGATCGGGCGCGCGGTGAAGGTGTTGTAAGGCTCTGGCGCGGGGGTTCTGGCAATCATCATTGGCGTCGATGTTCACCATTACATCAATGAAGTTCTCATAAAAAATCCCCGGCGTAACATCCGCTCCATACCAACCAACAACACCCCGGAGCACACCATCATGAAACGCCAGACTCTTCTCAGCATCGCTTTCTCGGTTTTCGCAGTAAACGCTTTCGCCGCCACGCCAGCTCACACGATGATCGCCGCTGATGGCTCGGATCGTCTGTATCAAAACGCTGTTGCGGCTGATGGTTCCGATCGTCTGCAAGGCAACACCGTCGCCGCTGATGGTTCCGATCGTCTGCAAGGCAACACCGTTGCCGCCGATGGCTCCGATCGTCTGCAAGGCAACACCGTTGCCGCCGATGGCTCCGATCGTCTGCAAGGCAACACCGTTGCCGCCGATGGCTCCGATCGCCTGCAAGGCAACACCGTCGCCGCTGATGGTTCCGATCGTCTGCAAGGCAACACCGTCGCCGCCGATGGCTCCGATCGCCTGCAAGGCAACACCGTCGCCGCTGATGGTTCCGATCGTCTGCAAGGCAACACAGTTGCCGAAGGTGGTTCGGATCGTCTGAACGAACGTCGCGCTGTTTGAATGAATGGCGTTACCGCAACAACCCAGAGAAACCCGGCTCCCGTCAGCCGGGTTTTTTACGTCTGCGTGAATCAGCCGCCCTTGGCCATGCAGCGCTTGTAACGTTCATCCACGCGCTTGGCGAACCAGGCAGTGGTCAATTTTCGGGTGATTTTCGGGCTCTGCAGCACGATCCCCGGCAACACCGCACGCGGCAGTGGTTTACCTTCTGCCTTCTCCGCCAGCTCGAACACGCGTTGATAGAGTCTGGTCTCTTCGAACTCCAGGGTTTTGCCCTTCTCCAATTGATCGCGAATGGTCGGGTTGCGCATGCCCAGCGATTTGCCGAGGGTGCGTACCGCCAGTTCCGTGCCGCCGGGCATGATCGAGTCGTAGCGGATCAAGTCGCCGTCCAGCGCCAGCGAGATGCCCGAAGCGCGGCTCACCGCATTCTGGAATGCCGCATTGCGACTGGCGTACCACCCGGCATTGAAGTCGGCGAAGCGGTACAGCGGCTCGCGATAGCTAACCGGATAACCGAGCAGATGCGCGATGCCGAAATACATGCCACCGCGCCGGCTGAACACCTCGCGGCGGATGGTGCCGTCCACCGGGTACGGATAATCCTTGGCGTGCTGTTCGGCAAATTCGATGCTGACCTGCATCGGCCCGCCGGTGTGCACCGGGTTGAAGCCGCCGAACAACGTGCGGCCCATCGGCACCCGGCCGATAAAGTCATCGAAAATGGCACTCAACTCTTTTTCGCTGCGCGCCGCGCTCAGGCGTTCGCTGTAGGTTTTGCCGTTGGTCGAACGCACTTGCAGGGCGCCGCTGACCAGCAGGCTGGGGATGTGCACTTTGGCGGCGCGGCGGTCGATTTCGTCACGGGCAATTTTGCCGAGGCCGGGCACTGTCGGGTCGGCTTGAAAGGTGGATTCCTGTTCGGCCACGGCGAGCACCGAACAGAGATTCTGTGTGGTCGGGCTGATGTTCTGCGCGGCGAACGCGGCATAGATATCCGTGGCCCAGCCCTGGCGGTCGGCGGTTTTGGCGGGCATCAGCCGCACGATCTCGGCCTTCACTTCGGCGGGGGCACGGGGTGCAGGCTCGCTGCTGCGCTGACCGGCACAACCGGCCAGCACCAGCAGCGCGGCGAGGGTGATCAGTAATCGAGAGTTGTGCATGAAGCTTCATCCAGTCCGTTGAGGCGGGTTCACCATACGATCAATGGGGTTCCACAAACCAGACTTACACAGACCTTGTGGCGAGGGGATTTATCTGTGGCGAGGGGATTTATCCCCGATGGACTGCGCAGCAGTCCCCTTGGAAATCAAAAACGGGGGCCGCTTCGCGCCCCATCGGGGATAAATCCCCTCGCCACAAGGAAGCAAATCAAGCCGTGGATTAGAGGTTTCAGCCGTAATGACAAACTGATTGCAAAACGTTACTGAGAAAAACTATCATTTGTGTCTGGAGTCGCATTTGCGCAAGGAGTTCCCGCGCCGCCCTTACTTTTCTCACTGGCCGTGCGCCTCCAGGTACAAAAATGCCCGCTCCAGCTCGACTTGCCGTGCCCTTTCGCCCGACGCTTCTCGCCCTGCTGTGCTCCCTGACCATCACCGCCCACGCTGCTGAAAAAGACAACAAAGCGCTGGTGCTGGACGACGTCAACGTCAACGCTCAAGCCCCGATACCCAACGCCCTGCCCCCGGTCTACTCCGGTGGTCAGGTCGCACGCGGCGGCCAACTTGGCGTGCTGGGCAATCAGGACATGATGGACGTGCCGTTCAGCGCGGCCTCCTACACCGAGCAACTGATCCAGGATCAGCAAGCCGAAGACGTCGCCGATGTGCTGCTCAACGATTCCTCGGTGCGCCAGGCTTCCGGTTTCTCCAACCAGGCACAGGTCTTCATGATTCGTGGCCTGCCGCTCAATGGCGACGATATTTCCTATAACGGCCTCTACGGCGTACTGCCTCGGCAGATCATCTCCACCGCCGCCCTGGAGCGCGTGGAAGTGTTCAAAGGCCCGAACGCCTTTATCAACGGCGTGACCCCGACCGGTTCCGGCATCGGCGGCGGCGTCAACCTGCAGCCAAAACGCGCCGGCGACGTGCCGCTGCGCCGCTATACCACCGACATCAACAGTGAAGGTCGCGTCGGGCATCATTTCGATATCGGCCAGCGTTTCGGTGAAGACAACCGCTTCGGCGCGCGGATCAACCTGTCGCAACGTGAAGGCGATACCGGCATCGATCACGAAAACCAACGCTCGAAACTTTTCGCCATCGGCCTCGACTATCGCGGCGATGCGCTGCGGATTTCCGGCGACTTCGCCTATCAGAAAGAACGCGTCAACGGTGGTCGCAACTCGGTCAACCTCGGCACCGCCACGCATATTCCGGACGCACCATCGGCCGACACCAACTACGCGCCGAAGTGGGGCTACACCGATATCGAAGACACCTTCGGCATGCTTCGCGCCGAATATGACCTCAACGACAACTGGACCGCTTACGCGGCCGGTGGCGCCAAACACACCCGTGAAGTCGGGCGCTACAACTCGACCACGCTGGTCGGCAACAGCGGCGCATCGTTCACCACTGGTTCGTTCATCCCTCACGATGAAGACAACACCAGTGTGATGGCCGGTCTCAATGGCAAGTTCAACACCGGCCCTGTCAGCCACAAGCTGAACTTCGGCCTGACCGGCATCTGGGCCGAGCAGCGCAGCGCCTATGACTTCGACCTGACCAAGTACGCCAACAACATCTACCACCCGGTGGAAACCCCGGCGCCGGTCGGCAACTTTTCCGGCGGCGACCTCAATGACCCGGGCATCGTCGGCAAGACCTTCAACCGCAGCCTGGCGATTTCCGACACCCTCGGCTTCTTCGATGATCGTCTGCTGATAACCGCCGGCCTGCGTCGTCAGCAAATGGTGGTGCAAGGCTACAACTACGCCAGTTGGGGCAGCGGCGACCGTAAATCGAGCTACGACGAGTCGATCACCACACCGGTCTACGGCGTGGTGTTCAAGCCGTGGGAGCACGTGTCGTTCTATGCCAACCACATTGAAGGTCTGGCCCAGGGCCCGACTTCGCCGACCAGCAGCGGCGGCTTTCGTGTGACCAATGGCAACGAAGTCTACGCACCGGCACGTTCCAAGCAGACCGAAGCCGGGGTGAAAGTCGACATGGGCACCTACGGCGCGAGCCTGGGGGTGTATCGCATCGAGCAACCGAGTGACGGTTACTGTGAAATCAACAGCGCCACCACTTGCACCTACGTGCGTGAAGGCGAGCAGGTCAACAAAGGCGTGGAACTGAACGTGTTCGGCGAGCCGATCAATGGTCTGCGCCTGATCAGCGGCCTGACGTTGATGGACACCGAACTGAAAAACACCCTCAATGGCGCCAACGACGGCAACCGTGCAATTGGCGTACCGACCTTCCAGTTCAACGCTGGTGCCGACTGGGACGTACCGGGCCTGCAAGGTGTAGCGCTGAATGCGCGGATGCTGCGTACCGGCGGCCAATACGCTGACGCCGCGAACAACCTCAGCCTGCCAACCTGGAACCGCTTTGACGCCGGCGCGCGTTATGCCTTCAAGGTGTCGGAGAAAGACGTGACGCTGCGTCTGGGCGTCGAGAATCTGGCGAACAAGAAGTACTGGGAATCGGCTCAGGGCGGCTACCTGACTCAGGGTGAGCCGCGAGTGGCGAAGTTGTCGGGGACGATCGACTTCTAAACCGCTGTCGAACACACACCTGTGGCCAGGGAGCTTGCTCCCGCTGGGTCGCGAAGCGGCCCCCGCTTCTTTGACAGAAGCGGACTGCTGCGCCGTCCGGCGGGGGCAAGCGCCCTCGCCACAGAATCTCTGCCAGGAATCAAAAAGGCCCCGCCGCCGCAACGCTGCGGGGCCTTTTTCCGTCTGGCTGATCAACTGGCCACCCTCTCCTTCTGATCCATACTTGCTGCACAGCAAACGGAGAACAGGCCCATGAACCGCAGCGACGTCCTGATCATTGGCGCCGGCCCGACCGGCCTGGTGCTCGCCCTGTGGCTGAGCAAACTGGGCGTGCAGGTGCGCATCATCGACAAAACCTCCGCCCCCGGCACCACCTCCCGGGCGCTGGCGGTGCAGGCGCGCACGCTGGAGCTGTACCGGCAACTGGATCTGGCCGACACCATCGTGCGCAGCGGCCATCGCGTTGCGGCAGCCAATTTCTGGGTCAACGGTAAACCGGTCGCGCAACTGCCGCTCAATCGCATCGGCGAGGGCCTGACACCTTATGCGTTCATCGAAATCTTCCCGCAGGACGAGCACGAACGGCTGCTGATCGATCGGCTCGAAGACTATGGCGTGAGCGTCGAACGCAACACGACGCTGGAGAGTTTCGAGGAAACCGGCGACGGTCTCACCGTGCATTTACGCCTGCCCGATGGCGAACAGGAAATCTGCCAGGCCTGCTATCTGGCCGGTTGTGACGGCGCGCGATCGGTGGTGCGCAAAACCCTCGACACCGGTTTCCCCGGTGGCACCTATCAACAGATTTTCTACGTGGCAGATGTGCAGGCCAGCGGGCCGGCGATGAATGGCGAGTTGCATCTGGATCTGGACGAAGCGGACTTTCTCGCGGTGTTCCCGCTGGCCGGAGCAGGCCGCGCACGGCTGATCGGCACCGTACGCGACGAACGTGCGGAACGCGCCGAAACACTGGAGTTTTCCGACGTCAGCAGCCGCGCCATCGAGCACCTGAAAGTGCATATAGAAGAGGTCAACTGGTTCTCCACCTATCGCGTGCATCACCGAGTGGCGGAGCATTTTCGCAGTGGTCGCGCGTTCCTGCTCGGCGACGCGGCCCACGTGCACAGCCCGGCGGGCGGTCAGGGCATGAATACCGGCATCGGCGATGCGATCAATCTGGCGTGGAAACTCGCCGCGGTCATCAGCGGTGGCGCCGAGACCCGACTGCTCGACAGCTACGAAACCGAACGCATCGCCTTCGCCCGGCGGTTGGTCTCCACCACCGACAAAGTCTTCAGTTTCGTCACCGCTGAGGGGCGCATGGCTGATCTGCTGCGCATGCGTGTGGCACCGTTTCTGATCCCGAAAATGGCCTCATTCGAAGCGAGTCGCGAATTCCTCTTCCGCACGGTGTCGCAAGTCACCCTCAACTATCGCGGCATGTCGCTCAGCCAAGGCGTGGCCGGACACGTCCACGGTGGTGATCGCCTGCCGTGGGCGCATGACGGTGAAGGGGATAACTACGAGCCACTGCGTCAGCCTTGCTGGCAAGTGCATGTGTACGGTGACACCAGCGACGAGATGATCCAATGGTGCAACGAACATCACCTGCCGCTGCATGTGTTCGACTGGCGACCGGCGTTTGAGACGGCAGGATTGGGGCGCAACGGCTTCTACCTGCTGCGCCCGGATACCTATGTGGCGATTGCCGATAACAGCGCGGATCCGAAGGTAATCGAGCGCTACTTCCGTGATCAAGGCATCCGGCCGTTCTTCAATTGCGCGTAACCAAAGAACAACATAGAAACCTGTGGGAGCTGGCTTGCCAGCGATAGCGGTGGCTCAGTCAACATTGATTTTGAATGTGCTGGCCTCATCGCTGGCAAGCCAGCTCCCACAGGGTTACACGATGTGGCTTAGATCCCGGCCAGGGCCAGATCCATCGCAAAGTAAGTGAAGATCAGATCCGCACCCGCCCGCTTGATCGCGCCCAGGCTTTCACGCACCACACGATCCTCATCAATCGCCCCCGCCTGTGCGCCGAACTTGATCATCGCGTACTCACCGCTGACCTGGTACGCCGCCAGCGGCAGGTTCGAGGCCTCGCGAATATCGCGGATGATGTCGAGGTAGGCGCCGGCCGGTTTGACCATCAGCGCATCGGCGCCTTCCTGTTCGTCCAGCAGCGATTCGCGCAGGGCTTCACGGCGGTTCATCGGGTTCATCTGATAGCTTTTGCGGTCGCCCTTCAACGCGCTGCCACCGGCCTCGCGGAACGGGCCGTAGAGCGCCGAAGCGAACTTGGTCGAATAGGCCATGATCGGAATCTGGGTAAAACCGGCCGCATCGAGTGCCTGACGAATCGCCCGTACCTGACCGTCCATTGCCGCCGACGGCGCAATCACGTCAGCGCCGGCACGAGCCGCTGCCACAGCCTGTTTGCCGAGATTGATCAGAGTCTGGTCGTTGTCGACTTCATGGTTGTGCATCACGCCGCAATGGCCATGATCGGTGTACTCGCAGAAGCAGGTGTCGGACATCACGATCATTTCCGGCACGGCATCCTTGGCGATCCGCGACATGCGCGAAACCAGGCCGTTTTCACGCCAAGTGTCGCTGCCGTTGCTGTCCAGATGATGGGACACGCCGAAGGTCATTACCGACTTGATGCCGGCGCGAGCATAACGCTCGATCTCACTGGCCAGTTTGCGCTCGGGAATGCGCATCACGCCGGGCATGCTCTTGATCGGCACGAAGTCATCGATCTCTTCTTCGACGAAAATCGGCAGCACCAGATCGTTCAGGCTGAACTCGGTTTCCTGGAACAGACTGCGCAGGCTCGCATTGCGGCGCAGACGGCGGGGACGTGCTTCGGGGAACTGACTGGACATGGGGCTTTCCTGAAAACGCAAGATGAGACGAAAGTCGTAGGGGGCGAAGCTTATGCCTTGCGAGGGTTGGCGTACAAACCTGGATCAATCAAGAGTGCATTACTGAGCGCGCAACAATCCTCCAGACCACCATAAAACCCTGTGGGAACTGGCTTGCCAGCGATGGCGGTGGGTCAGTCAACATGGATGTCGACTTGCCGGCCTCATCGCTGGCAAGCCAGCTCCCACAGAGTCATGTGTCATTCAAGCAGGAATGGTCAGGCCTCGGGTGACCGCCGGCCGCGCCAGGAAGCGCTCGAGCACACGAGTCACATTGGGGAAGTTGCTGATGCCCACCAGATCGCCCGCTTCATAAAAACCAATCAAATTGCGCACCCACGGAAACGTCGCGATGTCGGCAATGGTGTAACGCTCGCCCATGATCCAGTCGCGGCCTTCCAGACGTGTGTCGAGCACCTTCAGCAGACGTTTGCTTTCGTCGACGTAGCGGTCACGCGGGCGCTTGTCCTCGTAGTCCTTACCAGCGAATTTGTTGAAGAAACCGAGCTGGCCGAACATCGGGCCGATACCGCCCATCTGGAACATCAGCCACTGAATGGTTTCGTAACGCAGCGCCCCCTCCTGGGCCAGCAACTGGCCGCTTTTGTCCGCCAGATAAATCAGGATGGCGCCGGACTCGAACAGCGGCAGCGGCTGATCTTCAGGGCCATGAGGGTCGAGGATCGCCGGGATCTTGTTGTTCGGGTTCAGCGACAGGAACTCCGGGGACAACTGGTCATTGGTGTCGAAACCGACACGGTGCGGCTCGTACGGCAGGCCGATCTCTTCAAGCATGATCGAGACCTTGACGCCGTTGGGGGTCGGCAGGGAATAGAGCTGAATCCAGTCAGGGTACTGCGCCGGCCATTTCTGGGTGATCGGGAACGCGGACAGATCGGTCATGGGAAGCATCCAGTCACAAATTAAAGGCTGATCATAATGTAGGGGCTGCCGAAGGCTGCGATCTTTTGATTTTGACCTTTGAAGCAAGATCAAAAGGTCGCAGCCTGCGGCAGCGTCTACAGGAACCGTAACATTCAGTGATTAATCTCCTCCGCAAGCCGATCCAGGTTGCCGTTAGAGTGCCGCGCACGCTTGCGGATCGAACCAAAAGGGCCTCAGGGGACTCTGAGCTATGCCCTTGTTGCAGAGGAAGCGCTTCACGACATGGAAACCACCCGGTGCTGGGAGCCCGTGGTGCAAAGGTTTGTCAGCCTTAATCGAACACGCTGAAGACTTTTTTATTTCATGACGAACCTTATGCGTTTCGCCAAACGTTTCAAACATCGCGCGTATGTGGCCCTGCCCTCCCTGTTGGCGGTCAGCGCGCTGTTCCTGTCGCTGGAATCCAGCGAAAGCCGTGCCCAAACCGTGGACGGCACCCAGACTTTGGTGTTCCTGCGTCACGCGGAAAAACCCGAAGGCGGTCTCGGCCAGCTCAATTGCCAAGGCCTGAACCGGGCCATCGACCTGTCGACGCTGCTGCCGGAAAAATTCGGCAAGGCCGATTATGTGTTCGCCGCCAACCCGACACGCAATGTCGAGGAAGGCGAGCTGGACAATTCCTACAGTTACATTCGCCCGCTGATGACCATCAGCCCGGCCGCAATCAAGCTCGGCCTGCCGGTGAACATCGAGTTCTCGGCCAACGACACCAGCGATCTGGCGCGCGAACTGCTTGAAGACAAGTACCACAACTCGACGATCTACACTGCCTGGTCTCACGGCTACCTGCCGGAACTGATCAACAAGGTTGCAGGTAACGCGGTCGGCAAGAAACAGAACATCACCGATGACTGGGCGGGCAACGACTTCGATTCGCTGTATGTGCTGACCCTGACGTGGCACAACGGCAAGGCCAGCCTGCAGAGCCACAGCTACAAGCAGGGGCTGGATAATGGCAAGGCGACCTGCCCGACCTGAGTTTTTTTCTGTCAGTCAGGGCCTCATCGCTGGCAAGCCAGTTCCCACAGCGTTTTGTGGTGACCGCCACTATGGGCATCACTCAAGACCTGTGGGAGCTGGCTTGCCAGCGAAGGGCCAGTCAATACGCCATCAACCCGGCTGACTCAGCCGCTCCCGCAGGTACTCAAGTACCGCCCCGCGCTCCCCCGCGAACTCGATCCGCCCACCCTTCTTCTCGCGTTGAAACGCATACATCGGGTCGTAATATTCGCGCAGCAAGCCTTCGATCCAGCCCCGGTGCAAATCCACAGCACCACTGCGGCCCTGCTCGGCCAGAGCGTCTTCCATCAGGATCAGCATCCGTCGATGGCGCTCGCCGCCGAGACGTTTCTGCACGTTGTTCAAACTGTCCAGCAAGCGCTCGGCAAACAGGGCAAAACCCTGCTCGCCATGCACCAGCGAAAACTCCGCAGACAGATCCACCACATAATCACGCAGGATCCGCTCGACACGATCGTCAAAGCGATCCTCCAGCCAGACCATCGGGTACTGCTGCATGCCCTGATACAGCGGCAACGGCAAGGCACAACTACCGACGACCCGGCTCTCGTCCTCCAGCACGAACTGCCCGATACCGGCATCGCGCTTCTTCAGAATGTCGATGGCCAGGCGGTTTTCAAAATCGATGTTCGACGGCTGCCCGGTGGCTCGTTTGCCGAAGCTTGAGCCGCGATGATTGGCGTGACCTTCCAGGTCCAGCCCGTTGCGCAATTGCACCAGCACTTCGGTCTTGCCCGTGCCGGTCATGCCGCCCAGCAAGACGAAATCGCACTGGGCGATGGCCTGCTCAAGCGTGCCGATCAGGAAGTTGCGCATCGCCTTGTAACCACCGCCGATGCGCGGGTAATCGATGCCCGCCTCGTCACGCAGCCACTGTTGAGTGATCTGCGAACGCAAGCCGCCACGAAAACAATAAATGAAGCCCTCGGGGTGAGCCCGGGCGAACTCGGCCCACGCCTGAATGCGCTCGGCCTTCACCGTGCCGGACACCAGTTGATGCCCCAGTTCGATGGCGGCGTGCTGCCCGTGCTGTTTGTAACAAGTGCCGATCCTCTGCCGCTCGCTGTCATTCATCAGCGGCAGATTGACCACGCCGGGGAACGCGCCTTTGTGAAACTCGACCGGCGCGCGGGCGTCCATCAGCGGTCGGTCGTTGAGGAAAATATCGCGGTAATCGGTGCAGTCGCGGAACATCAAATCACCTCGACTGCGTTCGTCTGTCGCTCGACCAGTTCACCGATTGGCGCAAGGTTCAGGCCCAGTTCTTCGGCCAGGGCAAGAAACTCGTCATTGCCTTCTGGGGTAACAGCAATGAGCAGACCGCCACTGGTTTGCGGGTCGCAGAGCACGCGTTTGTGCAGCTCTTGCACGCGACCGACCTTGGACGAATAACTGTCGAAATTGCGCAACGTACCGCCAGGCACACAGCCCTGATCGAGGTAGTACTCGACGCTGTCCAGACGCGGCACCCGGTCGTAAGCAATACGGGCAGTGAGTTTACTGCCGTCCGCCATTTCCACCAGGTGCCCGAGCAGGCCGAAACCGGTGACGTCGGTCATTGCAGTGACGCCGGCGAGTTTGCCGAAGCGACTGCCGGGTTTGTTCAGGGTGCACATCCAGTCGCGGGCGACGCCAACATCGCTGTGGCGCAATTTGCCCTTTTTCTCCGCCGTGGTGAGGATGCCGATGCCCAGCGGTTTGGTGAGGTACAACAGGCAACCAGCGGTCGCAGTGTCATTGCGTTTCATGTGGCGTTTTTCCACCAGACCGGTGACGGCGAGGCCGAAAATCGGTTCCGGCGCATCGATCGAGTGCCCGCCCGCCAACGGAATGCCCGCCGCATCACACACCGCGCGACCGCCACGAATCACTTCCCGCGCCACCTCCGGCGCCAGCACATTGACCGGCCAGCCGAGGATCGCAATCGCCATCAACGGGTCGCCGCCCATGGCGTAAATGTCGCTGATCGCGTTGGTCGCAGCGATGCGGCCGAAGTCGAACGGATCGTCGACGATCGGCATAAAGAAATCGGTGGTCGACACCACGCCACGCTCGGCATCGATCTCGTAGACCGCCGCGTCATCACGCGAGGCATTGCCGACCCACAGTTTCGGATCAAGATTCTGCGCCCCGCTACCGGCCAGAATCACCTCCAGCACCTGCGGGGAAATCTTGCAGCCGCAACCGGCACCGTGGCTGTATTGGGTCAGACGAATCGGCTCGCTCATGGGGGCAGTCTCAGGCTGGGGAATGGGGCGAATTCTAGCAGAGCGCAGGAAAGCTGATTTTTGCGCTGAATGCCAAGGCCCTTTCGCGAGCAAGCCCGCTCCCACTTTGGATCTCTGACGGCCGCAAATCTTGTAGCCACTGAAGATCCAGTGTGGGAGCGGGCTTGCTCGCGAAAGCAATCGACTGGCCGCCACATCGCTCACTGACCCGCATAGCCTTCATGCACGACGCTTGCCGGTTGATGATGTTTTTTGGACCTCGGCAAAAATCTCCGTGATGGGCCGGTGCGGTTGGCGTTTTTGCATTTGTCTTACCTGCTCACTCAGCCGCAGCAACTCCTCACTCGGCTTGGCCCATTGATCTTCCGGCAGCGGCTCCGACCATTCGCGCATGGATTCGGGCAACGTCTGCTTGCCAATCCTTTCGAGGCGCCGCACTTCCCATTCAACGAGGTGGTTGGGAATCGTCCACAGGGTCATGACGTGGTACAGGTACCAGAAAAACCCTGACAGCCGAGTGCGTGAACCGTCGCGGATCTGCTGGTGCATGCGTGCGCGGGCGTTGCGAAAGGTGTGCAGGCCCTCGTGGGGAGGGTCGTCGGGGCCTTGGAGGTCTTGTAGGTCCTGAATCGATTTGAGGTCGTTGATCTCGTACTCCATGTAGCCACGAATGGCTTCCCAATGGCTGATGGCGAGTGGCAGGCCGGCGCAGGGGAATTCGAGGCTGGTGAGGGTTTCGCCGTGGTAGAAACCGATGCCCATGCCGTATTGGCGGTGCATGCCATATTGGGTTGCGCCTTGGGCTTCGATGATCCAGGCGGAGAGGGATTCCCAAGGGACGAGAACGGGGTCGGTTTCGCCTTCGGGCATGAAGCAGACTTCGCGGCGTTGGCGGTTGAAACGGGTTGGGATGATTGAGGCGCGTTTTTTGTGGTTGTGATGCCAGACGGCTAAGCCAATAAGCAAGATTAAAGGGCCGGCAATCAACTCGTTCTCATAGCCCACTTCGAACATACCAATTACTGACTCGCGGATTGCTTCATGTCCGTAGCCAAAAATAATGCCCAAAAGACCAGTAAATAACGGGAATAAGACCGTGACAATGATAGCGCCTGTGAATGCCCCTCCTAGAATTAGTTGCCAGGAAAATACCTGTGGTGACCCGAGACCAAAGTCCATATACGCGTCATTTAACTTTCCAATGTGCGGCCCATGAGGTGGAATCGTCGTAGGAAGTGGCAACGGTGCGAGGTAGGTAATTTTTCCACCTGAAAATGGCTCGATATATCCTGCCTTCCTATGTTGCTCAATTTTCGAGGTAGCAATGGGCTTGCCGTGATCACTCAGCATGATCAGCCCACTCAAGATATTGGGTTTCTACTAGCAACATAGGAGGGTTTTCTTTGACAAACTTAGGAGCGACCACAGCAAAATGCCCCTCTGCCCGAGGATCCATATGAATTACTCGAGTTCGAGATGCCCATTCCCCTTTGCCATTCAGAGCTTGAACACAGACCGCCAGTTCTAACGTTTCCTTTGCAGGCGTGTATTCAGAGTGGGTCGCAACAGGGTATTGAAGACAAAACACCAATCCTTCTGGCGATGACCTCACGATACGCAAGCTGGTCAGTATCTCCTCGCTGATAACTTCCTTGCGTTCTCGCGGCGCACCTTGAGCATGCAACGGCATCAAAACTCTATGGGCGCCGATGCCCAATCGATGAGTTTGCTTACCGTTTAAAGGAAATAATAGATCGTCCAGCGTCAGCCTTGGCAGCACCAGATGGATATCGCTGGGTTTGGCTTTGAACAACAGGTTTTTCAGCCAGGAGTCGTGCGGGTTTGGGCCAAGTTGGACGTAAGGTGCATGGATCAGAAAAGCCAGATAACTCTGAAAGTCTTCCAGTGAATGATCGCCACGCATTTCCGCATCACGACTCCAAGGCGTGATTTTCAACCATTTGTCGTGGGCTGAGAGGTTGTAGCGATTGAACAGCCAAGTACCCACGAATTCCAGCACGGTGAACAAAGCGCCAGCCAAGTTGAAGCGGAAGAATATGGTGGACAGACGTGTACCAGCGGCGGCCCAGGCAGCTGTTCGTGCCGCGCTATTAGGTGCAGCCAATACCTTGAAAGAGGCGTAGACAGTATTACCTACTCCGTAAGCGTTAGTTGTCACCATTCCTCCCGCGCCCAAGGTCGCCAATGCGGCCATTCTCTGCTCAGACTGACTCCCGCTGCGGATCGCCTCTTGCCAGTTTCGACGTTGGTTTGCGAAGTTGGCAACAGACGCTCTGAAACCCAAGATATAAGTAAAGAAACCTAGCCCTACATGCAATTTCCCGATCTGAACTTGCACATGTTGCAACGTCTCAAGCTGCAGACTTGCCACAAGCGCTGTACTACGAGCCTTCATCGCCGTATCCGCAAGGCTTTGCGCTGCAGTGAAACCGGCCGCTCCCGTCACAGCCAAAGCAGCAAAAAAATCCGCCCGCTTCTTCTTGTCCCTGGTCTGCTTCATCAATTCCCGATAAACCCCCAACAAATTCACCACCTGCACCAAAACCACCACCAACCCCATCCCTTCCGTCTTCACCAGACTCCCCGCCGAAATCCCACCCACCCCCAGCCGAATATTCCCCAGCAAACTCCTTAACTCCCCCTGCTGCGCCGGCGGAAACACCACCGTCACCCCTGCCCGCGCAGGCGTGGCGCCGTACAAGCGGGCCGAGCGATCCGGCACTTCCTCAATCGGGCTCAGCGCCGCCGCCAGTCGCCCTTCAATCACCGTCAACTGCGCCCGCACGCGCAGGATCTCTTCCTGCAACTCCAGCGCTCTCGGCGTTTTGTGGCCTTGGCGGTTCTTGTTGTGGGTGATCTGGTTGCGTTCGCGGTTGAGGGTTTTCAGGTAGTCGCGTTCGCGCAGCAGTTCCTTGATTGCGGTTTGCAGGGCGGATTGTTCTGCGGGGCTGGCGACGGTGAAGGTCACGCCGCTGGTTTTGGCGGCATCGAAGAGGCGCAATTTCAGCCCATTGGGCAGGCGCTGGAACAGCTCATCGAGATCGGGGATTTTCTCGCCCGAGAGGTCGAAGCCTTCCAGCACGCGATTCAGTCCCAGGTTCAGTGCCGGGCTGTAGGTGTCCTGCACGGCGGCCGCGACCGTACGGGAGTGTTCGGGCATGTCGTCGAGGGCCGGCAGGTGCGGTTGCTCGATCTTTTTCAGTTTCGCCAGCCAATCCGGCAGGTTGTTGAACGTGGCCATGCCGGCGTTAAACAGGAACGCATATTGCCCGGCCTGCTCGGCTTGCAGACGCAGCGGCAAGGTGTAGAACAGCGTCCGGGTCAGTTCCGGGTGCTGTTCCAGATAACCGAGCATTTTTTCGCTCGCCGCGTCGCTGCGGCAGAGGTCCTTGAGGCAGGCGTATTCGGTGCTGAGGGCCTGGTGCAGTTGCGTCGCGTCTTGTGCGTCGTAGTACCACGCTGCGCGGTGGAAGCGGCCGTCGACCAGCAGTTGCGTGCGGTCGGCGGTGATGCGTTCGAGCAGGCGGTTCCAGCGGCCAAGGTCATCGCGCAGCAGATTCAGTCTGTCGTCCATCGCCGGTCGGTCGATCAGGTCGTTGACCCCGCGTTTGCCGCTGAGCACCGGACCGTCGAGCACATCGCGCATGCGCCGATCCTGATCCTTGCCCAGATCGACCAGCGCTGACAGGTGTCGCTCGACGAAATCTTTGGGGGCGACTGCCTCGAAATACTGTCGCGTGTAGTAGCGGCGATCCGCCTCGGCGGTGGCGCGACCATGGGCGGTGAAATCCGGCGCGACGCCGTCGAAACGGTTCAGGGCCAGTGACTGATCGAGGGCCTTTTCACGCAGTTGCTTCAGGTCCGGCGTCGCGTCTGTAGAGGTCGGCTCGACGCTGCCGCCCTTGTTCAAATAATCGAGCAACGCCTTGCGCGTGTTCTCACGATCCGGTTCCGGCAACTGCTCGATATCGGCAAACAGGGCTTTGGCCTGCGGTTGGTCACTGGCGTTGGCCAGACTGTCGAAATCTTTGTCGTTGAGCTGGCTGAGCGATTCGATGTAACTGGCCAGCAGATAATCACGCTCGTTGTTATCAGTGTTGCTCCACGCCTCGACCCAGCCGACCACGCGGTCCTGATACTCGGCCAGATCGCGCAGCACGCCCAGATCATCGTTGACCAGCAGAAACAGCGTGTCGTCCTGATACGGCCCCCGTACCCGACCGAGAAACTCGCCGATGTGGGCGGCACGAAAACGCTTCGGCTGCTCCCACAAATACGGTTCGCGTTCATGCTCGGGGGCATCGCTGACGTGCACGGTCGGCATCCGCGTCGCGCCCTCTTCAGCGACTGGTTCGGCGCCGTACACCACCTCTGCCAGCCACTGTTTAGTCTGATTGACAGTCAACAAGTGCTCGCCACCGACCAGACAATTCACCGGCCCCAAATCGACTGCCTGCATGAAATGCTCACGCTCCTCAGCGCTGTCCAGCACCTGAGAGCATTTACTGGCCGTCCACTGGACCTCGGCGAAGCTCACGTACAGCGTACTTTTGCGCGAAAAGATCAGCGCCGGGCGCTCTTCAATGGCACCGCGCTGATCCTCATTGACCGTTTTACCCTGATGCAACAGCGCCGTGACGATGCCGTCGACAATGCGATATTCGTACAAGTCGCCACTGAGGCCGTCGATGATGTACAGCCAGCCGTCGCGCAACCGGCGGATGCCCATCGGGCGTGCGCTCAGGGTGTAGGGCAAATTCAGCTCGGCGCCGGGATCGTGCTCTCTTTCCACCAGGCCGTAACTCAGCGGCAGCAGTTGCACGTGGGTTTGTCGTAGCGGGCACGCCGTGGGAGTAGCAATTGGGGCTTTTGAGGCCGCTGCGGCGTCAAGAATGGCGGGATGGGTCATTGGCATTCCTTCTGGCTGGCCCAGCGCTGCGCCAGATCAGCGGCCAACGCAACGCGCTCGCCCGGTGATTGCAGTGAGGGCGAATGCAGCAAGTGATGGATTTTTGGGTGTTGGTCGATATCGCTGCCGTCAAGCCACACCATCAGGTTGGCGTAGTTGAACAACTCGGATTGGCTACTCAGGCCAAGCGCGCGGGCTTGGCTATCAATCTGCTCAAGGGTTGGCCAGCGCTGACCCAGCGCTCCTTCGAGAGGACATCCGGGAAAGTGCTTCAACAGATGCGCATTGAGTTCCAGCAAGGCGCGACGCCGATCAACCCGGTCCAGCGCTGCGTCCAGTTCAGGGCTCAGGCAATAAGGAACGCCAAGCACCGGGCACTCCGCCCGTCGCGGTCGATGGCTGTGCCAGACCGCGTTGACGCAATCGGCAGTCACCACGCAACTCAAAGGCCCGAACAAACACTGATCGCCACTGGCAAACAGCGCATGAGCAACCGCCGCATCGGCCAGCCGCAGCATGGCCGACTGGCCGGCCGGCAACTCGACGCTGACCAGTTTGCGCAAGTGCTCGGCCACGCTGTGCGCAGGCGCCGCGCTGAACAACAACACGCCCCACTCCTCAGCCGCGTGTTGCAGATAGAACAGCGCCAGCGGATCGTCCGCCGGCTGGATTTCCACCAACAACGGCGAGATGTCGCGCAATGCAGAAAAGGACGTCTGGTCGAACAAGGCAAACGTATTGGCCGCCGGGCTGAGCTGCCTGACCCGCGCTGGCAAATCGCTGATCGTTGCGCCATCCAGCAACAGCAAGGCCCGTTGCTCGCTCCAAGGCAAATCATCGGGAAAAGAAGTCAGAACGCTCATGCTTGGGCCGCCTCGCAGACCAGGCACCGCGCGTCACGGTTGGCAGCCAACGCATGGCGTTGCTGAAGCGGATCAGACGCCACTTTCAACGACGGCAACGCTCCCGGCACCAACGGTTCTGCTGCCAGGCCAACCGCAGGCGCGCCACCCTGAACAATCGGCACGCTGCTGCAGATGCCCTCCGGCCCCAGCGTCAACCAGTGCCCGCCGGCCATGATCGTCACATGGGTGCCGCCATCGATAACCACTTGCTGACCGGCGCCGAGGTGGATTTGCTGGCCGGCGCTGAGTCGCTGACTGGCGACCCGGATGTGCCGGTCGCCTTGCACCCACAGGTGGTCGTCCTGCTTGAGTTCGGTCAGGCGATTGCCGTGGGTCAGATGATGCTCATCACTGCGCAGATCAAGACTGCAAAGACCGCCGACGACCATCGTGTGTTGGTGGTCGACCTGCACGCGTTGGTCATTGAGCACCAGTTGATTGAAGTCACGCTGGGCGCGAATGGCAATTTCTTCAGCGCCTTTTCTGTCCTCGATGCGCAACTCGTTATAGCCGCCACCGCCCGGACTGCTCTGGCTGCGAAAGATACTGCGCGTGTGTTCGGCCGGCAGGTCCAGTGGCACCGGCGTCGCCGCGTTGGGCAAGCAGCCGGCCACGAACGGTTTGTCCGGATCGCCCTCGGTAAACCCCACCAGCACTTCCATGCCGACGCGCGGAATCTGCACGCTGCCGTAACGGTCATGGGCCCAGCCCGTGGCCACGCGCAGCCAGCAACTGGATTGCTCGTTGAGCTGACCGTCGCGATCCCACAGCAGTTGTACTTTCACCCGGCCATAGGCGTCGCAGTAGATTTCCTCGCCGGGCGGCCCCGTCACCACGGCGTGCTGGTTGCCGGTCATGCGTATTTTTGGATGCTCCAGCGCGGGGCGAAAATTCACCTCCCAAGGCGTCGCGACGAAGTGATTGCGATAGCCCTGACTGAAACCATCGTCGGTAGCCGGGACGCTTGACGATTCCTCCAGCACTTGCGGTTGCAGGCCGATGTGCTCAACGCGGGTCAGCAGCCACAGGCCATTGCAGTCGGCGCGCGGGTGCTCGCTCATGTCGACGAAACTGCCACTGCGCATCAGGCTTTGGTCGCTGCGCCCATGGGCTTGACGATAATCGGCACGATGCCGCTCAAGGGCGCGCTGGCTCAAATGTCTACCGTGATCACGGTGGCTGAACTGTCCCGGAAAGCGGTAATCCTCAAGCGCTGGAAGCCGGTTTTCTTTGGCCTCGGCGTCGAGTTGCACCGTGGGTTTTTCAAAGTGATAGTCGCGGCGACTGACGTGGCTGGTGCGGGTTTCGAGACGAACTTTGAAGCGGTCGATCACCGCCGCTTCGGCGACCATGCCGCTGCCTTGTGCATAGGCTGTCGGCACGTCAGGTGTGGGGAAGACCGTCTGGTCGTCGCCAAACACCAACAGATGCCCATCGTTGCGGTGCTGGAAATGAAAGTGCAGGCCTTCTTCCTCGCACAAACGCTGGATGAAGTGCAGATCCGACTCGTCGAACTGCACGCAATACAGGCGCGGCGGGTACTCGGCACTGAGTTGAAAACGCCAGGCATCGGGCTGCATGCCGTGGTCACTCAACACGCTGGCGATGATTTGCGGCACGCTCTGGTGCTGAAAGATCCGTTGATTATGGCGATGCGCAAGGTAAGCCAGACAGGGCACCAGAACGATCTGATAGCGCGTCAGACGGGAAGCGGAATCACCTTGGGCGATTCGATAAATCTGCCCGTGAAGACCGGCGCCGTTCGCACAAAACGAGAGAAATGCCGGACGGTGCAACAAGGACTCGAGATCCAGGTCACGGCGTTCGCTGACCAGTTCAAGGTCGATCATGTAGGTTTGGTTGAGCGCCTCGGTAGCCCGGAATTCGGCTACCTGCAGATCGTGGGGAAAACCTTCGATATCGAGTCTGAAAACAACGGAGCGGCCGGCGGTAAGCATCCACATATCCCTGTGTCTGTTTAAGGCACAGGACTGTGAGGCGTGATGGCTAAATCGGTGAAGTCAGATGAATCGATGTTTGATGTAGGGCGTTTCCATTTGGGAAAAAGCGGACGGTTCCAAAACGAATTTCCTACAGAAGTTACTGAGACCTTTGCTCCGGCAAAAAAAACCGCCCTCGCGGGCGGCTAAAAGTGCTTCGACCCTAATTCAGAAGCCAAGGCTGAAGCTGATGGTCATCGCGTGATCATTGTTGTCGTTCGACAGTTGCCCCGAGTAGCCGACCCCGAGCTTGCCGGTCGGGCTGATCTGGAAGTCCACACCCGCTTCAACGATGGCGCTGTCCTTGGCAATCGGCACACCTTGAGTGCTGAACGAGGCGCCGCCGTCGATGAAGGTCAGGTCGGCGTCAGGCTTGGTGTCGCCGAACGCATGCCGCCAGCCCACAGCCGCGCGCGGGGTAAATTGCCCGCCG
Organism: Pseudomonas sp. NPDC087817; assembly: GCF_044742875.1. NCBI lineage: Bacteria > Pseudomonadati > Pseudomonadota > Gammaproteobacteria > Pseudomonadales > Pseudomonadaceae > Pseudomonas > Pseudomonas sp. NPDC087817. Next base: position 65,653 of record NZ_JBIUVJ010000006.1, read on the forward strand.
TTGCTCAGGGTGATGACTTTGCCGGCGCGCAGGCCGAGGGTCGAGAAGGTGATGTCCTGATCGGCATCCGCCTTCAGGCGCCCTACTCCGCCCTTTTCCTTGGCCTTGTCGGTGTCGTAGTTGACGTAGGCCAGACCGGCGAACGGCTCCAGAGCGATACCGGCGGCGTCAATGGTGTAACCGACTTCGCCGAACACCTGTGCGCTGCGTGCGTCGTAGTTGGCTTTCAAGCGATCGTTGTAAGTACCGACGCTGACGTCGCGTTTGGTCTCGATGTCGTGCCAGCTGTAAGCCGCGCCGAGGCGCACGGCCAGAGCATCGAACTGCGAGTTGAGGTACGCCGCCAGGTGGTAGCTTTCGACCGTGGCATCCGAGCGACGATCATGGGCATCCAGATCGCTGCGGGTGTAGCCGGCGGCCATGCCCACGCGCCATTGGTCATCGATCTGCTTGTCGGTGCCGAGCAGGAAGCCGCTGAGGTTGCGATCGAGTTTGGCGCTGTTGCTGTCGCCATCCGACTCGCCCCAGGCGCCGAGTGCGCGCGCCCAGCCGACCATTTCGCCGTGGCAACCGTTGCTGCTCAGTTGGTTGTCGCTTGGCGCCAAGGCACGGCGTGGATCATCCGGCGCGCTGCACGATGGCTGGCGCATGCGGTCGTTGACGGCCTCGCGCACGTAACGCGAATCTTCGAGAATCGCGCTGGCGGTGCTGGCGTGGATTTCGCCAGACAGGCTGTCGAAGGCACTGCGCGCACCGGCCACGCTGAGGTTGACGATCTGGTTCTGCAACGCCGTACCCGCTGCACCGTTACGCGACAGTGCCGAAGCGGTAGCGCTCTGGTTGCCGGTCGCGGCGACATCGGCGAACGAGTTGTCGTTGCGGCTGACGGCCAGGGTCACCGAATCGGCACCGTAAACCAGCGAGCTGTCGAGGAAGGCGTACTGCGGCAGATCGGCGCTGCTGAAGGTACCGGTGACACCGCCACCCGCCGTGATCAGCGAGTACACGGTATTGCCGGTGAACGGTGCCAGCGAATTGACCTGCAAACCGCCGCCTAGCGCTGCGGTACCGCCGACCGCCAACGGTGTCGCGGTTGGCGAACTGATGGTCAACGCCAGCACACCGTCGGCGGCATTGGTCAGGTTGCCGGCCACGCTCAGAGTGCCAGCCTCGGCCCCCGATACCACCACACCGTGGTTGACCAGCGAACCGACGCTGCCGTTACCGCTCAGACCGGCGCCGTTGGCCACGGTGACTTGCCCACCCAACGAAGCCCGCGCGGCGCGGCTGCCGACTTGCAGCACGCCTTGATCCACCGACACGGTGCCGCTGAATGGATTGTCACCGGTCAACAGCAATGTCCCGGCGCCACGTTTAAGCATTGCGCCCAGTCCACGCAGCGAACCGTTGAACTGGCCATTGGCGTTCTGCTGGAACACCAGCGAAGCGTTGTTGAGGATGTTGCCTTGCAGGCTGGTGGTGTTGCCGATCAGCGTACCGCCGCTGACCGTGGTGCCACCGCTGTAGGTGTTGGCGCCGCTCAGCACCAGGGTGCCGGCGTCGAGTTTTTCGATGCCGCCAGTCCCGACCAGTGGTGTGGAAATCTCCGCACTGGCCCCGGCGTTGACGCGCACCGGCGCAAGGCTGCCGTCAGAACCGTTGACCGGCGTCAGGGTGCCGCCCGCCCCTGGCACCAGGCTGTAGCCGCTGGTGAGGAATTGCAGGCCGGTGAAGTTCTGATTGCCCTGCACAGTCACCGTGCCGCTCTGCCCGCCAAATACGGCGAACTGACCGTTGGAGGCCAACGCTTGCGTGCCGCTCGGATCGGTCCAGTTGGTATTCGGCCCCCACACACCGCTACCACCATCGATGCTGCCATCAGGATTGGTGGTGCCGCCGTTCCAGAACTGCACCTCTCCCGGCGTGCCTTGCACCAGCAGATTGATCTGGTTGGCGATGGCGGTTTGCAGGGTCAGATTGGCCGTCGACACCGGCAGGCTGCCGTAAACCAGCCCGTTGTCGGTCAGGCTGCCGCCGTAGCTGAACAGTTGGTAGACCCCGGTGCCGAAACCGCCGGCGTTACTGATGTTCAGCGTGCCGTCGAGGGTCAGGTTGCCAGCGACGTTGACCACTGTGGTGGAGCTGGCCGCCGAGCCGAGACTGAAGTCAAGATTCGTGCCCGAGGACAACGCCAGCGAACCGACCGACAACGGCGTCGCCGTGCCGCCACCGAGCAAGGTCGCGCCGTCGGCCAGTTGCACCGCCCCGCCGAACTGACCGCCGCCACCGATTTTCGCACCGCTGGCGACATTGACGTTGGCGCTGTTGAGCACACCGTTGACGAGCAGATTGCCGGCCTGCACCGACGTGTTGCCAGTGAACGTATTGTTGCCGGTCAACAACAATTGACCGCTGCCGGTTTTGTTCAGCGTGCCGCTACCGGTGAGGTTGCCGGTGTAGCTGCCGTCAGCGTTCTGCTCGAAGGTCAGCGCCGCGTTGTTGACGATTGCGCCTTGCAGGCTGCTGGTGTCGCCGCGCGTGCTGCCGCCGTTCAGCGTGGTGCCACCGCTGTAGGTATTCGCGCCGCTGAGCACCAGATCACCCGTGCCGTTTTTCAGCAGACTGCCGCTGCCGGTAATCGCGCCGATCAGGGTGGTGTTCTGGTTACCGGCGAGCGTCAGTTGCGCGCCGAGGTTGATGGCGTTGGCCAGTTGCAGCGCCGAGGTACTGTCGAGGCTGCCGTTGCCCGTCACACTCAACGCACCGCTGCTCAGTGCGCTGTTATTGCCGAGGATCAGCGTGCCGCCCCCCAGTTGGGTGCCGCCGCTGTAGGTGTTGCTGCCGTTGAGGGTCAGGCTGGAAGCGCCGGTCTTGATCAGACTGCCGCTGCCGCTGACCACGCCGCCGAGGGTCAAGGCATTGGAGCCGGCAACGTTCAGGCCACCGTTGAGGACCACGTCGTTGCCGAGGCTGACGGCGGTGTTGCTGTCCAGCGCGGTGCCGTTGGCCGCCGTCAACACGCCAGTGCCGAGCGCCGCGTTGTTGCCGACCACAATCTTGCCGCCATTGAGCGCGGTGCCGCCGGTGTAACCGTTGGCGGCGTTGAGCACCAGCGTGCCGGTGTCGTATTTGCCGAGGGTGCCGGCGCCGTTGAGTGCCACACCGATGGTCGCCGTTGTGTTCGGATCGACGCGCACCGAGGCGTTACCCAGCGAACCGTTGACCAGATTCAGCGACCCCGCCGTGCCGTTTTGCAGGCTGTAGCCATCGGTGACGAACTGCATGCCGGTGATGGTTTGCGTGCCGTTGACCGTGACCGTGCCCGCCGTGCCCTGGAACACTGCGAAGTTGTTGGTCCAGGCCTGATTGGTGGTGCCGTTGACGTCGGTCCAGTTGGTGGTGCCGGTGCCCCAGATGCCACTGCCGCCGTCCACCGAACCGTTGGCGATCAGTTGATTGCCGTCCCAGAATTGCACGGTGACGCCCGGTGCGGTAACCAGCAGATTGATCTGGTTGGCCAGCGCGGTTTGCAGGGTCAGGTCGCCCGGGGTGACGCTGCCCGGTACCGTGCCGATCAGCATGCCGTTGTCGGTGAGGCCGCCGGTGTAGTTGATCAGGCGATACACGCCGCTGCCGAAACCGCCGATGTCGCTGACATTCAGCGTGCCGTCGAGGGTCAGGTTGCCGCCGACGTTGACCAGTGCGTTACCACCACCGGACACCGGAGTGCCGAGGCCGACATCGAAGTTGGAATTGCCGTTGAGCACCAGCGAATTCACCGACAAGGTGCTGCCAGTGAGCCCGGCCAGATGCCCGCCATCGGCCACGGTCACGGCTCCGGTCAGCGTGCCGCCGCCACCGAGGGTACCGCCGCTGTTGACCAGTACATTGCCGCTGGCCAGTGAACCGTTGACTTGCAAGGTGCCGGCGTTGACGTTGGTGTCGCCGGTCAAATCGCTGACGCCGCTCAGGGTCAGGGTGCCGCTGCCGAGTTTGGTCAGTCCGCCGTCACCGCTGAGGATGCCGGCGAAGGTGCTGCTGACGTTGTTGCCGCCCAGGCTCAGCGTATTGCCGGTGCCGACTAGCGCGGTGCCGTTGCCAGTGAGGCTGGCGAGGCTGCCGGAAGCACCGAGGTTGAGCGCCGTGCCGCCAGCGAGACTGACCGTGGCGTTGTTGCCCAGCGCCGTACCGTTGAGGGTGGTCAAGCTACCGGACAACACGTCGAAGGTGCCGCTGAAGGTGTTGTTGCCGCTCAACGTGAGGTCGGCCAGACCGTTTTTCGTCAACGTACCCGCCCCGGCGATCACGCCGCCAAGGGTCAGGTTGTTGTTACCGGCCAGGCTCAGATTCGCATTGACGTTAACGTTGTTGGCCAGCACCAGCGGTGCGGAGTTATCGAGAGTCGATGCACCCGCCACGGTCAGTGCGCCGGAACCCAGTGAAGTGCCAGTGCCGAGGGTCAACGTGCCGGCGTTCAGCGTGGTACCTCCGCTGAAGGTGTTGATGCCGTTGAGCGTCAGGTTCGACGCGCCGTTCTTGATCAGCCCACCCGCACCACTGACGACGCCGGCGAGGGTCAGGTTGTTGCTGCCGGTATTGCTCAGGTTGGCGTTGAGCAAGACGTTGTTGCCCAGGCTCAACGCACTGCTGCTGTCCAGCGCCGAAGCGCCGGCGACGGTGAGGTTGCCCAGGCCCAGCGCCGAGTTGCTGCCGGCGGTCAGGGTGCCGGCACTGAGGTTGGTGCCGCCGAGGAAGTTGTTGTTGCCGCTCAGGGTCAGATTGGCGGCACCGTTTTTAGTCAGGCTGCCGGCGCCGTTGATCGTGCCGGCAAGGGTCAGATCCGCCGTGCCGCCGATGCCGAGGTTGCCGGCCAGATTGACCGCGTTGTTTACCGAAACGGCGGTGGCGGCATCCAGCGTGGTGCCGCCCGCCGCGTTCAAGGTGCCCGAGCCGAGCGCCGAATTCGACGCCAGAATCAGTCCGCCCGCGTTCAGCGCGACTGGGCCGAGGAAGGCATTGTTGCCGCCGAGGGTCAGGTTCGCCGTGCCGGTTTTGATCAGACCACCGGTGCCGCCGATCGCGCCGTTGAGGGTCAGCGCATTGCTGCCGACCACGGTGAGGTTGCCGTTGAGTGTCGCCGCGTTGCCGAGGGTCACCGCCGTGTTGCTGTCCAGTTGCGTGCCGGCATTCGCCGTTAACGTTCCGGTGCCGAGTGCGGTGTTGCTGCCGACGATGATCTTGCCGCCGTCCAGTTGCGTGCCGCCGGTATAAGTGTTGGCACCACCGAGCACCAGCGTGCCGGCGTCGAGTTTATTAAGGATGCCGCTGCCATCGATATTGGCATTGATGGTCGCCGTCACGCCCGGATCGACGCGCAACGAAGTGGTGCCGCCGGTGCCGTTGACCGCTGTGAGTTGTCCCGCTGCACCGTTGACCACGTTGTAGCCGTCGGTGAGGAACTGCATGCCGGTGAAGGCTTGCGTGCCGTTAACCGTCACCGTACCGGCCGTACCCTGGAACACCGCGAAGTCGCCAGCCCATGGCTGATTGACCAGTCCGTTGGCGTCGGTCCAATTGGTGCCGACCGCGTTCCAGGTACCGCTGCCGCCATCGACAACACCGTTGGCAATCGTCTGACTGCCATCCCAGTAACGAATATTGGAGTTCGGCGCCGACACTTGAATGTTGATCTGATTGGCCACGCCCGTCTGCACAATCAAATCGCCGAGGCCGTAGCCGACCGGCACGCTGGCGACATCAAGACCCAGATTGGTCAGCGCACCGGTGTAGTTGAACAGGCGATACACGCCAACGCCGAAACCGCCGGCGTCGGTGACGTTGAGATTACCGTCGAGAGTAAGGTTGCCACCGACATTCATCAGCGACGCGGTCGAAGGGGTTCCCAGCGCCACATCGACGTTGCTGCCGGCCGCGAGGGTCAGCGCACCGGCGGACAGTTGGTTACCCGACGACAACGCCAGATGCCCACCGCTGTTGACGTTGATGGCACCAAGCGCCGAACCGGTACCGGTCAGGGTGCCGCCGGTATTGACGTTGACCTGCGCGCTCGCCAGCGAACCGCTGAGACTCACGGTGCCGCCGTTGATCGCGGTGTTGCCGGTGATGCCGTTGATCCCGGTGAGGTTCAGGGTGCCGGTGCCGACCTTGATCAGGCCACCGCTGCCACTGAGGCCGCCGTCGAACGTGCTGGTGACATTGCCGTTGCCGACGGTCAGCGTGTTGCTGCCGGTGAGCTGCACGTCGCCGCTGCCGGTCAGCGCGCCGAGGCTGGCGTCGCTGCCCAGATTCAGACCGGCGCCAGCGCTGATATTCACGCCTGAGGTGTTGCCCAGCGCATTGCTGTTCAACGTGGTGACGCTGCCGGAGACGATGTTCAGCGCGCCCGTGAACGTGTTGTTGCCGGCCAGGGTCAGGTCCGACAAGCCGTTTTTGGTCAGGTTGCCGGCGCCGTCGATGATGCCGTTGAGGCTCAGGTCGTTGTTGCCCGCGACGGTCAGACCGGCGTTCAACGTGATTGCATTGCCGATGCCGAAGGAAGCGCTGTTATCCAGGGTCGCCGCGCCGCCAACAATCAACGCGCCGCTGCCCAAACCGTTGGCATTGCCAAGGGTCAGGGTGCCGGCGTTCAGAGTCGTTCCGCCGCTGAAGGTGTTGTTGCCGTTGAGGGTCAGGTTGGCCGCGCCGTTTTTGATCAACTGGCCGGTGCCGCTGGTCACGCCGCCGAGGGTCAGGTTTTGCGTACCCCACACGGTCAACGCCGCATTGAGGGCGACCGCGTTGCTTAGCGAGACCAGCGGCGAATTGCTGTCCATCGTCGCCGCGCCCGCGACGGTCAGTGCGCCGGAGCCCAACGCCGAACTGTTGCCCACCGTCAGCGTGCCGGCGTTGAGGGTGGTGCCGCCGAGGAAGTTGTTCGCCGCGTTGAGAATCAGATTGGCCGTACCGTTTTTCACCAGACTGCCGGCGCCGCTGACCAGACCGGTCAAAGTCAGATCCGCCGTGCCACCGACATTCAAGGCACCGGCCAATGCCACCGCATTGTTCAGGCTGACGGCGGTGTTGGCGTCCAGCGTGGTGCCTGCCGCCGCGTTCAATGTGCCGGAGCCCAGCGCGGTGTTGCTGCCGACCGTAAGTTTGCCGGTGTTCAGCGCGGTGTTGCCGAAATAGGTGTTGGCGCCGTTAAGGGTCAGGTCGGCAGCGCCATTTTTGATCAGCCCACCGATACCGGCGACCACGCCGCCGAGGGTCAGCGCATTGCTGCCACCCAGCGTCAGGGTGCCGCCGAGGTTGACGTTGTTGGCCAGGGTTGCAGCGGTGAACGCATCGAGCGTGGTGCCGTTCGATGCGTTCACCGCGCCCGTGCCGAGCGCCGTGTTGGAGCCGACGATCAGCGATCCGGCGTTCAGCGCAGTGGTGCCGGTATAGGTGTTATTGCCATTGAGGGTCAGGCTTGAGGCGCCGGTCTTGATCAGGCCGTTAGCGCCGCTGATTACACCGCCGAGGGTCAGCGCGTTGGCGCCGCCGGCGGTGAGGTTAGCGTTGAGGGTGATCGCGTTGTTCAGCGTCAACGCCGAACTGCTGTTGAGGGTGCCCGCCCCGGCCACGGTCAGTGCGCCGGTGCCGAGTGCCGCGCCATTGCCGACGGTCAGGCTGCCTGCATTCAGCGTCGTGCCGCCGCTGTAAGTGTTAGAGCCGCTGAGGGTCAGGTTGGCCGCGCCGTTCTTGATCAATTGACTGGCGCCGCTGATCACGCCACCCAGCGTCAGGGCGTTGGCGCCGCCGATGCTCAAGGCGTTGTTGAGAATAACCGCGTTGTTCAGGGTCACGGACGCATTGCTGTCGAGGGTTGCCGCGCCACCCACGGTGATGTTCCCGCTGCCGAGCGCCGCATTCGCGCCTGCGGTGAGGGTGCCTGCGTTCAATGCAATGGCACCGAGGAACGTGTTGGTACCGTTGAGGATCAGGTTGGCTGCGCCGTTTTTGGTCAGCCCGCCGCTGCCGCTGATAACACCACCGAGGGTCAGGTTGGCGCTGCCGCCGACGTTCAAGTTGCCGCCGAGGGAAACCGCGTTGTTCAGCGCGACCGCGGTGCTGGCGTCGAGGGTGGTACCTGCCGCGGTAGTCAGTGCGCCGGTGCCCAGCGCGGTGTTGGAGCCGACAATCAGCGTGCCGGCATTCAGCGCAGTGCCGCCGGAGAACGTGTTGTTGCCGCTAAGGCTCAGGTTTGCGGTGCCATTTTTGATCAGGTTGCCAGCGCCACTGATGACGCCGCTCAGGCCCAGCGTCTGCGTACCGCCAATGGTCAGATCCGCCGCCAGCGCGACGGCGTTGGCCAACGTTACCGCCGTGGTCGCATCCAGCGTGGTGCCAGCCGCCGCGCTCAACGCGCCGGTACCAAGCGCGGTGTTACTGCCCAGGAACAGGCTGCCGGCATTAAGCACGGTGTTACCGGCGTTGGTGTTGTTGCCGGTCAGCGTCAGGCTGGCGCTGCCACTCTTGGTAATGCCGCCCGTGCCGGACAACACACCACCGAGTGTCAGGGCATTACTGCCGAGCACATTGAGGGCACCCGTCATGGCGATGTTGTTGGCCAGATTGACGTTGGCGGTGCTGTCGAGGCTGGTGCCGGCGGCGGTGGTCAGCGCACCGCTGCCCAGCGAGTTGTTATTGGTCACCAGCAGGCTGCCGGCGCTCAACGTGGTGGGGCCGGTGTAACCGGTGTTGGCACCGCTGAGGGTCAGGCTGCCGGTGCCGGTTTTGGTGAGACCACTGCTGCCACTGATCAAACCATCGAGGGTCAGTGCGCCGGTGCCGCTGGCCGTCAGTGTGCCTCCGAGGTTGATGGCATTGTTCAGGCTGATCGTGCCCGGTGCGCTAACGGTTGTCGCGCCGGTGACATTGAGGGTGCCGGCACTGAACGCCGAATTATTGCTCACCAGCACCGTACCGCCGCTGAGCGTGGTGTTGCCCAGATAAGTGTTGGCGGCGCTGAGGTTCAATTGCCCCGCTCCGACCTTGGTCAGGCCACCGCTGCCGGAAATCACACCGCTCAACGTGGTGGCGTTGGTGCCTTGTACCGTCACGCCGCCGGCACCGAGGGATATCAGGTTGCTGATGTTCAAACCGGCGTTGCTTGCCTGCAGAATCCCGCCATTGGAGGTGATCACACCGCTGCCGAAGGTGGCGTTGTTGTTGAACTGGGCGACACCGCCATTGAGCGTGGTCGCACCGCTGACCAACGGTCCCTGCAAGGTCCAGGTGCCGCTGTTGAGGGTCAGGTTGTTGAAGTTGACGTAGGTCGCGCTCGACGCCGTACCGACACCGGTAATACCGCCGCCGACGCCGGTCGTGTTTTGCAGGATCAGGCTGTTGGTACCGCCGCTGCCGCCATCGACGGTGCCGGTCGGAGCGAACGTCAGGTTGATACCGATCAAACCCCCGAGCCCCACCGAGACCTGAACACCATCGCCGACTTGCACGGAAGAGCCGGTCACGGCGGTGAAGGTGTTGGTGCTCGCCGCGCCCATCGACACGCCGCCGGTAATCGCACCGGCGTTGTAGAAGGTGTTGCCCGCCGCCGACGTCTCGAACGCGATCCGGCCGTTGATAATGCCGGTGTCGCTGTTGGTCATGTTGACCTGCGAGCCGCCGTAGACGCCCACCACCGGGGTATCGGCCAGAGTGATGCCACCGACCGAGAGCCCGGTCGAAGTGATGGTGCCGGCGTTGGTGATGCTGGTGGTGCCCGCCGCCGCGTTGTTTACTGCGATGCCCAGGCCACCGATGCTGGTCAGGTTGAGGCCGAGCAACATGCCGGTGCCGCGGATGATCCCGCTGGCGTTGTTGAGCACACTGACCGTACTGGTCGCACCGGTGCCGATGAAGGCACCGCCACTCAACACCGAGACCAGACCGAGCAGCGCCGGGTCGAGGGTGCCGGAGTTGTTCAGGCTGATATTCACCCCGGTCAGGTCCATGACATGGCCGCCGAGGGTCGCGTTCATCTGCGCGCCGCTGTTGACGTTGACCGTCAGGCCATTGGTGGCGCTGCTGAAGTTGTTGAGAAACAACGGCAGCGATGGCACGCCGGTACAGGTCACCGTCGAGCCGGCCGTGGAGCACGTGGCCAACGCAGGTGCGCTGACGCCGCCGAACAACAACCCGGCGACACTCAGATGCACAGCAAGGGAAAGAGGAGAAAAACGCGATACGAGGGCGACACCGAACCTTGCTTCCACGGGCTACTCCTTGTCGTGGCCAATTTCTTCCTTGAAAGCGTGCGAACCGCTGCTTATTCCACACGCGACTCAAGACTGCGACGGTCATCACAAAACCGTTGATTGGGGACAAAGCTAGTAGACGCCCAGCATTGGGGCACGGATTAAATGGTGTTAATACTTTAATACTAGGCCCGTCTGGAATAAGCGTTTCAGCCCGTACCGACGGGCCTGGCATGGCTTTTGTGGCGAGGGGATTTATCCCCGATGGACTGCGCAGCAGGCCCCGCTTTCAAGGGCCGCTACTCGCCCCATCGGGGATAAATCCCCTCGCCACAGGAGTCATACCCGCCGACATTTTTTGCGCTTTTGAAAAATGTGATCGTTCTGTCAGAAAAACCGTTGAAATCGACGAAATATCAGCGAATTGAAAACATTGGTACGGCTTGTGCAAACGTTTGCGAAGCGTCAATCCCGGCATTTTCCCGACAAACCCCTACAGGTCCGCAGAATTCGGGCCTCGATCCGCAAAAAAGGACTTTGAATGCGCCCCGCTTCCTCGCTTTGCGCCCCGTTAGCGCGCACGTTTGCTGTTTCCCTGCTACTGACCGGCGTTACCGGACTTCTCAGCCACAACGCCCTCGCCCAACCCGCATTGCCGGAAGAGTCCGCTCAAGGCGAAGCCCTCAGCCCTGAAGCCAGTCCACCGAAAAAAGGCGCGTACCTGTCGGACTGGTACAACCAGGACTTGATGCTGATCGGTAGCAAAGACATCAGCTTCGGCCCGCAGCCGGCCGACGATATCTACCTGGAATACGAGTACTTTGGCCGCAAGGGGCCGTTCGAACTGTACGGCTACATCGACGTGCCGAAGATCTTCAACATCGGCAACAGCCACGACAAAGGCGTGTGGGATCACGGCTCGCCGGTGTTCATGGAGCACGAGCCGCGCATTTCCATCGACTACCTCGCCGGCCGCAGCCTGGCTATCGGTCCGTTCAAGGAATGGTACGTCGCGTTCGACTGGATCTACGACCACGGCAGCCGCAAGGAGAACCGCGCCAACACCCTGTACAGCGGCTTCGGCACTGACATCGACACCCATTCGCGGGTCAACCTGTCGGCTAACCTGTACGGGCGCTACCAGTGGGAAAACTACGGCGCGAGCAATGAATATTCGTGGGACGGCTACCGTGCCCAGCTCAAATACATCGTGCCGATCGACAAATTCAGCAACGGCGCATCGCTGACCTACATCGGCTTCACCAACTTCGATTTCGGCTCCGACATCCACAAGGACAACCCGGCGCGCACCGCCAACGCGACGGTGGCGACCAACGTGTTGCTCTACTCGTTCACCCATTTGCGCTTCACCCTGGTCGGCCGTTATTTCCACAACGGCGGCAACTGGGAAGACGGCAGCGAACTGAACTTCGGCGACGGCAATTTCCGCGCGCGCTCGAATGGTTGGGGTTACTACGCGGGCGTCGGTTATCAGTTCTGAATCAAGGAGATTTTCATGCAAGCAATGATGCGTTTGACCCTGGCCGGTGCAGCCCTGCTCTCTTCTACCGCGTGGGCGGCCGAGGCACCGATCCAGCCGAAAGTCGTGCTGATCACCATGTTCGCCCCCGAGGCGCAAAACTGGATCGACCGCTTGGAGCTGAAGCAGGAAATCCGCGTACCGGGGCTGTCCGCCGAGTACCCGACCATCCGCTGCAACACCCGGCAGGTGTGCCTGTTGACCACCGGCATGGGCCAGACCAACGCTGCCGCCTCGACCCTGGCCCTGGCCCTGTCGCCGAAATTCGATCTGCGCAAAAGCTACTTCCTGATCGCGGGTATCGCCGGGATCAGCCCGAAGCACGGGACCATCGGCACCGCTGCGTGGGCGCATTATCTGGTGGAGTTCGGCACGCAATGGGAGCTGGATTCCCGTGACGCGCCGTCGAGTTGGCCGACCGGATACCTGGGCATCAACACCAAAGGCCCCAACGAAAAACCGCCGCTGGACTACAAGACCGAAGTCTTCGAACTCAACCCGAAACTGCAGGCCAAGGCCTTCGCTCTGAGCCATAAAGTTGAGCTGAGCGAGAGCAAGGAATCGGCGGCGTGGCGCCTGAAATACCCTTCAGCGCCAGCCAACCAGCCACCGGTGGTCACGCGCTGCGATACGCTGGCGGGCAACACCTGGTTCTCCGGCACACGCCTGAGCGAACGGGCCGAAGTCTGGACCCGACTGCTCACCGACAATAAGGGTGAATACTGCACGACCCAACAGGAAGACAACTCGACATACGAAGCGCTGTTACGCGCCAGTCGTGAGGGTCTGGTCGACGTGCAACGCCTCGCTGTGGTGCGCGCCGGTTCCGATTTCGACCGTCCTGAACCGGACGGCAGCGAAGTCGATAATTTGCTCAAGTACGCCGATCAGGGCGGTTTTGTGCCGGCGCTGGAAAACCTCTATCGCACGGGTAATCCGCTGGTGCAGGACATCCTGAAAAACTGGTCGGCGTGGGAAAACGGCGTTCCCGCCTCTTAAGAACAACGCGGATCCCTGTGGGAGCTGGCTTGCCAGCGATGGCGGTGGATCAGGCGCTGAGGAGGTTGCCTGAATTGACGCTATCGCTGGCAAGCCAGCTCCCACAGGTTGCGGGGTGTTGAGGAGATTAAGGTGTATCAGGGAATGAGGATGACTTTGTCGCCGCTGCCCTGATTCACATCGGCATAACGCTGCAGGCCCTCGGCCAACGGCGCCTCGACCAACCCTTGAGGCAACGGCAGCAGGCCTTCATCGAAGAATCGCCCGAACTGTTCCAGCATCACCGCACAGGCTTCGACGCCGTAGAGCAGCGAGTTGATCCCGACCACCGAACCGCCCTTGCGGTACAGCGCCAGTGCCGGCAACTGCACGTGGCCGTCCACCGGCGCAGCGATGATGGCGATGCGACCGAATGTGGCCAATGCCGCCACCGAGGCGGGCAGCCAGAAACCGGTAGTGTCGAAGATCACATCCGCACCGCCGCGATATACCGCGTTGACCTGCGCGCCGAGGTCTTCGGGTTTATCCAGTTGAATCGTCTGATAACCCTGCGCCTGCAAGTCTTTGACTTGCTCGGGCCGGCGCGCCGCTGCCAGCAACTGCGCGCCGCGCACTTTGGCCAGCGCCAAGGCTGCCGTGGCCACTGCACCGCCACCGATCACCAGCAAGCGGGTTTCAGCGGTTACCAGACTACGCTCCAGCGCGTCCCACGCCGTGGTGTACGGCACGCCGAGGCTGGCGGCCTGGGTGAAACTCAGGTGCGACGGTTTGTGGGCCACGCCGTTGGCCGGCAGTTTGACGAATTGCGCATGGGAGCCGTCGGCGAAAAAGCCCAATTCACGCCCGGTACCCCAGACTTCCTGGCCGATCAAGGCCTGCGGACCTTCGACCACGACACCGGCGAAATCGCGACCGGGAATCCGCGGCAACGTGGTGTAGGGGAAACGCCCGAGTACGTTTTTCACGTCGCTGGGGTTCAGGCCCGCAGCTTTGATCTGTACCAGCACCTCATCGACGCCCGGTACCGGCGTCGGCACCTCGACGTAGTGCAGGGAAGACAAGTCGCCGGTTTTATCGAATTGCAGTGCTTTCATGGACACATCCACCGAATGGGAAAGAGAAAACTCAGGACAGCCAGCCCGCGATCAGTTGACGGCCCATCGGCCACAACTGCTCACCGGCCAACATGCCGAGCAGACCGACCAGCGCGATCGCCGGAGGGGCTGGAGAACGGAAATCCAGCGCGCCGTAGAGCAGGCCGACGCCGAGGCCGATGGCCAGAGAAATCAGGTAGTTCATGGGAGAACTCCGCCGCGTGAAGGGAATGGGCAGAGTCTAGGGAAAGGCTGCAAAGGGTACCGGCCAAGGACTTCTGAATTTCGGCCAACCCTGCCGAAATCAGCGAAAAACCCTGTGAGAGCTGGCTTGCCAGCGATAGCGGTATGTCTGTCACGAAAATGCTGGATGTGCGGGCGCCATCGCTGGCAAGCCAGCTCCCACAGGTTCGGTGCAGGTTGAGGAAATAGCGTCGTTACACAGTGAATTGCGAGGGGGCCACGCCCAGCTCGCGGCGGAACATGTCGCTGAAACTGCTCGGCGAATAACCCAATTCACGGGCAATCACACTCACCGCCACGCCCTGGATCAGCTCCGCCACCGCCGTCGCCAGTTGCACCTGCCGCCGCCATTCGGCGAAGCCCATGCCGAGACTGTCCTTGAACAATCGCGCCAGCGTGCGCACGCTGGCGCCGGCGTTTTCCGCGTGCTGTTCGAAGGGAATTGCCAGCGACGGTGACGCGATCACCGCCTGACAAAGATTCATCAGGCGCCGATCGGAATCATCCGGCAACGGAATCTTCAACGGCGAACGCCTGGCGCGTTTCAACTCCAGCAACGCCAGCCCGACCAATGCCTCGTAATACGCCGGATCCCCACTGTCGCCCTGCTCCACCAACCCGACGATCAACTCGCGCAACAGCCCGCCGACCTCAATGACCTGCACCGTCTCATCCAGCGTCGCCGCCAGCGCCGGGCGCAGGTAGATATTGCGCATCTGCAGATCCGACACCACGCGAATCCCGTGCGGCACACCCGGCGGCAACCACACCGCCCGCTGCGGTGGCACCACCAATGCCTCGTGCGGCGTCTCGACCCACATCACTCCGCTCATCGCATACAACAACTGCCCCCAGACATGCTCATGCGGCTCGATAAACAGCCCACGCGGATAGGTTCGCGCCAGCGGTTGCATGGGCACATCGGTGTCACTCAGATCAGGGGGTGCGGCGAGGGCCATGGCGAGCATTCATTGGGGTTGGCGGAAGCGCCATGGTAACCAGTGCGCCATTTCGTCGCCAATGGCGAAAACCGTCGGACAATCCGAGTGAATTTTCCACGCGCGCTGCGATCCTTCTATTACCACAGGGAGGAATACGGGCTTTATGAACAACGCAAAACTTTTCGTCATTGAATACACCCTTCACGGCACGCCCAAATCGTTCATTATCCGCTCGGACAAAATGGACAACGCCGAGGCGTGGCACTGGGCGAGTTGCGACGCGGGCGTGGGTCGAATCCCGCGCTTTGGCCGCGAAAAAGTGCAGAAGACCAGCAAACCGATGGCGGAAAAATTCGGCGTCGAAAATGTTATCTGGCGACCCGCAAGCTAAGCTCTGCGTGGCCATCAGGATCATTCGGGGGAGTGCACAATGACCAGCATCAGCAGTCCGGCGCAACTTGAATATGGCCTGGACACGTTGTTTGGGCGCATCACCAAGAGCGTGGAGTGTCGGGTGGGTCTGGAGGCGGTCCAAGATGATCCTTATCGTTTCGCCCTGCGGGTGCCCGCACCGTTACCGGAAAACCTCGACCAGGCGAAAACCGTGGTGGTGTGGGTTGAAGGCAGGCGGCTGCAAGGCACTGTGCGGCATGCCGAGCGGCTGGATGATGAGAGTCTGAAACTGGAAGTGGAGCCTGATTAGGCTCCACTTTTTTTTGCATGCCGTTATTTGGGATGCGCGCAATGGCAGCCTTTGCTTGAGCACTCTTCACCGCTCTTGTGGTGATGGGCGCAGGCTTCGCAGCAGTAGTGCTTGCCGTGCACGGCGTAGGAATGGTCGCCTTCCTTGATTGTGCATTTGCATCCTTTACAGTCGCATTTTCTATCGGGCATGGGACAGACTCCTTGGGTGGTGGTTGTCTGGGGCTTGAAGGGCAAGCCGTAGGAACCAGTGTAGGAGTTGCCGAAGGGTGCGATCTTTTGATTTTGTTGTTTGGGATTTTGGGATCTTGGGGTTGGGGGGTTTTGGGGTTGGGGGCATATCCGTTGCTGCGGTGATGGCGGCTTAGGGTTCCGCCCTTA
This sequence comes from Pseudomonas sp. NPDC087817, assembly GCF_044742875.1. Classification (NCBI taxonomy): domain Bacteria; kingdom Pseudomonadati; phylum Pseudomonadota; class Gammaproteobacteria; order Pseudomonadales; family Pseudomonadaceae; genus Pseudomonas; species Pseudomonas sp. NPDC087817. The sequence continues at coordinate 81,794 of NZ_JBIUVJ010000006.1, forward strand.
CGGCGGGTCACTTTTGGCAAACGCCCCAAAAGTAACCAAAAGGGCTGCTCCCGGACGTACGGCACTTCGCCTAGGCTCAGTGTTCCCTCGCTACGGTGTCCATCCGGGGGCATCGCCTCCGGTTTGCTTCGCTGCACCTCCTCTCGATGTGTTTGGCTTCGCCAAACGGCGCTGCGCGCCTACCCCGGATGAACACCTCCGCTCGGCCTGCCGATGGGCCTGAAGATCAAGAGCAGGATCAAAAGCCAAAGCCAAAGCCAAAGCAGATCAAAAAATTGCAGCCTTCGGCAGTGCCTACAAGGCGTGAGTACAACCGCCAGAGCTTGGTCGACTGTCAGGTCGCCATCGCTGGCAAGCCAGCTCCCACAAGGGTGGAGTACAACCGGCAGAAACAGGTCGACTGTCAGGCCGTCATCGCGAGCAGGCTCACTCCTACAATTGGATCGTATGCAGTCTGCCAGAGACTGGTCGGCTGTCAGGCCGCCATCGCTCCCACAAAAAAAACAAGTACCCCCCCCCGCACGCGGCGAATGCCGCCCCACTCAACACAATGAGCGTTAGCTCGAGTACCGCTCTTGATCTAGAAGGCCCGTCGGAAGGCTGAGCGGAGGGATTGATCCGGGGTGGGAGCGCAGCGACCGTTTGGCGCAGCCAAACACATCGAGAGGAGGTGCAGCGCAGCAAACCGGAGGCGATGCCCCCCGGATCAATCCCGCAGCGAAGGAACCCGAGCCACAGCGAGGGCCGTACGTCAGGGTAAAGCCTTTTTGGTTACTTTTTCGGCGTCTGGAAAAAGTGACCCGCCGTAAGGGCGGAACCCTAAGCCGCCATAACCGCAGCAACGGATATGCCCCCAAAACCCAAATCACTCAGCAGCACGCGAACTACTGCGATACATAAAAACCAAAGCCAACCCCAAACACCCCATTGCCAAAACCCGACTAGAGGAAAGCTCAATCGCCGGATTCCCCAACCAACCAAAATTATCAATCAACATCCCCATCCCCAACTGCCCGACAATTACCGCCACCGTCGCCACAGCCGTCCCCACCACAGGCACCGCCCCCACCATCACCATCATGTACACCACCCCAAATAACGCCCCAGTCAGCTGCCACTTCGGCACATCCAACAAACTCACCGCATGCGCCGGCTCAAAAAACAAAATCAACAACCCGGTGATCACCGCCCCCACGACAAACGTCAACAAACTACTGCGCAACACCCCAACGCTCTCACCCAACCGCCCATTGATCGCCGCCTGCACACTCAACACCGCGCCAGCCAACACCACCACCGCCAACAAAATAACCAGACTCATCACTCACCCCCGCGCAATCAAAACAAGTGCCGCCACAATCAACGCCAACGCCAGCCACCGCTCAGCGTTGACCTTCTTGCGCGTCGCCCCGAACCAGCCGAAATGGTCAATCAACACACTCTTGCCAACCTGCCCGGAAAGAATCGCGATCATCGTCATCGCAATGCCGATATGCGGCGTCGCCAACGTCAGCACCACCACATACATCGGCCCGAGAAACCCACCGATCAACTGCCAACGCGGCAGATCAGTCAGTGCCGGGCCTTTTTGCGGGCCAGCGAACAACAACAGCAAAAACAGAATCGCCGAACCGACCCCAAAGATGCTCAAGGTCGCCCACAGATGCCCGACCTGCACACCCAACGGCCCGAGCAACCCCGCCTCAACCGACAAGCCCATGCCCGCCAGAATCACCAGCGGCAGCAACAACAGGCGCAATCCCGATTTCGAAACCGGTGCGCTGACACTCACCTCATCCAACGTCTGCATAAACAACATTCCACTCAAGTAAACGATGGCGCGGATTATCGACTGGCGCAGCTGTGCGATAAATGGGAGCATCCGGACAACACTTTTGCGCAACCCGCACAGCAGGATGGTTAATGCACGGGCTCAACGAACTCGGATTCAAGGCACTCAGGCTGTTTGTCGCGGTGCTCGACCACGGCAGTTTTTCCGAAGTCGCCCGCCGCGAAGGTGTCGCGCCCTCTTCGATTTCCCGGCAGATCCAGTTGATGGAGCAGGCGCTGAACCAGCAATTGCTCTACCGCCACACCCGCGCCGTGACGCCCACCGAAGCCGGGCGCATGCTCGGTCACCATGCGCGGCTGGTGCTGGTGCAATTGGAGGAAGCCGAACAGGCGTTGCAGGAACAGCAAAGTGAACCCACGGGTCTCGTACGCATCAACGCACCGGTGGTGTTCGGTCAACGGCATCTGACGCCATGGCTGGGCAAGCTGTGCGCTCGTTATCCGAAGCTGCAACTGGATATTCAGCAGACCGACCATTACGTCGATCCGCTACAGGAAGGCGCGGATCTGCTGTTTCGCATCGGCCCGTTGCACGATTCGAGCATGCAGGCGCGGATCCTGGCGCCGCACCGCTTTCAGGTCGCGGCAAGCCCGGCGTACCTGAAACGTTACGGCACGCCGCAACACCCCGCAGAGCTGGCGCAGCACCAATGCCTGGCCTACAAAGGCGCGACCGGCCAGCAGCGCTGGTTTTTCCGTCGGGGTCAGGAAGACTGGACGCCGTATTCGGTGCGAGGCCCGATCACCGGCAACCACGCCGACACCCTCACCCAAGCCGCCGAGCAAGGCCTGGGGCTGGTGATGTTTCCGTCGTGGCTGATTGGTGAGGCGGTGCGCGAAGGCACGCTGGTGCCGGTGCTGGGGGACTATCAGGTATCGAACAGTCTGGAGCCACAGCAAATTGCGGTGTTGTGGCCGGGGAGCCGGCGGTTGTCGGTGAAGGTAAGGACGGTGATTGATTTCTTTATCGAATGCTTTGGCGAAGTGCCCTATTGGGACAGACCGTAATGGATCGAGCGCAACAATCACCGCAGCTCCCACAGGGGTTTTGTGAAGGCGACAAATCGCGTCAGATCCGGAACTGCCCCACCAGTTTGCCAAGTCGTTGCCCCAGCTCCGCCAGGCTACGCGACGTCTGCGCGCCCTGTTGCGTCTCATCCGCCACGCTGTCCACCGCCACCGCAATCTGATGCACGCTGCGATTGATCTCTTCGGCCACCGCCGTCTGCTCTTCCGCCGCGCTGGCAATCTGCGCGTTCATCGAGTTGATCGTCGCAATCAATTCCGCCATCGCATCCAGCGACGCCCCTGCCTGATTGGCCTGCGCCGACGTCCCGTCACCCGCCTCACTGGACCGACGCATCGCCTCGACCGCCGACTGCGTGCCCGCCTGCAAGCGATCGATCATCCCCTGAATTTCCTGAGTGCTGATCTGCGTACGACTGGCCAGCGCCCGCACCTCATCGGCCACCACCGCAAACCCGCGCCCGGCTTCACCGGCCCGTGCCGCTTCGATCGCCGCGTTCAGTGCCAGCAGATTGGTCTGCTCGGCAATCGAACGAATCACCCCGAGCACGCCGACAATCGAGCTGACGTCCTGCTGCAAACTGTCCAGCGACACACCGCTGCTGCGGATGTCATCGACCAGCGCATGAATCTGTTTGATGCTGCCGGCCACCACACGTTTCGCGCTCTGGCCTTCCTCATCGGTCTGCTGGGCAGCGACGGCGGCGTTCTGTGCGCTCTTGGCGACTTCCTGGGCGGCGGCGGACATTTCGTTGATCGCCGTGGCCACCTGATCGGTCTCGTGGCGTTGACGCTCCATGGCCTGATCCGAACGCTGGGCCTGATCCGACACCTGCGTCACCAATCCGGTCAGTTGCGTGGTCATCTCGGTGATCTGCCGCACCAGACCGTGAATCTTGTCGACGAAACGGTTGAACGAGCCGGCCAGTTCGCCGAGTTCGTCCTGGCTGGTGATGTTCAGACGCCGGGTCAGATCGCCCTCGCCTGCCGCGATGTCGTCGAGGTTGGCTTTCATCAGAGTCAGTGGACGCAGGATAGTATTGGCCAGCAACATGCCCGCCGCTGCAATCACCAACAGCACCACCACGGCCACACCGACGATGCTCAGCACCACGCCTTGCATGCGTTCCTGTACCTGCGCTTCCACCAGCGCGACTTGCGCTTCGATGCCGTCGAGATTCACCGACGTACCGACAGCCATGTCCCACTTCGCCAGGTATTCGGTGTAACCGAGTTTCGGCACCAGCACCTGCGCGTTGCCCGGCAACGGCGAGCTGTATTGCAGATAGTGAGTGCCGTCCTTGGCCACGCTGACCAGACCGCGATTGACGTAGACGCCGTTCGGGTCGCGGTTGTCCTTGAAGCTTTTGCCCACGCCTTCAGGATCATTGGCCTTGAACAGGCGCACGGTCTCGGAGTCGTAGCCGAAGAAGTAGCCGTCCTTGCCATAACGAATGCCCGAGAGCAGCTTGATCGCTTGCGCACGCGCCTCGGCGTCACCGGGGGCGGCGGCATCGTAAAGTGGTTTGATCGTGGTCATGGCCACGGCGACGTAACTTTGCAGAGTGGCTTTGGCGTCGCCGAGCAGGCGGTCGCGGGTCTGTTCGACCTCTTTGTGCGCCTGTTCCTGGAGGATGAACAGCGTGGTCAGGCTGATGACCAGCGCGAAGAGCAATACCGGGAGGACGGCAAGGGACAGGACTTTGGCCTTGAGACTCAAGCGCATTTCGGGGGCTCACTCTTTTGGTTTTATTGGCGTGGTTAAAGGCTTTAACGGCACACCAAAGCAAAAGTTGAGTCGAGCGGGCACCTCATGACCCTGTGGGAGCGGGCTTGCCCGCGATGGCGGTGTGTCAGACACATGGATATTGCCTGTTCCGACGCTATCGCTGGCAAGCCAGCTCCCACAGGTTGCGGTGTTTAGAGGACCATCGCGGCCACCCAGCCGAATGCCAGCAGCGGCAGGTTGTAGTGCAGGAAGGTCGGCACCACGGTGTCCCAGATGTGGTGATGCTGGCCGTCAACGTTCAAACCGGAGGTCGGGCCCAGGGTAGAATCCGAGGCCGGCGAACCAGTGTCGCCCAACGCCCCGGCAGTGCCGACGATGCACACGATGGCCATCGGGCTGAAACCCAGTTGCACGCACAGCGGCACAAAAATCGCCGCCAGAATCGGCACCGTGGAAAACGACGAGCCGATGCCGATGGTCACCATCAACCCCACCAGCAACATCAACAGTGCACCGATCGCCTGGCTGTGATCGATCCACGCCGCCGCGCTTTCGACCAGCGAACGCACTTCACCGGTCGCCTTGAGCACTTCGGCGAAACCCGAGGCGGAGATCATGATGAAGCCGATCATCGCCATCATTTTCATGCCTTCGGTGAACAGGTCATCCGTCTCGCGCCATTTGACGATGCCCGACGCCGAGAAAATCAGGAAACCGGCCAGCGCACCGATAATCATCGAGTCCAGCAGCAACTGAATAATGAACGCCGCCGCGATAGCCAGACCGGCAATGCCGATGGTGCGCGGGTTGTAGGCCACGCTGACTTGCTCGACCTGCTCGATCTTCTCCAGGTCGTAAACGCGCTTTTTGCGATAGCTGAAGAACACCGCCATCAACAGGCCGAAGACCATGCCCAGCGCAGGAATCGCCATGGCGTGCATGACGTTGATCTGACTGATGTCGACGCCAGCCTTGCTGACGTTGGCCAGCAAAATCTGGTTGAGGAAGATATTGCCGAAGCCGACCGGGAACACCATGTACGGCGTGATCAGGCCAAAGGTCATGACACAGGCAATCAAGCGACGGTCCAGTTGCAGCTTGGTCAGCACATAGAGAAGCGGCGGCACCAGCAGCGGAATGAACGCAATGTGGATCGGCAGGATGTTCTGCGAGGCAATCGCCACCACCCACAACAGACCGATCAGCAGCCATTTGACGCTGCCGCCACCGGTGCTGTGCTGACGATCGACCATCGCCAGGGCCTTGTCGGCCAGCGCGTGGGCCAAACCCGACTTGGCAATCGCCACGGCGAAAGCGCCGAGCAACGCGTAGGACAACGCCACCGTCGCGCCGCCGCCCAGGCCGCTGTTGAACGCCTTGAGCGTGGCGTCGATGCCCAGGCCACCGGTCAGGCCGCCGACCAATGCACCGACGATCAAGGCGATCACCACGTGCACGCGGGACAGGCTGAGGATCAGCATGACGCCGACCGCAGCAATCACTGCATTCATTTCACTACCTCAAAAACACTGCGGTGGAAAAATCACCGCCAGACAGGATGAGTCCGCCAACGGTTCACCGGCGGATTTGCAAAGAGGGTCTTATTAGAAGGGCGCGCACTGTGCCGCAGAGTGGCGGCGGTGTCAAAACAACTGCCCATTATCCAGGGCCAGGCACAATCTTTGTGGTGAGGGGATTTATCCCCGATGGGTGGCGAAGCCGCCCCCCTGCATTCTTACAGACACACCGCATTGGCGAGTTTTGCGACTGCTGCGCAGCCGGTCGGGGATAAATCCCCTCACCACAGGTTTTGTGTTTACCACAAACAGGGTTTCCAGCCTGCGCATGCGGCAATTCGCCATATTGTGTTTCAAAGATAAAGAAAGCCGAAACACGGCCGTTACAGTGCAAAGTCTCAGATATTTATCGAATAAGGACGTCTCCATGTCGCTCAGACAACTTTCCATCCAATGGAAAATCACCCTGCTCGCCGGGCTTTGCCTGGCCGGTATCGTGACCCTGTTGGTGGGTCTTTCGCTGTACCGCATGGAGCACAGCTCCGAGCTGGTGAAGGCCTCCAGCATGGAGATGCTCACCGAATCGGCGCAGGCGCGCATCGAATCCCAGGGCGAAGTGCAAGCCGCCGGCATTCGTCAGCAGTTCATGGACGCCTACCAGTACGGTCACGGTTTCTCGCGTCAGGTGCTGTTCCTGCGGGAACAGGCCGAGAAACGCTTCCTCGACGCCTTCGACCTGCGCGAAGACATGACCCGTCAGGTCAAGTCCGCGCTGCAAGCCAACCCCGACCTGCTCGGCCTGTCGCTGGTGTTCGAAGCCAACGCACTGGACGGCAAGGACGAACTGTTCGCCGGGCAAGCGGAACTGGGCAGCAACGACAAGGGCCGTTTCGCCCTGTACTGGTCGCAACCGACGCCCGGCAAAATCACCTCGATGGCCCTGCCGGAAAGCGACATGGCTGACACCAGCACCGGCCCCAGCGGTCAGGCGGCCAACGCCTGGTTCACCTGCCCGCGCACCACGCTCAAACCGTGCGTAATCGAACCGTACTTCTACGTGATCGACGGCCAGAACGTGCTGATGACCAGCATCGTCTTCCCGCTGATGGTCAACGGCAAAGTGATTGCCTCGCTGTCGGTCGACATCAACCTCAACAGCCTGCAATCGATCAGCCAGAACGCGAGCAAAAAGCTCTACGACGGCCAGACCGCCGTGAGCATCATCAGCCCGGTCGGCCTGCTCGCCGGCTACAGCCCGGACGCGAGCAAACTGAGCAAGCGTCTGGACACCGTCGACACCACCAGCGGCGCCGAACTGCTGCGTCAACTGACCTCCAGCACCAGCGTTTCCAGCCTGCACAGCAACGGCCAGTTGAAAGTGCTGTCGCCGTTCCAGCCGATTCCCGGCGGTCCGTCGTGGGCGGTGTTGCTGGATGTGCCGGAAAAAGTCCTGGTGGCACGCGCCGAAGCGCTCAAGCAGCAACTGGACGCGAGCAACAACTCGGGCACCCTGATCGAGTTGAGCCTCGGTGTGCTGGCTGCGCTTATCGGTCTGTTGCTGGTGTGGCTGATGGCGCGCAGCGTGACCAGACCGATCCTCGGCGTGGCCAACATGCTCGAAGACATCGCCAGCGGCGAAGGAGATCTGACCCGACGTCTGGCCTACGACAAGAAGGATGAGCTCGGGCAACTGGCCGGCTGGTTCAACAAGTTCCTCGACAAGTTGCAGCCGATCATCGCTGAGGTGAAACGCTCGGTGCAGGACGCGCGCAACACGGCCGATCAGTCCTCGGCCATCGCCACCCAGACCAGCGCCGGCATGGAACAGCAATACCGCCAGGTCGACCAAGTCGCTACTGCCTCCCACGAGATGAGCGCCACCGCGCAGGACGTCGCCCGCAGCGCCGCCCAGGCTGCCGAAGCGGCCAAGGATGCCGACCGCGCCACCCGTCAGGGTCTGACCGTGATCGACCGCACCACCGCCAGCATCGACACCCTCGCCGCTGACATGAGCGCGGCGATGATCCAGGTCGAAGGCCTGGCCGCCAACAGCGAGAAGATCGGCGCCGTGCTGGAAACCATCCGCGCCATCGCCGAGCAGACCAACCTGCTGGCGCTCAATGCCGCGATTGAAGCGGCACGTGCCGGTGAAGCCGGACGCGGGTTTGCTGTGGTTGCCGACGAAGTGCGTAACCTCGCCCGCCGCACGCAAGAGTCGGTGGAAGAAACCCGTCAGGTGATCGAGCAACTGCAAAACGGCACGCAGGATGTGGTCGGTTCGATGGGCAACAGCCATCGTCAGGCGCAGGGCAGCGTCGAACAGGTCGGCCAAGCGGTCACTGCACTGCGCCAGATCGGTGATGCGGTGACGGTGATCAGCGACATGAACCTGCAGATCGCCAGTGCGGCCGAGGAACAGAGCGCGGTGGCTGAGGAGATCAATAACAACGTGGCGACGATCCGTGATGTGACGGAGTCGTTGTCCGGGCAGGCGAATGAATCGGCGCGGGTGAGTCAGTCGCTTAATAGCCTGGCAAATCAGCAGCAGAGTCTGATGGATCAGTTTCGGGTCTGACGGCCCATTGCAAAACCCAATGTGGGAGCGAGCCTGCTCGCGAAAGCGGTGTGTCAGTAAACGATGATGTGTCTGACCCGCCGCATTCGCGAGCAGGCTCGCTCCCACAAGGGATTGGTGGTGTTTGGGTGATCAGCGTTTGGGCAACTCGATCACCACCTTCAACCCGCCCCACTCACTCTCGCCCAGCACCAGCAACCCGCCCCACGTGTCGACAATGTCGCGCACAATGCCCAATCCCAGGCCATGCCCATGGGTCTGCTCATCCAGCCGCGTCCCGCGACTGAACACCTGAGCGCGCTGATCCGCGGGAATTCCCGGCCCGTCATCTTCCACGCTCAGGGCATAACCGTCCGTACGCTCAATCACACTCAAGCGCACCTCGGCATCTGCCCATTTGCAGGCGTTGTCCAGCAGGTTGCCCAAAAGCTCCAGCAAATCCTCACGATCCCATGGCAACTGCAGACCTGTCGGCGCGACGTAACTCAGCGCCAGGTGTTCGCCATGGATCATGTTCAGCGTCGCCAGCAATCCCGGCAGTTCTGCATCGCAGTCAAACAAAGCGCCGGGCAGCGCATCACCGGACAGTCGCGCACGGTTCAGTTCGCGATTGAGCCGTTGCTGCACTTGCTCCAGTTGTTCTTTGAGGATCTTGCGCAGCTCGGGATGGCCTTCGAGTTTTTCGCTCGACGCCAGACTCAGCAACACCGCCAACGGCGTTTTCAACGCGTGCCCCAAATTGCCCAGCGCATTGCGCGAACGCTTGAGGCTGTCTTCAGTGTGTGCGAGCAGATGGTTGATCTGCGCCACCAGCGGCTCCAGCTCCACCGGCACTTGATCATCCAGTTGCGAACGCTGGCCCTGCTGCAATTGCACAATCTGCTCGCGGGCCTTTTCCAGCGGTTTCAACGCGCGGCGCACGGTCAGCCGTTGCAAAAACAGAATCAGCAGCAATCCGGCCAGACCGAGACCGAGGCCGAGCTGGCGCATACGCTGGAAACTCTCGCGCACCGGGGTGTAATCCTGCGCAACGCTGATCGAAATTGACTGGCCCAAGCGTCGATAATCCGAACGCAGCACCAGCAACTGCTGACCGTCCGGGCCCAATTGCAGATTGCTGTGCAGGCCGGGCGTTTCCAGCAATGGCAGATCCTGATCCCACAACGAACGCGAACGCCAGTGGCTTTCAGCAAAATCTATACGGAAGTAATGCCCGGAAAACGGCCGCTGATAGGCCGGCGACAGGTGTCGCTCATCCAGTTGCAAACCCTGCGGACCGCGCACCAGTGCCACCAGCAGGCTTTCGCTGTCGTTGCGCAAGCCGGCTTCGAGATAGCGCTGCAACCCCACTTCGAACAACCACAGGCTGGTTTGCGCCAGCACCACGCCGACGACCACCATCACGCTGATCAACCCCAGGCTCAAACGGCGCTGGATTGACCTCACGAAGCTTGCCCGCCGAACAGGTAACCCTGGCCGCGACGGGTTTCGATCACGCTTTTTCCGAGCTTGCGGCGCAGGTGGTTGACGTGGACTTCGAGGACGTTGGAGTCACGTTCGGTCTCGCCGTCGTAGAGGTGTTCGGCGAGGTGGCTTTTGGAGAGGATCTGCTCCGGATGGAGCATGAAATAACGCAACAGACGGAATTCGGCGGCGGTCAGTTGAATGTCGGCACCGTTGCGGGTCACGCACTGACGGCCCTCGTCCAGATGCAAGCCGGCAGCCTTGAGCGTCGGTTGATTGGCCTGGCCCTTGGAGCGGCGCAGCAGCGACTGAACCCGCAAGTGCAGTTCTTCGGGGTGGAACGGTTTGGTCAGGTAATCATCGGCGCCGGCCTTCAAACCTTCGATGCGCTCGGCCCAGGAATCGCGTGCGGTGAGGATCAGCACCGGAATCGCCAGACCGCCCGCACGCCACTGCGCCAGCACCTCAAGCCCCGGCACGCCGGGCAGGCCGAGGTCGAGGATGATCAGGTCATAGGGCTCGCTGCTGCCCTGATACACCGCATCACGACCGTCGGCCAGCCAATCCACCGCGTAGCCTTGGCGTTGCAGGCCGGCGATCAATTCGTCAGCCAGCGGCACGTGGTCTTCCACCAGAAGCAAGCGCATCGATCAATCTTCCTTGTCTTTTACGAGTTCACCGGTATCGGCCTTAAGGTGCAGCTCACGGGCGACACCTTCGACGGTCAGCAACTCGACTTCATAAATGTAGACGTCGTGTTTTTCTTCCAGCTCGACTTCCAGCAGTTTTGCACCCGGATAGCGATCCATGGCCTGCTGCAGCACTTGCTCCAGCGGCAAAATCACTCCGCGCTCACGCAGCTTCAGGGCTTCGTCCTGATCGAGATCGCGGGCCATCGCCGCCGAGCAAAAAATCACGAACGCCAACGCAGTAGAGCTGGTGGCGCGAACATTAACCTTCATTACGTATCCTGATGATCCTTGAGAACCTGCCCGCTGACCGCGTCTAATTCCAGATCCCACTCCAGCCCCTGCGGATCACGCATTTCGACCTGGTAGATGTACTTGCCGTACTCCTCTTCCAGCTCGGTTTCGGTAATCGTCGAACCCGGGTGTCTGGCCAGTGCCGTGGCATTGAGCTTCTCGAAGGAGACGATAGTACCAGCGTCGCGCAGACGCAGGGCTTCATCCGGCCCCAGATCGCGTGCATGGGCGAGGCTGGCGGTCAGGCCGATGATCGAGGCGAGGGACAGGGCAGTCAGGGTTTTCATGGTGTCTCCGTAATTTTTATGTGTTGCGTACGGTGGGCACCTTAACGGGATGAACTTAACTGAAACTGAATGGCCATCATTGCTCTGCCTCAACACATATGCCCTCTGTAGGAGCGAGCCTGCTCGCGATGGCGGTGTATCAGACGCATCATTGCTCAATGACACACCGCTATCGCGAGCAGGCTCACTCCTACAAGGTTTTGCAACATGTGCTTATAATTGTTCGCTTGCTAACGATCGAGACCGGTATGACCGCCATCCACATCAAGTTCCCTGCCCTCACCCTCAAGGCCGGCCCGCGGGCCATGGCGCGGATTCGTGCCCAAGGCCTCAACGCTGCCGATGTCGGCACCTTGCCCGGCGCGGCCGGTGGGCCGAAGGCGTTGGGGATTCAGGGGCTGGATCTGGCACTGTTCGGTGAATGGCTGCCGAGCGCGCCGCGCGAGCGTTCGCTGATCGGTGCGTCGGTCGGTTCCTGGCGCTTCGCCAGCGCCTGCCTGCCGGACGCCGCCGAAGGCATCCGTCGTCTCGGGCACTTGTATGCCGAGCAGAACTTCAACAAAGGCGTGACCATGGCCGAGATCAGCCAGAGCTCGCAGCGCATGCTCAATGACCTGCTCGATGGCCGCGACGCGAGCATCCTGAGCAACGCCGATTACCGGTTGAACATCATGGTGGTCAAAAGCCAGGGCCGCCTCGCTGACGATCATCGCGGTCGCCTCGGGCTGGCGCTGGGATCGGTGATCGCCGACAACTTGCGGGGCCGCGCGCGGCTGTCGCGGCACTTCGAACGGCTGATCATCCACGATCCGCGCCTGGCGCCGCCGGTGCATGCGTTGAACGACTTCCCGTCGCGCTTCGTTGCCCTGAATGCCGGCAATCTGCGTCAGGCGCTGTTGGCCTCGGGCTCGATTCCGATGGTCATGGAAGGCGTGCGCGACCTGCCCGGCGCCGGGGTCGGAACGTTCCGCGATGGCGGTCTGCTCGACTATCACCTCGACCTGCCCTACAGCGGCGACGGCATCGTGCTCTATCCGCATTTCACCGACCGGGTGATTCCGGGCTGGTTCGACAAGACCCTGCCGTGGCGCCGCGCCTCGACCGAGCGCTTGCAGGATGTGCTGCTGCTCGCGCCGTCGAAGGAATATCTGGCGCGCCTGCCCTACGGCAAACTGCCCGACCGTAACGACTTCAAGCGTTTCATGGGCGATGCGCCGAGCCGACAGAAATACTGGCACGCGGCGATGGACGAGAGCCGCCGACTGGGCGATGAGTTTTTGGAACTGGCTGCCAACGGTCGCCTCGCCGAGCGCTTGCTGACCCTTTAGTCAGTGTTTTGCGCAGAGCTCTGGTAAACTCGCCGCCTGCCCGAATCGCTGCGGCGAACGCCATCTGAACAGAGCCGAAATCACTGTGGAAATCTTCAAAGAGTTTACTTTCGAATCCGCCCACCGCCTGCCGCACGTCCCGGACGGCCACAAGTGCGGGCGTTTGCACGGTCACTCGTTCAAAGTGGCGATTCACCTGAGCGGCGACCTCGATCCGCACACCGGCTGGATCCGTGACTTCTCCGAGATCAAGGCGATTTTCAAGCCGCTGTACGAGCGTCTGGATCACAACTACCTGAACGACATTCCCGGCCTGGAAAACCCGACCAGCGAAGTGCTGGCCAAATTCATCTGGAATGAAATGAAGCCGCTGTTGCCAGAACTGAGCGCAATCCGCATTCACGAGACTTGCACCAGCGGTTGCATCTATCGCGGCGAATAACGCAACGCTAATACCCATTGTAGGAGTGAGCCTGCTCGCGATAGCGGATTGACATTCAACATGGATGTCGGCTGATACACCGCTATCGCGAGCAGGCTCACTCCTACAAGGGATTGGTGTTTTGCCAGAGAACAGCCTTCACGGCTGTTTTTTTATGCCTATGCTTTTTGGCTCTCCACCCGCCAAGAGGACAGGCCCATGACGGACTGGCTGCTGGATCAGGTCTTTACCTTCAACGGGCGACAAGTACGCCATGCCGTGCGCGGCGACGGTCCACCGCTGGTATTTGTGCATGGCACGCCGTTTTCGTCGTATGTGTGGCACCGGATCGCCCCGCACTTTATCGCCACACATCGAGTGCATTATTTTGATCTGCTCGGCTACGGGCGTTCTGAACAACCGGACGCCGACGTGTCCCTCGGCGTGCAGAACGAGCTGTTGGCGCAGTTGCTCGATCATTGGAATATCCAGAACCCCGATGTCGTCGCCCATGATTTTGGTGGTGCCACGGCCCTGCGCACGCACCTGCTCAACGGCAAGGATTACCGCAGCCTGACGCTGATCGATCCGGTGGCGCTGACACCCTGGGGCTCACCGTTCGTGCAGCATGTGCGCCAGCATGAAGCGGCGTTCAGTGGATTGCCCGACTACATCCAGCGCGCCATCGTACCGACCTACATTCGCGGGGCGATTCATCGCGATATTCCCGATGAGGAAATGGCGCCCTACATGCAGCCGTGGCTTGGCGATCCGGGGCAAGCGGCGTTCTATCGGCAGATTGCGCAGATGGACGAGCGTTACACCCGTGAGGCCGAAACCCTGTACCCGAGCATCCGATGCCCGGTGCAAATTCTCTGGGGTGAAGACGATCAGTGGATTCCCATCGAACGGGGTCGTGCCTTGCATCAGATGATCCCCGGATCACAGTTCCACCCCATCGCCAACGCCGGGCACCTCGTCCAGGAAGACGCCCCCGAAGCCATCGTCGCCGCCCTGCTGCGCTTTCTCTGACAGCTCCCAAACGCCCCTGACACCGATCGTTCCCACGCTCTGCGTGGGAATGCCTCAACGGACGCTCCGCGTTCGGCTTTGGAGTGGGACGCGGAGCGTCCCGGGCTGCATTCCCACGCGGAGCGTGGGAACGATCAATCAAAAGATCGCAGCCTTTGGCAGCTCCTGCATGGGGCTTCTGTGTGTTCAAGTGCACCGCTTTCGGGCCGAATATCGCTGTCTCGTCTATACATACCCGCAACTCCCGGTTTGGCACGACCACTGCAACCTCCCCCGCGTCTTCCCTCTCCCGCAAAGGACCGCCCCATGACGCAGAACGATCCCGGCAACGATTACCCCCTCAGCGAAGTCCCGATGCACGCGCGAAAAGGCCTGGCCTCCACCGCCATGGTGTTACTGGGATTCACATTTTTCACCGCGACCATGTTTGCCGGCGGCAAGCTCGGCGTGGCCTTCAGTTTCGGCGAGATGATGGCGGTGATCATCGTCGGCAATCTGCTGCTAGGTTTGTACGCGGCAGGTTTGGGTTACATCGCTTTCAAAAGCGGCCTCAACTCGGTGCTGATGGGGCGTTTCTGCTTCGGTGAGGTCGGCAGCAAGCTCAGTGACCTGATCCTCGGCTTCACCCAGATCGGCTGGTACGCCTGGGGCACCGCGACGGCAGCGGTCGTGCTCGGCAAATATTTTGATCTGGATGAAGGCACCGTGCTCGGCCTGATGGTGCTCTTTGGCCTGGTGTTCTGCGCCACGGCGTACGTCGGTTATCGCGGTTTGGAGATTCTGTCGTATATCGCGGTACCAGCGATGATGTTGCTGCTGATGCTGTCGATGTGGGTGGCGACGGTGAAGGTCGGTGGCTTCGAAGGTTTGCTCAGCGTCGTGCCGAGCGGTTCGCTGGACTGGTCGACCGCGATCACCCTGGTGTTCGGCACCTTTGTCAGCGGAGCCACGCAAGCGACCAATTGGACGCGTTTCTCGCGCTCGGCGCGGGTGGCGGTGCTGGCCAGCCTGATCGGTTTTTTCATCGGCAACGGTCTGATGGTACTGATCGGCGCGTACGGCGCCATCGTCTATCAGCAGCCGGATGTGGTTGAAGTGTTGCTGCTGCAAGGTTTCGCCATGGCCGCGATGGCAATGTTGTTGCTGAACATCTGGAGCACTCAGGACAACACCATCTACAACTTCGCCGTCGCTGGCTGCAACCTGCTGCGCACCGGCCGACGTAAAACCGTGACCCTCGCCGGCGCAGTGATCGGCACCCTGCTCGCGCTGTTGGGCATGTACGACATGCTGGTGCCGTATCTGATTTTGCTTGGTACGGTGATTCCACCGATTGGCGGGGTGATCATGGCCGACTTTTTCTATCGCTGGCGCGGCCACTATCCGCGCCTGGCCGACGCACGGCTGCCGGCGTTCAACTGGCCGGGACTCGGGGCTTACGGGGTCGGCACGGTTGCCGCGTTCAGTTCGCCGTGGGTCGCGCCGCTGGTAGGCATTGCCGCTGCCGCGCTAACGTATGTCATCGTCACCGGCCTGCTCGGCGCCCGCCGCGCCAGCGCGCCACTACAAGACCTATAAGAAGGATTCGCCTGATGCACATCATCAACGCCCGACTGCGCAACCAGGACGGTTTGCACGAATTGCACCTTGAAGACGGGCTGATCCGCAGCATCGCCCGCCAGACCGAGGCCCCTACCCTGGGCCCAGACGACCTCGACGCCGGCGGCAACCTGGTAGTGCCGCCCTTCGTCGAACCGCACATCCACCTCGACGCCACCCTCACCGCCGGCGAGCCGCGCTGGAATATGAGCGGCACGCTGTTCGAAGGCATCGAGTGCTGGGGCGAGCGCAAGGTCACCATCACCGAAGAAGACACCAAGACCCGCGCCAAGAAAACCATTCAGACCCTGGCCGCCCACGGTATCCAGCATGTGCGCACGCATGTCGATGTCACCGACCCGCAACTCACCGCACTCAAAGCCATGCTCGAAGTGCGCGAGGAGAGCCGTCACCTGATCGACCTGCAAATCGTCGCGTTCCCGCAGGAAGGCATCGAGTCGTTCCGCAACGGCCGTGAGCTGATGGAAGAAGCGATCCGCATGGGCGCCGACGTGGTTGGCGGGATCCCGCATTTCGAATACACCCGTGATCAAGGCGTCAGCTCGGTGAAGTTCCTGATGGACCTGGCCGAACGCACCGGTTGCCTGGTCGATGTGCATTGCGACGAAACCGATGATCCGCATTCACGCTTTCTCGAAGTGCTCGCCGAAGAAGCGCGCAGCCGTGACATGGGCGCCCTCGTCACCGCCAGCCACACCACGGCGATGGGCTCTTACGACAACGCCTACTGCGCAAAACTGTTCCGTCTTCTCGGCCATTCCGGGATCAGTTTTGTGTCCTGCCCGACCGAGAGCATTCACCTGCAAGGACGCTTCGACAACTTCCCGAAACGCCGTGGCGTGACCCGCGTCAACGAGCTGCTCGAAGCCGGGATGAACGTGTGTTTCGGCCAGGATTCCATCGTCGATCCGTGGTACCCGCTGGGCAACGGCAACATCCTGCGCGTGCTCGAAGCCGGGCTGCACATCTGCCACATGCTCGGCTACCGCAACCTGCAAAGTGCGCTGGATCTGGTGACCGACAACAGCGCCAAAGCCATGCACCTGGGCGAGCGTTACGGGCTGGAACAAGGCCGCCCGGCGAACCTGCTGATTCTGTCGGCGGACAGCGATTACGAGGTGATCCGCAGCCAGGGCCTGCCGCTGTATTCGATTCGTGGTGGTGAGGTGTTGATGAAACGGCAGATGCCGGTGGTGGAGTTCAGTACCAATCTGAGCTGAAAATGTTGTCGGGGCTTACGGCCTTATCGCCGGCAAGCCAGCTCCCACAATGATTTGTGATGGACAGGAAGCCCATGTTCAATACAAACCCTGTGGGAGCTGGCTTGCCAGCGATGGCGGCCTGGAGTTCAGCTCATCAACTGAGCCGTACCGAATAATCTGACTCGCACTAATTCCCCCTGCTCTTCCTCAAGCAAAATCGGCGCAGTGCCACCTGGCATTACAACCTGCACCTCTCCTGCATCGACCCAACCGACCCGCCACGCGGCCGAGGCCACTGCGCTGGCGCTGGTGCCGGAGGACGCCGTCGGACCTTCGCCGCGCTCAAACACGCGCGCGACGATCCGTTGCTTTGATTCGCGCACGGCCCATTGCAGATTGATGCCCGCCGGGCAGGGTTGTCCGGCGCCGGTCGGCATGGCGTAGGCGATTCGGGTCAGGTCTTCGTTCAGTGGTGATTCACGCATTCTCTCGTTAGTGGGCAACGCGGTCTTGTCGCCGAGCAGTGTCACGCAATGCGGATTGCCGATGCGTACGAACTGGCTGTGGGTCCATGCGGGATCGAGTTGCGCCAAGGGTTGCACATGACTCACCTCCCGACCGTTTAAGTCGACGCTTTCGACGTTCTGCGCGCCCACGCAAAACGGCCCGAAACTGGGCTGACCGAGATCCAGCCAAAAACCTTTTACCCCTTCTACCTCGGCAGGTTTCACCGAGGTCTCCACCGGTTGACCCTTGTCATGATGCACGCGCAACAGCGAGTCCTCCTCCGGCAGTAAGCCTTGCTCGGTCAGCGCCTGAGAAAAAATCGTAAGGCCGTTGCCACTGCGCTCGGCAAGCGTGCCGTCGGTGTTGACGATCAACACATCAAAGGGCGGCGAGGTCTGGAAAGGGCCGATCAGCAGGCCGTCACTGCGGTGGGATTTGCTGTTCGCGGGCCGCTGGCCTTCGGGCCAGTCACAGCAGAGTTTGATTGCAGCCCTGCTCCACGACTGACGCGACGCTGCGCAAGCAGTGGCACTCGAGGCCAGATCGATACCTGCCCCGCGCAGCGCTTCGGGCGAAAACCACGCCATAGATATTGCCCCGTGCATCGTAGAACTGCGTCATGAACCGGCTCTCGTTTTCGAATATCCAAAGGCGCCACTGTAAAACGCAATCCGTTGTGGGAGCGAGCCTGCTCGCGAAAGCGCGGGGTCAGGCAACATTTTTTCTGACTGAAATACCGCATTCGCGAGCAGGCTCGCTCCCACAGGTTAGGATGTCGACTGCACAGCCCCGAGACCTGCGATCGAACCTCGACGCACAATCACTGTCCTTCGGGGACGCGATGTTTTTTGCCAAGGATTGATATGACCAGCCTCACCTCCCAAGACACCTTCGTCCCCGGACGCCTGCAACAGATGTCTACGCGCATCGCCTTCTTCATCGCCGGACTCGGCATTGCCGCGTGGGCGCCACTGGTGCCGTACGCCAAGGCCCGGGCCGGGCTCGATGAGGGCACGTTGGGTCTGTTGCTTTTGTGTCTGGGGGTCGGTTCGATTCTGGCGATGCCCATGGCGGGGATTCTTGCGACACGGTTCGGCTGTCGTCGGGTCGCCACCGGTGGCACCTTGCTGATCTGCGCGGCGTTGCCATTGCTGGCGACGGTGTCGTCGATCCCGGCGCTGATCGCCACGCTGTTCATGTTCGGCGCCGGGCTCGGCACGGTGGATTCGACGGTGAACCTGCAAGCGGTGATCGTCGAGCGCGCCAGCGGCAAGAACATGATGTCGGGCTTTCACGGCTTGTTCAGTCTGGGTGGGATTGTCGGCGCGGCGGGCGTGAGTGCCCTGCTCGGCCTCGGCCTGTCACCGCTGGGTGCGATGCTGGTGGTGGTGGCCGTGCTGATTGCCGCGTTGTTCAAATGCGTGCCGCACATGTTGCCCTACGGCAGTGAAAGCTCGGGCCCGGCGTTCGCGGTGCCTCACGGCATCGTGCTGTTTATCGGTGGGATGTGCTTCATCGTGTTCCTCACCGAAGGCGCGGCGCTGGACTGGAGTGCGGTGTTTCTGGCGCAGGAACGTGGGATCGACACGGCGTATGCGGGGTTGGGTTACGCGGCATTTGCCCTGACCATGACGGCTGGGCGCTTGATGGGTGACCGGATTGTGCGGATTGTCGGTGCGACGCGGATCATTTTGTTTGGCGGTCTGTTGGCCGCGGCCGGGCTGTTTCTGGCGACGTTCGCGCCGAGCTGGGAAGCCGCGCTGGTCGGTTATGCGCTGGTCGGTGCGGGATGCTCGAATATCGTGCCGGTGCTGTATACGGCAGTGGGCAAGCAGACGGTGATGCCGGAGAGTATTGCGGTGCCGGCGATTACGACGTTGGGTTATGCGGGGATTCTGGCGGGGCCGGCGGTGATTGGGTTTGTTGCGCATGCGAGCAGTTTGAGTTTTGCTTTCGGGCTGATGGCGGTGTTGCTGGTGGCGGTGGCTATTGGTGGGAAGGTGTTGAGGGTCTGAATCGTTGGGTGGGTTGGGGTTTGGGGTTTGGGGTTGTGAGCATATCCGGTGCTGCGGGTGTTGCTGATTAGGGTTCCGCCCTTACGGCGGGTCACTTTTGGCAAACGCCCCAAAAGTAACCAAAAGGGCTGCTCCCTGACGTACGGCACTTCGCCTAGGCTCAGTGTTCCCTCGCTACGGTGTCCATCCGGGGGCATCGCCTCCGGTTTGCTGCGCTGCACCTCCTCTCGATGTGTTTGGCTTCGCCAAACGGCGCTGCGCGCCGACCCCGGATGAACACCTCCGCTCGGCCTGCCGATGGGCCTGAGGATCAAGATCAAGAGCCAGATCAAAGGCCAGATCAAGAGCCCCTCACCCTAGCCCTCTCCCGGACGGAGAGGGGACTGACCGAGGTGTTTGGGAGAGCTACGCCGACTTGAAATACCGAGTCGAACTCAGATTCTGAAAGATTCACAAATCGGCTCCCTCTCCTTAGGGAGAGGGCTGGGGTGAGGGGCAAACCCACCACAAAACCCAAGCCGACCGCACGCTTCTCACCACTCAACATAATGAACGCTAGCTCAAGTACCGCTTTTGACCTTCACCACTCAACACAATAAGCGCTAGCTCAAGTACCGCCCTTGATCTTCACCAGCCATCACAATGAGCGTTAGCTCAAGTACCGCTCTTGATCTTCACCAATCAACACAATGAGCGTTAGCTCAAGTACCGCTCTTGATCTCCACCACTCAACACAATGAGCGTTAGCTCGAGTACCGCTCTTGATCTTCAGCGCCCGTCGGAAGGCTGAGCGGAGGGATTGATCCGGGGTGGGAGCGCAGCGACCGCTTGGCGAAGCCAAGCACATCGAGAGGAGGTGCAGCGAAGCAAACCGGAGGCGATGACCCCCGGATCGATCCCGCAGCGAAGGAACCCGAGCCACAGCGAGGGCCGTACGTCAGGGTAAAGCCTTTTTGGTTACTTTTTCGGCGTCTGGAAAAAGTGACCCGCCGTAAGGGCGGAACCCTAAGCCGCCCCAAAAAAAACAACGGATATGCCCCCAATCAAAACCCAACACTAGCCTGAACAAAGAACGTCCGAGGCGCCCCCACATACATCCCCGAATTGTTATCGCTCGAACGCGTAAAGTACTGCTTATCAAAAACGTTCTTCACCCCCGCCCCCAACTTCAAGTTAGAAACCTGAGGCCCAAAGTCATACCCCCCGCGCACGTTCCAGGTCACATACCCCGGAATATCGCCGTACTGCCCATCCGCCGTGCCGTCAGTGATGTAATTGCCGTTAAAGCTGCCATCAGCATTCACCCCGGTACCCGGCGAACGCTGTTTCGACTGGGCAAACCCATCAATGTTGTAAGTCCAGCGATTCACGTCATACCGCAAACCAACCGTCGCCACCTGACGCGAATAAAACGGCAGATCACGCCCCTTGAACCCCGGAATCTCGCCTTCATACGTCGCGCGGGTGTAAGTAAAACCGGCATTCGCAGTCAAGCCATCCAGACGCGGATCCAGCGCCGCCATATCGTAATGCACCGACGCCTCAATCCCCTGGTGCTTGGTCGCACCCAGATTGGTCCAACCCACATCGTTGCTGATGTATTGCAGTTCGTCATCGAAGTCGATGTAGAACAGCGTCACTTCCCCGCCCCACACGTCATCGTTGTAGCGCGTACCGATCTCGTAAGTCTTGGCCTTTTCCGGCTCAAGACCGTTGGCCGTCTGGTCGCCCGAGCCACCCTGCCCCAGCTGGAAATACTGCAGGCTGCCAAACGACGTTTCGTAGTTGGCGAACAGCTTCCACGCATCCGACAGGTGATACATCACGCTCAGCGCCGGCAGCGGTTCGTTGCTTTCGATGCTGCGGTTTTTCTCCTGAACCGGTTTACCCGCCGTATCGAGCACGGCGCGATCGTGCCAGTCAGTGCTGATGTGTTCAAAGCGAATACCCGGCGTGATCGTCCAGTTGCCGACGTCGATCTTGTTGTCGATGTAGACCGAGTTGGCTTCGGTGCCGCCCGTGCGGTCCTGGAACACATGGCCATCGGACGTTGGTGTGAGCACCGGCTGATTGTTGACCAGCGCCACACGGCTCGACTGCTCGTGCATCGCCTCTTTCAGATAGCGATAACCGACGCTGACTTCCTGCGTGGTCGGGCCGACATCAAAGACACGCGATACGCGCGGCTCGATACCCAGCGTGTAGTACGAACGCGGGTACGAGCTGAGGGTTTTCTGGTCGCGGGCGGCGATGGTGCTGCCACGGAAACTGTCGGTGTAGTAGGTGAGGATTTCTGCCTGGGTGCGTTCGTCGATCTGGCGGATCCACTTGAACGACACGTCTTTGCGCCGCCCCGTGAATTGGTCGTAGTCACGCACCGAGTCGTACGGTTTGTCGTCGTACTGCTTTTGCGTGAGACCGCCGGGCATGTCGGCGCTGGCGTCGTAGTAATGGAAATTGAGGCTGAAATCGTCCTGATCGGTCGGAGCCCAATGGGTCTTGAGCAGCACGTCGTCGATGTCGTTACCGTTATTGCGCTCGCGATAACCGTTGCCGTTGACGCCCGAGTACAGCAACGCCACGCCCATGCCGTTATCGGCAGTGCCGCCGAGGAATGCGGTGTCGATGTGCTTCCAGCCGCCGTACTGAGTGGTTTCCAGCGTGGTGCCGATTTCACCGGTGGTTTTTTCCGGAATGGCCCGAGTGACGAAGTTGATCACGCCGCCGACGTTTTGCGGCCCGTAACGCACGGACCCGGCGCCGCGGACGACGTCGATGCTGTCGAGGTTGCCGGAGGAAATCGGCGCCATCGACAGTTGTGGTTGACCGTATGGGGCAAACGCCGCCGGCACGCCGTCGATCAGCACAGTCGAGCGTGGCGACAGCCGCGAAGTCAGGCCGCGCACACCGACGTTGAGGGAGATGTCGCTGCCACCGGTGCCGTTGGAGTCCTGCACCTGCACGCCCGGCACACGCTTGAGCACGTCACTGACGTTCATCGCGCCCTGCTCGACCATCGCTTCGCGGCGGATCACCGTGCGTGCGCCAGGGTGGTTCTGCACCACGGCGGCGTTGGCGTCGCCCAGCCAGTCGCCGACCACTTTGATGTCGGTCACGCCCAGTTCCAGCGGGCCATTGCTGGCAGCGGAAGTCGACGCGGGCGACAGGGTCACCGACCCTTCGTTGATCTGATAATCCAGACCGCTGCCTTGCAGCAATTGGCGCAGCGCCTGTTCCGGAGAGATGTCGCCATCCACCGCTGGGGCTTGTTTACCGGCGACCAGATCGGGACTGAAAAACACTTGCAGCGAAGTCTGCTGACCCAGTTCGCTCAGGGCCTGGCCCAGTGGCTGGGCGCGGATATGAATGGCGTCGGCAGCGTATGCCAGAGGCATGGCAGCGTTGACCGCCAGCGCGAGGGCCAGCGGCAACCAAGGGGATTTCTTGTTGTTGGCAGTGGTGGTTTTCACGTCGAACGTAGTCCTGTGGATCGCAAGAGTGTGCGGCTGTTAATGCAAACCAGTTGCAGTTGAACAGGAAGACGATGAACTCGAAAAAAACCTGAATTTTATTTTGAAATTATTTCCTGACTGCCATCGGCGAGGGTGCGAACGGCCACCGGCAGGATGCTCGGCAACGCCTTGAGCAAGGCGTCGGTGTTGTCGGATTTGAACACGCTGGTCAGGCGCAGATTGGCCACGGTCGGGTTGGCGACGGTCAATGGTTTTTCGCGATAACGCGACACTTCGGCGGCGACTTCGCTGAGGCTGGCGTTGGTGAACACCAGTTTGCCGCCGCGCCACGCCGTCAGTTCGGCCGGATTGACCGCATAGGCTGCCGCGACTTTGCCCTGCGCATCGACATAGCTGCCAAGGCCCGCAGTCAGGCTGATGAACTCATTGTCCGGCGTATGACGCCCCTGCACCTTGACCGTGCCCTGCTCCACCGCGACCCGGGTTTGCGTGACATCGCGGCGCACATCGAAGCGCGTGCCGGTGACCGTGACCTTGCCGCTGCCGGCCTCGACCACGAAGGGCCGGGCGCTGTCGTGCTGGACGCTGAACATCGCCTCGCCTTCAGTCAGCTCGATCAGCCGGCGATCCTTCTCAAAGCGCACCTGCAAGCGGCTGCGACTGTTCAGATCGATCACCGAGCCATCCGGCAGCGCCACATGCTTGCGCTCACCCAGCGCCGTGGCGAATTCGGCGCTGTAGCCGCCCGGATGATTCAAACCGCTGAACAGCCCGAGCCCAAGCGCCACCGCCAGCACACTGGCCGCCACTGCGTAGCGCAGCAGCGGACGCCGTTCGCGACGGCTCGGTGGCGTATCGATAAGAGCTTTGAGCCGTGGCGCCGGCAGCAGATCCGCCGCTGACCACAAACCTTGCAACAACTGAAATTCGGCACGGTGCTGCGGATGTTCATTCAGCCAGGCATCGAAGCGCAGCTGCTCGTCGGCACTGACAGCCGACTCCTGCAAACGCACAAACCAGCGAGCCGCATCATCGCGCACCGTTGTTTGCCCGCACGCGCAATCACGAGTATCCATCATGGAATGTCCTGTTTGGCTGGGGATGAAAAAGCACGGCCGCTCATGACTGCAACCCGTCGAGGCGATCACGCAGATGCCGCAGGGTGCGGATCATATACTTTTCGACCATGTTCTTGGACAGCCCCAGGCGTTCGGCGATTTCTGCCTGGGTCAGGCCTTCGATCTTCTGCCAGACGAAAATCTTCCGGCAATTGACCGGCAGCTCGGCGAGCGCCCGTTCGATGGAGTCGGCCAGCTGGATCGCATGCATGTAATGCTCCGGGTCGCCGGACGACGACTCACCATGATCGATTGCCTCCGACTCCATGGCACTGCGTCGATCCTCGCGCCGATAGCCATCGACCGCGATATTGCGTGCGGTCTGATGCAAATACGCCCGGGGCTGCTGCACCGCCGTCGAATCGGACTCAAGCACCCGCACAAAGGTGTCGTGCGCCAGATCCTCGGCCTGCGAGCGATTGCGCAGGCGGCGAGTCCAGGTGCCGATCAACTCTTCGTAATGCTCGAAAAAGCCGGGTCTGCGGGGACGCATGGGGGTATGGGCGGCGTGCTGAGGAAAGGGTGTGAATAGTAATGCTTCCTATTAAGCCCGGCAATTTATTCCGCGCCACCGACGAACTTGTCTTTTCTACGCTAACAGCCACCAGCATGTGCAATAACGAGGCGGCGTGGATTACATGCGCACCAGATTGACGGCACCACCGAGCTCAAGCACCAACTCCTTGAACAAAAACACTGAATAACCGATCAGTAACCCCAAGACCGCCAAAGTACCTTTCGCCTCGACAGGAATGAGCTTCAGCTCGGGATGAAACAGCGACGCGCCGAAGACGATCAGGCAAATGCCAGCCGCGCAGACAGCGACCATCATCAGGATGAAGTAAATCCAGAACGCTACCGGAGTGAGCCGCGAACGCAACGCAAACCAGCTACCGTCGGCTTTGACTAATGCCATCCCTCTGATAAAACGATCCATGGCCAGACCCGGATTGCTTTTTTTATAATTCAACACGTTACGGATCTGTTGGGAATCAGCATTGACCGGCCCCCAGGCGTCCTGGAACGCGATTTGCAGATCGACGTCGTTGATGTTTTTGAAGGTAGTGCGCAGCGTCTGCTGCTGTTGAACCCGCCCCCTGGCTTTGGCAATTCTCAGTCGATTGGCCTTGGTTGAATGAGGCTGGCTCCACTCAAAAATCGTCATTGCGACCCCCAATGCAATGAAAACAGTGCCGAGCATTTTCGAGGGGCCGAAATCGTCCTGTACCACAGGCGCGGCTGCATGCCCGATCAAGGCCAGAATGCCCTGGAAAGCCATCGCCATCAGATCAAGTATTCCTGGAACCCAGAAAACGACCCCGATCGTAATGAAGTTCCTGCTGGGCTTTCCGATGTACCAAACAAGAAATTGTTTGACGAGCGGCAATACATCCCCCTTCCAGTCAATCCCAGAACTCATTATTGACTATCTCCCTGAACGTTTAATGTGAGGTGCTTCCCTATAGCGTGCCAGACGATAGTTTCTTGAGCCGACAAACACAAAAACAAAACTAGAACCCAGAACAAACGAGCTTGCTCGAGAATACGGTATGCCAATCATTCATTGAATGACTGAACGAACGCCTTCGCGAGCAAGCTCGCTCCCACCCTCTTACGGGTGTTGGATCAGCCTTTCTCGTCGATCCCGGCTTGCAGAGGCTGGCCATTCAGATGGCCGCTCAGGGTGACCGGGCCGACTTTCAGGTTGCCGTCTTCAAAGGAAACCTTGGGTGCGTTTTCCTCCTTCTTCTGCGGCAGATCAAGCCCGGCTTTTACACCGTAATCGAGGTTGCTCAGATCAGTGCTGCCGACCTTCGAACCACCGAGATCAACCTTGCCTTCGGACGAGGAAATCCGCGCGCCGGTCAGTTGCGTGGCGCCGCCGACGTTGAGGTTCACGCCCTGGCTGGCACTGATGCCGGAGGCTTGCTTGACGCTGTCCTTGTGCGCGTATTCGCCCTGCGCTTTCAGGGTCGGCTTGTAGTCGGTGCCGGCGAGTTTTTCCTTGTCGCTCGGTGGATTTTTCTTCGCAGTCAGGCCCAGATCGACATCGACCTTGGCATGGGTCTGCGAGTCCTGACGGCTTTCGACAGTCATGTCACCGGCAACCTTGCCGCCGACATTCTGCGCCTCGATCCGCGCACCCGACAGCTGTGCATCACCCGCGCTGTTCAGCACCACCGTGTCAGCCTTGATCTGGCTGTTCTGCTGTGTGGTGCCCTGCAGGTAATCCACCCCCACCTTGGCTCCGGCATTGAAACCGTGGTCGCTGCTTGCCTTCTCATCGGCCGCGGTTGGGGTTTTGCTGCTCAGGTTGCCACCGGCATTCAGTGCCACATTCCAGTTGTTGCGGTTGTCGGTGGATTGCGCCGACTCCTGCACGTAACCGCCCTTCTGCGCATCAACGCTTACGTTTGGCGCTGCGACTTGAGTGCCTTGCAGATGAACCGCATCACCACTCAGGGCGATACCGTTCTGGCTGCTGAGTTGGCCACCGGTGAGGGTTTGCGCGTGCTCGTTGACCCGACCGATGTTGAAGTTGCCACTCAGATTGCCGCCCTGATCTCGGCTCTTCTCGCTGCTGGTTTTGCTGCCACCACCCTTCAAGCCACCGCCGAGATTGCTGCCGGTGGCGTCGTGAGTATTGGTGGCTGCTTGCAGATCGAGTTTGCCGTCGGCGTGCAAATCGATGGCGCCAGCGCTGTCGATCTTCGTGCCTTGTTGAACCTGATTGCCGCCGCTGCTCAGTTGCACGCCGTTACCGCTGATGCTCGCGACGTGCGCCTGAGTGTCAGTGGTTTGCTTGCCGGTGTGATCGAGCTGGAAGCCAGCGCCGAGGTCGACGTTGGTGCCGTCGGTGCCCGGCAAGGTGCCGACTGTGAGCGAGGCATTGCCGCGCAGACTGGACTCGTTGCTGTGCTGGCGGTCGGTAGCCTGATTCAGCGCCAGATCGCCGCCGGTCTTGATGTTGACACCGCCCTGCCCGCCGTCGAATCGACTGCCCTCAAACTGCGCGTCACCGGCGGTTTTAATGTTCACGCCCTGGCTGCCGGCATACCCGCCGACCACTGCACTGGAACTGTCCTTGGCGGACTGGCTACTGCCACCCGCGCCGCTGCCGGCGACGTTCACGTCTTCACCGGTTTTGGTGTAGACGCGCACATCGACCTTGGCATCGACTGCATTGTCGCTGCTGCTGTGGGTGTTGCTCGCCGCATCGGCGACCAGTTTGTCGGCGCTGATGTTCACTTTGCCGGCGCTGGCGTTGTACTGGGTGCCTTGGTCGCGCAAGGTGCCGGTGACGTTGACATCGACGCTGCCGCCGTCGAAACGGCTGACCACCGCGTTGCTGCTTTGCTCGGTTTTATCAGCGCTGCCATGGCCGATCGCAACGTCAATACCGACGTTCGGTTGACCCAGATTGCTCAGCGCATCCTTGTCCGGCACCTTGCCGTTCAACACCTCTTTGACGACACCGGCAATCGGTCGGGCGATGTCTTTGTACTCGACGTTGGCGCCGATGTCCGCCGACCAGTTGCTCTCGGTGTGAGTGCTGCTTTCAGTGTTGCTCGCCGCGCGGTTGTCGACTTCGTTGGCCGCGATGTTCAGACCGGTGCCAGCCTTGACCTGCGCGCCTTCGGTGGCAAGTTTGTCAGCATTGATGGTCAGGCCACCGGCACTCTGCACGCTGCTGGTTTGCGCAGTGGTTTTGCTCGTGGTGTCCTGCGAAGTGCCGTGGGCGAAATCGACGCCACTGCCGGCGCGGTCGAGGCCGCCGGTGTAGTAGAAACCGCCGCCGGTGCTGGTCTTGTCGGTGGAGGATTTGTGGCTGTCTTCTTCCGCCAGCAACGAGACATTCTTGCCACTCAGGCTGGTATCGCCAGCGGTGGATTTCACCTCGCCGCCCTTGATGGTCAGATCGCCGCCGGCCTTCACCTGTACAGTGCCGCCGCTGAGGCTTGAGCCCTGCTGAGTGACATCGTTTTTAGTGACGGTTTGCTGCTTGTCTTCGTAATGAATCCCCGCGCGATATTGCTCCGGCGTTTGCTCTTTGGCGTAAGCATCGAAGCCGCGTGTCTGCGTGTTGTCAGTACTGTCGTGGCTGTTCTGCGCCGAATGCACGTTGACATCCCCCGCCGCGTCCGCCGTCAGCGCGCCGCCCGCCTTGACCGTCGAGCCGGCCACTTCGATGTCCTTGGCGCTCTTGAGCTTGAGGTTGCTGTCGGACACCAGTTCGCTGCGCACCGTGGTGCTGTCCTTGGCGTTCTGGCGTGACTCGTCCTTGGTGATGCCGAAGAACTTGCTGTCCTTGTCATGGTTGTTGCTGTGCGAGGTGTCCTGCACGCCGTCGATGACCAGCGAACCCTTGTCACTGATGACACTCGCTTCGGTGTCGCCCCGGACCTGGCTGCCACTGATGCGCACATCGTCAGCCTTGACGATCAATTTGCCGGCGGCGTTGATCTTGCTGCCCTGATGCTGGGTCTGGCCCTTGTCGGCATCGCCGGTCTTGCCGAAGAAACCACCGCCGACCAGATCACCGGAATAGCGGTTGTCGCTGCTGCGATTGGTGCGCGTGGCGGTGGTGATTTCCACCTGTTTGCCGGCCAGTTGCAGGTCGCCCGAGCTGTTCAGCTCGGCGCCTTCGGAGCGCAACAAAGCGGCGGTTTGCAGGGCGATGTTGCCGGCCTTCAACTGGCTGCTGATGCTGCGCTGCTCTTCGCTGCTGGTGTTCCAGTCGGCTTTCCACAGGTGCTTGCGGTGATTGCCCTGATCAGTCTGGGTGTGGCTTTCGGTGGCGGCAGTCAGGCGCAGATCGCCGCCGCTTTTCACCTCAAGATTCTTCGCTGCCTCAACCTTGGCGGCCTTGAGTTCGGCATCCTTGCCGGCGGACAGTGTCGCGTCGCGGCTGGCAACGATCTGGCTGCCGTGCTGACGCGATTCGCTGTCGGTCTGGGTGCGGTCATAGGTTTCCCAAGTGATGCCGATGGTGCTGTTGTTCCAGTTCTCGCGCTTTTCCTGGAGCTTGCGGCTCTCGACCGTGCTCAGGGTCAGGTTGCGTTTGGCAACGACGGAGACGTCGCGGCCACTGACATCGGTGGCCGCCAGGGTCAGGTCCTTGCCGCTGTGCAAACCGACATCGCCCTGGCTGCTGCGGATGCCTGCACGGGTTACGTCGAGGCTGTTGGCCACGGCCTCACCACTGACATTGAGGTCACCGGCGGAACGAATCTGCACGCCATCACGACCGGCCACTTGCACTGCGCCAACGCGCACGCCTGCCCCTTCAGCGGTGCTGACGATGTTGATGCGTCCGGCCTGCATCGCGCCGAACAGGCTGGCGTCGATGCGCTGATCGCCAGTGTTGCCCGCCGGGTCCACGATTTTCACTTGGCCGCTGGCGTAATCAACCTGATTGCGACCGACCGTGATGTTCAGTTGATCGCGGGCAGTAAGCGCGCCCTGGCTGTCGATACGCGGGGCGATCAGGTTGATCGAGCCCTCGGCGTTACGCAGGCCGCCGCTCTGGATCTGCAACTGACCACTGGCGTCACGGGTGTTCAAACCTTGCAGTTTGCCGTCGTTCAATTCCGGGCGCCCGACCACCAGATTGGCGTTCGGCGTGTTGATGAAACTGCCGCCATTGACCGAAATGCCGTTAGGGTTGGCCAGCACGTAATCGGCAGGACGACCAAAGATTTCCTGTGCGCCGTTGATTGCCGACGGGTTGCGGCTGATCACTTCGTTGAGGATCACGCTTGCGGCTTGCCCTTGCAGTTGCGGGTTGGCCGCCAGTTGCCCGGCAAGTTGCGATTGCCCGGCCTGCAAGGCGTTGTTCAGCACCAGCCCCTGACGGTCGACGTTGTAGTCGAGGAACTGGTTATGCGACAGGCCCGAGCCGTTGGGCGCGACGATGTTGACGATGGGCACACCGCCCTGGGTCTGCAATTGCGCGGTGCCACCGGGGCCCGGCGCGACCACGACACCGCCGGCCATCGCGTTCGGCAGGTGCACGGCGAAGAACAGGCTGGCAATTGCCCAGCGCAATTTGCCCCGAGGCGAAAGATGAAATGCAAAGGTGTGTGCTGGCATAAAAACGTCTCCATGTGAGTACGGCATCACGTCGCGCGATTTAGTCTTGGCCGTGGCTGTCACGCTCAGATCCAACGGCTGTTTGTTCACTGCATTCTTGGTTTATGTAGCGCTCATATTTGCAAACCGACGCGCATCAGCCAGGTTTCAGGCTCATGTTGCAGACCGTTCGGCGTGTTGAGTGCGCGCTGGTAATCGACATCGACACTGAAGTTTTTCCAGCCCAGATTCAGCCCGACACTGGCACTGCTCAGGCGTTGGCCCTGAGCGCCGTGATCGGCCTTGATATAGCCGTGGTCGAGGCCGATACGCGGCGTCATCTGCACAGGCCATTCGCTGCGCAACGGCAGCCGCAATGTGTTGCGCCAGATCGCGCCGCTGGCCCCGGACGCACTGCTGACGCGATAGCCGCGTACTGCCGAATCGTCGGTGCCGAGCAGTTGTTCGATGGCCGGCAACGGGTCCGGGCTGTACTGCAAATTCAGTTGGCTCTGCCACTGCCAGGTCTGCGCGCCGAACTGACCATTGCGCCACTGACTGAGGCTGGCGCGGTACTTGTGGAACTGCGCCTTGGGCAGGTTGTTGATCTGCTGCCGCGAGTCGTCATCGGCACCGAACCAGCGCAGGCCCTGGGCGTAATTGACGTCGAGGTTCCACACCGCACGGTCGAGCCAGAACAGATTGAGCCCGGCTTCGGCCACGGTCAGGGTCGGGCTCTGAATGCCCAGCCGCACGTTTTCCAGATAGCTGTCGACGTCCTTGTGCGCCAATTGCAGGTTGGCACTGAGCTGCCGGCTCTGGTCGCGCCACAACACACGGTCGGCGCGCAGGCTGACCTGGTCGGTGATGCCGGTGCTGTGAAAAGTCGTGCTTGGCAGTTTGAACGGCGCGCGGTATTCGGCGTGGCTGGCGAACACGCTGTAGGTCCAGTAGCCGTAGGGAATCGCGTAATACAGGCTGGCGTTGCGACTGTAACGATCACCCTGATTCAAGGTGTCACTGGCGCTGAGGCTCAACAGGTCGTTGAGTTCCAGCGGGCTGTCGAGGCTCAGGCTGAGCGTATCGCGGTCGCGCCCGGTGCTGGCGCTGCCGAGGTTGTCGAACCCCGCATTCAAGGCCCAGCGCGACTGCCCGGAGGTGCGTGAACGCAGAATGATCCGCGAGGCGCCGGGCTGACTGCCGGGGGCGATGTCGGCGGTCAGATCGACAGAACGCAGGCGGTTCAACTGGTCGAGGCCTTGCTCCAGATCACGCAGGTTCAGCGGCCCGCCAAGCATCCCCGGAAACGCACCGCCCAGCGACACCGGCAGACTCTGATCGGCCAGTTCGATGGACTCGATGTAGCCCTCGTCGACCATGATGTCGAGCGACTGCCCTGCCGCCGGAGCGCTTGCCAGATACGGGCGGCTGGCGATGTAGCCCTTCTCCACGTAGATCGCGGTGATGGTGGCGAGCAGATGATTGATCTGGCCGACGCCCATGCACGGTGCCAGCAGCGGTTTGATGCGTGCGTTGAGTTTGTCGCTGTCGATCAGCGTCACGCCGCCGATACGCGTGCCGCTCAACGGCCAGCAGCGTTCATCGGGGGTGAGGGTTTGCGGCATCGTCGGCGTGGCGGGTGCCGGACCGAACGAGCCGCGTTCCAGTTGGCGCTTTCTTTGTTCCAGTTGCAGTTGTTGCAGATCGCGCTGTTGCTGTTGCTGCTGGCGCAACACTTCCTGGCCCGGCGCGACAGGTTCGGCAGCTTCAAGCGAGGAGGCACACACACTCAACACAAAGGCCGACAACAGCGGGCAACGCGTGGAACGACGACGAGAAGCAGCGCAAAGCGAATACGGCACGCAATATCCTTGCGATCATCAAATGGCGTAATGCCACCCTATCAATGATCGTGATAGTCGGAGCCCTTATTCACAAATGCAAGACGCTTCCTACCGTGCTTACACTTCTTAAACAATTGATTAAACAGGGGCTAGGCGCGTCTCAGGGTTTCCCCTATGAATTGAATTTGCGCTAGGTAAAAGGCGCAGCGAGCCATCTGACGATCGGTGCCAAAAATAAATTGCCACCAAATATTACCTACGTCATATTACAGCCGTAATAACGACCCGTTTCCGCAGGTATTACGCCATGACCAACATGCCCACCCTCGAACCTGACCTCGCTGTCCCGGTCAAGACTAAACTGCCGCTGCTTAAACGCTTGTTGATTCCCGGCATCGGTTTGATCGCGCTGGTGTTTGCCACGGTGTATGCCGTGCACTGGTGGGGCGCCGGGCGTTTTCTCGAGGAAACCGACGATGCTTACATCGGTGGCGACGTCACAGTGATCGGGCCGAAAGTCGCCGGTTACATCGAAGAGGTGCTGGTCAGCGACAACCAACACGTCAAGGCTGGCGATGTTTTGATCCGCCTCGACGCCCGCGACTATCGCGCCAACCTCGCCAAAGCCGAGGGCGCGGTGGCTGCCGAAGAGGCGCTGCTGGCCAACCTCGACGCCACCGAGCAACTTCAGCAAGCGGTGATCGGTCAGGCCCGCGCCGGCATCGATGCGGCAGGTGCCGAAACCGCTCGCTCGCGGGACGACAACGCTCGCTACAAACGTCTGGTGACCACCAATGCCGTCTCGGTAGAAAGCGCCCAGCGCGCCGACGCCACCTTCAAAACCGCCCAAGCCTTGAGCGCCCGCGCCCAGGCTGAATTGCTCGCCGCACAACGCCAACTCGCAGTGATCGATACGCAAAAACAACAGGCCCGCGCCGCCCTCCAGCAAGCGCGCGCCGAACGCGATCTGGCGCAGCTGAACCTCGGCTACACCGAACTGCGCGCGCCGGTTGACGGCGTGATCGGCAACCGCCGCGCACGGGTCGGCGCCTACGCGCAGGCCGGCTCGCAACAACTGTCGGTGGTGCCGGCCAGCGGTTTGTGGGTCGATGCCAACTTCAAGGAAGACCAATTGGCGCGGATGAAACCCGGCCAGCGCGTGAGCATCCGCGCCGACGTACTGGCCGGCCAGGAATTCCATGGCCGCCTCGACAGCCTCGCCCCGGCCACCGGCTCGCAGTTCAGCGTACTGCCGCCAGAAAACGCCACCGGCAACTTCACCAAAATCGTCCAGCGCGTACCCGTGCGCATCCTCCTCGACCCGGCCGATGGCGTGCTCGGCCACTTGCGTCCGGGCCTGTCGGTGACCGCCGAAGTCGACACCCGCGCCCAGCCTGAAACCAGCGCCGTGGCCGTCGCACCATGAGCGCTACCCTCGCCGCTCCCGCGCAGCCGTTCAACGCGGCGGACATGACCACCGCGACCAAGGTGTTCGCCTTCGCCACGATGTGCATCGGCATGTTCATTGCGCTGCTGGATATCCAGATTGTCTCGGCGTCGTTGCGTGATATCGGCGGCGGCCTCTCCGCCGGCACCGACGAAACCGCGTGGGTGCAGACCAGTTACCTGATCGCCGAAATCATCGTGATTCCGCTGTCGGGCTGGTTGTCGCGAGTGTTCTCCACGCGCTGGCTGTTCTGCGCCTCAGCGGTGGGTTTCACCCTCGCCAGCCTGCTCTGCGGCGTGGCCTGGAACATCCAGAGCATGATCGCCTTCCGCGCACTGCAAGGTTTTCTCGGCGGTTCGATGATTCCGCTGGTGTTCACCACGGCATTCTTTTTCTTCACCGGCAAACAACGGGTGATTGCTGCGGCGACCATCGGCGCGGTGGCGTCGTTGGCACCGACACTGGGCCCGGTGATCGGCGGCTGGATCACCGATATTTCCTCGTGGCACTGGCTGTTCTACATCAACCTGGTGCCAGGGATTTTCGTCGCCGTGGCGGTGCCGATGCTGGTGAAAATCGATCAGCCGGAACTGTCGCTGCTCAAGGGTGCGGATTACCTGAGCATGGTGTTTCTCGCACTGTTTCTCGGCTGCCTGGAATACACCCTCGAAGAAGGCCCGCGCTGGAACTGGTTCAGTGACCAGACCATCCTGACCACGGCGTGGATCAGCGGCCTGGCGGGATTGGCTTTTATCGGCCGCACCTTGCACGTGGCCAATCCGATCGTCGATCTGCGCGCATTGAAGGACCGCAATTTCGCCCTCGGCTGCTTCTTTTCGTTCGTCACCGGGATTGGCCTGTTCGCGACGATTTATCTGACGCCGCTGTTTCTCGGGCGGGTGCGCGGCTACAGCGCGCTGGACATTGGTCTCGCGGTTTTCTCCACCGGGGTGTTCCAGATCATGGCGATTCCGCTGTATGCCTTTCTGGCCAATCGCATGGATTTGCGCTGGATCATGATGATCGGCCTGGGTCTGTTCGCGGTGTCGATGTGGGAGTTCAGCCCGATCACCCACGACTGGGGCGCGGGGCAATTGATGCTGCCGCAAGCCTTGCGCGGGATTGCCCAGCAATTGGCGGTGCCGCCGGCCGTGACGTTGACGTTGGGTGGGTTGGCGCCAGCCCGTCTGAAGCATGCGTCGGGCTTGTTCAACCTGATGCGCAACCTCGGTGGTGCGATCGGGATTGCGGCGTGCGCAACCATTCTCAATGATCGCACCAACCTGCATTTCACCCGGTTGGCCGAACATCTGAACAGCAGCAATGAGGCGATGAATCAGTGGCTGACGCAGGTCGGCGGTAACCTCGCGACGCTGGGCCAGAGTGGTGATATTGGCGTCACCGCCAGCCTGCGCCAGTTATGGCTGCTGACCTATCGCGAGGCGCAAACGCAAACCTACGGCGACACCTTTCTGATGATTATGGTGTGCTTCGTCATCGCCACGGCGATGGTGCCCTTGATGCGCAAGGTACAACCACCGGCCGCGCCGAGTGCCGACGCACATTAATTTGAATCGCGAAGCTGCTTGACCCTGTGGGAGCGGGCTTGCTCCCACAGTTTTGTTTTGCGGTTTGGCGTCAGATCTGTGGGGTTTTGCGGAAGCCTACCGCCAGCCGGTTCCAGCTGTTGATGGTGCTGATCGCGACGGTCAGGTCGACCATTTCTTTCGGCGTGAACTGCGCGGCGACGACGTCGTAGTCTTCATCCGGGGCGTGGGTCAGGCTCAGTTGGGTCAGCGATTCGGTCCAGAGCAGCGCGGCGCGTTCACGATCGCTGAAGAACGGCGCTTCACGCCAGGCAGTCACCGCGAACAGACGACGTGGGGTTTCACCGCCCTTGATCGCGTCGGCCGTGTGCATGTCGATGCAGAAGGCGCAGCCATTGATTTGCGAGGCACGCAGTTTGACCAGTTCGATCAGAGTCTTTTCCAGCGGCAGCTTGGAGACGGCGGTTTCCAGGGCAATCATCGCTTTCATGGCGTCCGGGGAAGCGGTGTAGAAATCGGTGCGAGCTTTCATGGCGGGTTTCCGGGGCAAGTGAATGTGTGACTACGTTAGTCCCGGCGAGTGGTTCGGCAAATAGCCAATATTCCAGAAGATCAGGAGGCCACTCGATTGACCGCTCGTCACCCTGTCGGCACCAAGTCCTCGGCGCGTCAGACCAATATCAGGTAAATCCCCTTTTTGGAGACGCACCATGATCACGCGCAAACTTACTTCGTTATTGCTCGCCGGCCTGCTGGCCACGGCCTCCGCCGCTACCTTCGCGGCCAACGACGGCGCTGATGCCACCGGCACCAAATCCGGCGCCACCAGCGGCTCGACAATGCCACCGGACAACACCCCGGGCGCGCCTTCTGGCGGTAACAGTGGAAGCGGCGGCACCGGCACCAATGGCGGCGCCAGCGGTTCGGGCTCGGGTGCCGGTGGTGGCACCGGTTCGGCGGGTGGCGGCACGGGCGGCGCAGGCGGTGGCACGGGCGGCTGAACGAACAAGAGCCATCCGTGGTGAAAATCTCCCACAGGTTTCTGAGTTACCAATCCGGACTCAATGAAAACCCCTGTGGGAGCTGGTTTGTCATTCAGCGGTCAGAGCGCATCAATTCCCCGATGCCGCCATCCAGCGACAGCACCGCAGCCCGATTGCGCCCGGCATTTTTCGCCTGATACAACGCCGCATCCGCCCGCTGGATAAACACTTCCGGGTTGTCATTGCCATTGGGGATAAACGCATAGCAGCCCAGGCTTACGGTGAGATAACCGGTGGGTGAACCACTGTGGGTGATGCGCTTGTCGATCACACTGCGGCGAATCTGCCCGGCAATCGCCAGCGCGCCGTTGATGTCGGTATCGGGCAACAACACCGCAAACTCCTCGCCGCCATAGCGCACCGCGAGATCCGACTTGCGTTGACAGCAATTCCTCAGCACTTGCGCAACCTGGGTCAGGCACTGATCGCCGGCCACATGCCCATAGGCGTCGTTGTAACGCTTGAAAAAATCGATATCGAGCATGATCAGGCTGACCGGGCTGACCTGCCGTGCGCCCCGGGCAAACTCGATCTCCAGCGAGCGTTCGAACAGGCGCCGATTGGCCAGCCCGGTGAGGCTGTCGTGGGTCGCGATCTGTTCCAGCGCCCGTTGTGCCTTGCGCAGGTTCTTCTCGATCCGTTCGCCATCGCGCACCTGATGGATGAACACCCAGCCGAACAGCCCGACGCCAAGAATCACCAGCGCCACCAGCACGCATGACTGGAACGCACGCTCGTACCAACCCTTGAGAATCGTGTCCCGCGAAGTCGCGGCAGACACCACCAGCGGGTACGACGCCAGTTGCCGATAGCCATACAAACGAGTGATGCCATCGACCACCGAATTGATCATCGCCGTACCGGCCGCGGCGTTGGGCAACAGCTTTTTATAGATCTCGCCCTGGGTCAGTGACGTGCCAATCAATGACTCATCAAACGGCCGCCGCGCGAGCAATGTACCGTCAGTCAAACCAAGGAACATGATGCCGTTGTCGTCAAGGCTGAAGCTTTCGAAGAACTGGTCGAAGTACGCCATCTTGATCCCGGCCATCAGCACGCCCTGAAAATTGCCGGCGCGGTCATTGACGCGTTTGGAGATCGGGATGATCCACTCACCGTTCTCGCGGCTGCGAATCGCCGGGCCGATGTGCGCCACTGTCGAGGCATTCTGCTGATGAAACTTGAAGTACTCGCGATCAGCCACGCCATTGCCACGGGGCAGATCGGCAAATGAGGTAATCACCCACTGACCCTGACGGTCGAACAGAAACATGCCGTGCAACTGATTCAATTGCTGCACGCGACGGGCAAGGGTCTTCTGCAGACGCGGCCGCTGCGCCGCGCCGTAACCGTCGTCCTGAATCCAGTCGACCAGGCTGGTCATCACCAGATCCGCCGCCAGGAACGTGTCCTCGGCCTGCTGCGCCATCGCCCGGGTCAGGTTGCTCGAAGCCATTTGCGCCACCGCCAGATCCTGGCGCCGCGACTGCTCCAGTTGCAGATACAGCAAACCGAACAGGCACAGACACACCGCAACGATAAACAGCGCCGCCGCTTTGCGTAGCGGCAGACGTTTAAGCGTGCCGGGAGCCTGATGTGGATCGTGAATGGGGATAGGCAAAACCGTGTCCTGGGCAGGTACGACAAGGGCGCAAGCCCGAAACCCTTATATTTTGTGAGCGTAGTTCACGCGGATGTACACGGCAAACAAGTGGCATCGGCACACGCCCAATTCCATACCTATCGGCGCGGTGAGCATTTGGATGATTGTTTTGAACAACTTTTTTTGAACGTATGCCGTCAGGCTCGCGAAAACCCGGAGCAAACACTGATAGAGTTTTGCCTTATTGCCGCGATAACCACTTCAAGGCGCCCCTTGTTCAGCACATTACGGCCGCCCTGCTTATGAGGTCTCTGATATTTTTTGCAGCGCTCGCACTGGCTGCGGCACTGTTCGTAGGTTATTACGAAAAGATGGAAGATGCCGATCCCGAAAAGGTCTTCTTTCTCAAGAAACACCCGACACTGAAAATGCACTTTGTGAACATTTTTGCGTATGAAAGGGACGACAAGCACTTGTCCGAACTTGACGACGAAGAGAAGCGCCAGGTTATTGATTACTGCAAATATCGGTTAGGCATTGCCACTGACCTGAAAGATCAGCAAGCGCTGGACGCCTGTAAACAGCGTTAAGACCGGCAAAATACTCCGGT
Source organism: Pseudomonas sp. NPDC087817 (assembly GCF_044742875.1). Taxonomy (NCBI): domain Bacteria; kingdom Pseudomonadati; phylum Pseudomonadota; class Gammaproteobacteria; order Pseudomonadales; family Pseudomonadaceae; genus Pseudomonas; species Pseudomonas sp. NPDC087817. The sequence goes on from NZ_JBIUVJ010000006.1 coordinate 120,108, forward strand.
ATACCAAAACCCTGTGGCGAGGGAGCTTGCCCCCTCGCAACAAGTTTAGTGTTTGTCTTCTCGACTTTGAGTCAAATCAACGCGACGGCGGCACTCGAATATCCCCCGCCCGGCACTGAGTCTTCACACCCTTGCCACACGCGCCAAACTGCAAATCCTTGCCCATGCACACCCGCACTTCCGACAACTCTGGACCACTGCAAATGACTGCGATGCCATCCGCCGGTATCCCCGGGTTGGCTTTGCGGAACAGATCGGAAATTTCCTGCGCCTCGAAGTAATACGAAGTACTGAACGGTTGCAGCTCTTGAGGAATTTTCACCGCGCCCACGGCTTTATCCGCCGCATCCAGATAACCCATCGCACCGAGGCCGCTGCAGGTGCCGTGCTTCGACCATTCGTGATCGAGCAGCTTCTTGGTCGGGAACAGCGTCAGGCCTTTGCTGCTTTCTGCCGCCGACAGCGTGGTCAGCGGCGGGCAGGATTCCGGCCAGCCACCCTTGGCGTATTGCGGCCACAAACCGTGCAGGACAAAGCCGTAACCCTTGCCGGAACATTGCACATCGTCCTTGTGGGTGAGGCAAAAGGTCGGCGACCAGGACAACGTCAGCAGGTAGTAATCGAACACCCCCGCCACCGATTCCGCCTGCGCTTTGCTCGACTGCGATTGCCGCGCCGAACTCAGGCCGATACTACCGGCCGTCAGCGCAATCACCGCCAAAATTGTAAACAGCTTTTTCATGTACCCGCTCCTTGGGACGCCTGCGTCCGTGGTTTTCGTTGCTGACCAGACGTGGTCAGCGGTGATTTGGACACGCTTGTGTTGCAGGCGCATGACGCAAGGCAACGCCCTACCCCGTTGAAACGTCTACGATTAACAGGCAGACATCAAACACAGGGATCTGAAATGAGTAAAGCAGACGAACTCGCCGCGAAGCTCAAGCAAACCCGGCACACCCACGCGGACGACATCACCTGCGCGGAACTGGAGATCGATTGCTGGCCGGCGCAGGTCTACGACCTGTACCACCGCATCGAAGCATGGCTGCAACCGGTGACCGAAGTCGGCCTGAAGATTCGACGCAATCCTACGCACATATGCGAAACCTCCCCGGATGGCGAATCTCACGATTACGCCATCGACCAACTGGTCATAGATGCGAACAACCAAAGCCTGACATTTGATCCCATCGCCCGCTTTACCGAAGATGGCGCCGGACGCGTGCAAATCACCCTGCCAGACAGAAACACTTACCTGCTGCGCACCGTCGATGAACACGGCGAAAGCCATTGGTGGCTGCAGACCGTTGAAACCGGGCAGGAACTGGATGCGATTGCTCTGACGGAAAACAATTTGCTGCAGGTGGTGCAGGAGGGGTTGGGCCTGTAAGCGCCTTCCGCGATAGGGATCAGTGCCGAGAACGTGGTTAACTTCTCGCTCCGATCCCTTTGAAGCCCGACGGACATGACAAAAACCACACTCTTGCTCGGTACTCTGCTGGCCCTGCCCCTGACCTTCAGCGTTCAGGCAGCAGAACAGACCTCACACCTCGACAGCATCCAGCAACAAGGCCAATTGCGCGTCTGCACCACTGGCGACTACAAGCCCTACACCTTCAAGCGCGACGACGGTGATTTCGAAGGTATCGACATCGCCATGGCCCGTTCGCTGGCCGACAGCCTCGGCGTCAAAGTCGAATGGGTGCAGACCACCTGGAAAACCCTGATGCCGGACATGCAGGCCGGCAAGTGCGACATCGGCATGGGCGGGATTTCGGTGACGCTGGAGCGGCAGAAAAAGGCCTACTTCAGCAACACCCTCGACACCGACGGCAAAATCCCGCTGGTGCGCTGCGCCGATCAGTCCAGGTACCAGACGATTGAACAAATCAACCAGCCCAACGTGCGCCTGGTCGAACCGGCCGGCGGCACCAACGAAGCCTTCGTCCACGCCTTCCTGCCCAAAGCGCAACTGGCCCTGCACGACAACGTGACGATCTTCCAGCAACTGCTCGACAACAAGGCTGACGTGATGATCACCGACGCCTCGGAAGCGCTGTATCAGCAGAAGCTCAAACCCGGTTTGTGCGCGGTCAATCCGCACCAATACATGCAGTACGGCGAAAAGGCTTATCTGCTGCCACGCGATGACATCAGCTGGAAACTCTACGTCGATCAGTGGCTGCACCTGAGCAAGGTCACCGGGAAATATCAGAAAACCCTGAGCGAATGGATTGCGCTGCCTCAGTGAGCTTTTTCAGCGATTCACTGGCCTCGCTGCCCGGCGATAGAGAAAATGGCAGGTTTCTCCAAGCACTATCTGTAAGAACACTGAACCTGTGGCGAGGGGATTTATCCCCGATGGGTCGCGAAGCGCCCCCCCCCTTTTTTTTCAGTGAAGCCACCGAAACTGTGGCGAGGGAGCTTGCTCCCTCGCCACAATTCATCCGTCTACTTCAATCGTCATGCAGCATCCCGGAGCTGTACTGATTGAGACTGCTGCCAATACTGTTCCCGCCGAACTTCAGCGTCGTCGCATTACTACGCCCGTCCAGCGACTGACAATCCGCCGAAAAACAACTGGTCGTCGTCAACCCGCCTGCCCCCGAACAAGCACTCAACACCGACATCGCAGCAGCAATCAACAGCACTTTGACGATATTCAGGCGCATGGCACGATTCCCCTCGGGATAAAAAGCGACGATCTTGTGCCAACATCCTAGGCCTGCCCCACACACCGCAACATGAAACTTTCCTGATCGACAGCGCCGGTTCAGAATCGCCAGACCGCCAGACAAGGACATCCCCATGCAATTCCTCCCCCTCACCGACGCCAGCCCTGCCATCCAGGCCCATGTGCGCACACTTCGCAATCAGGAAGACGTGCGCAAGTTCATGTACACCTCCCATGAAATCACCGAACAGGAACATGCGAACTGGCTGACTTCTTTACAGGGCAATCCACGGCAACAAGTGTTTGTGGTGATCAAGGATGAACAAGCAGTTGGGGTTGTTTCGTTGAATGCGATCAACGAACTGCATAAAACGGCGGACTGGGCGTTTTATCTGGACGTTGGGTTGCAGGGTAAGGGGCTGGGCAGTTTGGTCGAGTTCTGGATGCTCGATTACGCGTTTGATGTGGCGGGGTTGGAGAAGCTGAATTGCGAAGTATTGGCGGTGAATTCGGCGGTGGTGAAGATGCATCAGAAGTTCGGGTTTGAAGTGGAAGGTGTTCGGCGGCAGAACGTGGTCAAGGAAGGCGTTCGGATTGACGTGGTTTTGTTGGGGATTACCAAAGCTGAATGGCAGAACAAGCGCCCGGCACTGGCCCCTGTTATCGAACGTCTTAATAACGTTTAGCGCATGGAGCGCCCGAATCTGAGACGTGAACTGAGCCCTGCCGAGCTCTACAAAATCCGCGACGCCCTGTCGTGGATCTTTGTCGACACCGCCGTGGATTACCCCTACATCGCCAGACAAGTCGAAGGCTACGACCCGGAACAGATCAAAGACATCCTCTATTCAGAAGTCGCCGTCGTCTGCGCTTGGAACCTCGCCGGCCCACTGCCGCCGATCTGGACAGGATTCAAAGCCGACGAGTTGAATCAGGACATCGAGGACATGCTGCTGGCGAAGAAAAACAGCTGGATGCGACGGCAGCTTCATCGACTGCACACCGCTTGGTTGCGGTTTAACTATGGGGACGCGTGGAAAGAGCTTTCGGCGCACCTCAAACAATTGAGCTGAGCCCCCCTAACTCGCAGCCGATGAAATAGCCCGCACACGACACAGTTGATCGAATCGATAACAGTTTTGATCGTCGATCCGCTCGAAAACAGACATTGCGCCTTCGCCATTCACGCCGCGAATCAGCGCTTCATGGGCAAAGGTCGTTTGATCGCGCAAGTCCACAATAGGCTGAAAGGCGAAGGCGAAATCCATATCCGGCACGCCTTTGTTTTTACAGCCCTGACACGCCTCGGGAGCGGAGAATGATTTTGCAAAATAGGTCATGACAACCCCGGTAACGGGATAGCAACCTTCCTTGGTTATCGATAAAGAAACTGCTGTTCCGGCTAAAGCCCAACGGCGCGGGCGCCGCGGGCTCATCCGCTAATCAGGTGCGGAAATGCGCGGTCATGCGTTGCAAGTCCTGCCCCAGCGACGCCAACTCAATCGTCGCTGCCGCACTTTCTTCGCTGGCGACAGCCGACTGGTCGGCCACATCACGCACACTGACGATGCTGCGATTGATTTCGTCGGCCACGGCGCTTTGCTGCTCGGCTGCGGCAGAGATCTGCAGGCTCATTTCCTGGATCGTACCGATGGACTGGTTGATCTCGGTAATTGCCAATTCGGCTTTCTGCGCCAACACCACCGTATCGAGGGTGCGCTCGCGGCTGGAGGTCATCAGCGTAGAGGCTGCTTGCGTGCGTTGTTGCAGGGTGACGATCAGCGCTTCGATTTCCTTGGTCGAGTCTTGCGTGCGCTGAGCCAGTGAACGCACTTCGTCTGCCACCACGGCAAAACCACGCCCCTGCTCGCCCGCCCGCGCTGCTTCGATAGCGGCGTTCAACGCGAGCAAATTGGTCTGCTCCGCGACGGCTTTGATCACATCGATCACTTTGCCGATCTGCTCACTGTCCTGAGACAGCACATTCATCGCGCCGCCTAACTCTTCAATGGCCACAGCGAGCTCACTGATCTGCACCGTCGCCTGTTTCACCACCGTACTGCCGTGGCGCGCCTGTTGATCAGCCAAGGTCGCGGCAGCGGACGCGTCAGTCGTGTTACGCGCAACTTCCTGCACGGTCGAAGCCATTTCATGCATCGCCGTGGCAACTTGATCCACTTCGCTTTTTTGCTGACGCACACCCGCGCTGGTCTGTTCGCTCATGGCCGAGAGCTTTTCCGCAGAGGTGGAAATATGCGTGACGCCATGGCCGATACCCTGCACCAGCGTATTGAGGTTCTGCGCCATGTCCTGCATCGCATTTTGCAGATCGCCCAACTCATCCTTGCGCGCAGACTTGGCCTGTACCGTCAGGTCGCCTTTGGCAATACGTCGAGCCAGTTCAACCGTCAGCGCCAGCGGCGCAGTGATCTGCCGCGAAATGACCACCGAAGCAATCAGCCCGATCACCAGCGCCAACACGGTCAATACGGCGATCTGAACAAAGGCTGAGTGCTGATCTTCAAGCGCCAGGCGCTGCTGAGTGTCCATCAGGCCATTCATGATTTTGTCCATGGCCTTGCTTTCCTGGTCGACCTGCTCGCGCATGTTCTGCTTCTGCTCAAACAGCCCGGCCACTTGCACCAATACTTCGCGATAACGCCGCATGCCGGCGTACGCTTCTTCCAGTTGGCTCGACAGGGCCGTCGGCAGGCTGGTACGCGCCTTGGTGATATCACTCAAGAAGGTATCGATGGTCTCCATCAGCAGGTTTTTGTTCACGTCGTTGGGCACCGCAATGTAACGACGCAGCATCAGGCGAAACAGGGTCATGCCATTGCGCAAGTCGGCCACCGTGCGCAGCTCCCGAACGCGCTCGCCATCGGCAGACGCCAGCGCACTGGTCGTGGCGCCTTCAAGCATGCCGGCAAAAGTTTGCGCGTACTTGTCCGACAGTGCAGTCAGCGGTTTCAGGGCATCCGTGGTCGACTGATCGGCAGCAATCAGCCGCTTGACCTTCTGATCGTAGGCAACAATCGTGGTTTGCAAAGCCTTCAAGGCTTGCTGGTTCTCAGCGCGGGTCAAGGTGTCCAGCGCCTTACTCACAAGGCCCAGCAAGACATTCAACTGAGCGTTATAAGATTCAGCGAATGCGGCGTCAGCGGCGGCTTCGTACTGTTTCTCGGACAAACGCATATCTTGCGTAGCGTCATTCAACTTGCCGATAAGGCGCGTCGTACTCAAGCGATCAACCAGCACGCTGTTGCTGTTATAGCCAATAAAGGCAACCGCCAAAACCGCCAGCAAAAGAATGCCGAAACCGGTTCCCAGCTTGCGGGAAACTTTGATGTCACCCAGGAAATTCGATGCTACTGCCATATTCAGCCTCAAACGCCCTGACGTGTAACGCCAGGCACAAAAAATTGATCTCCGGTAACCACAGTCACCGTCCAGACATTCGGGGGTCGTCATCCAAGGCGTAATACGGGACTCTCCAGCTGTCCCGGAAATGCAAAAAGCGATGCTGTTGATGCGTCGAAGAAAAATCCGACGCGAGCATCGGCAGACAAATCCATCACGTCGCAAACGGCGTCTGCACGCGGGATTTATCGATTCAGCAAAGGTGTCTGGAGGGATGCTATAAATTTTACGAAAACTTGTACAACTTTATATTTTTGTATAACCGTTGAACTTTTTGAGCAGCGTGATGACGCATTGCCATCACGATTTATGGCACATCGCTACTGGCGCAAAACGCAGCTGAAAATGCGGATTCAAAAGCCTGGCGACTCAATCCTTTGCCGGCTTGGGAATCGCGATACGACTACCGGTCTTGACCTCGCGCAATGCCAGGCTGGACTGAATGGAAGCAATCCCCACCTGACGCCGGAGCACCTGCTCGATAAAGTCGCTGTAGCTATCAAGATCCTCCGCCAATACCTGCAACACATAATCGGCATCGCCAGTGATCTTGTGACAGGCCACCACCTCCGGCAATTGCGCAATCACCGCCTCGAAGGCGTCAGGCGCGTGATCGGCGTGGGTGGAAAAACGAATGTGCACGAACGCCATGATATCCAGCCCGAGCATTCGCCGATCCAGATTGGCCTGATAGCCCTTGATGACCCCGGCCTCCTCCATGCGCTTGCGCCGCCGCCAGCACGGCGTAAGGCTCAGCGAAAGCCGTTCACTGAGTTCAGCGTTGGAAATACTGGCGTCCTCCTGCAATAACTCAAGAATCGCCAGGTCGGTCTCGTCGAGGCTAATGCGTTTGGATATTTTTTTCTGCATGACACCATTCCTGAGTAAAAACGCCCGAATAATCGACTGAATCACGAACACAAAGCAAAGAAAGCGCAGCCAAGCCGGAACAGAATATTTGCACTGGCTCACATTAACGGATGCGCAGAATGTTTACAGTTTTCAGTGATTCCCACCGGTTGCACCACGGCACCGAATTGAAAGACGGCGTGCTCAAGCCCTCGTTCGAACAACCGAGTCGCGCCGACACCGTGCACAATCGCGTGAAACAGGTCGGCCTTGGCCAGATCGTCGAACCGCGCGCGTTTGATCGCTCGTGCTACGTCAACGCGCACAGCGAGCGCTACGTCAGTTTTCTGGAAACTGCCTGGAGCGAATGGTGCGCAACCGGTCGCACTCACGACGCCTTGCCACTGGTCTGGCCGGTGCGCGATCTGGCCGGCGAAGAGGTGCCAACGTTCATCGACGGCAAGCTCGGTTTCTATGCCATGGACGCCGGTTCGCCGATCACCGCGACGACCTGGCAAGCGGTGAAAACCAGCGCCGACATCGCCCTCACTGGCCTGGCCCTGCTTGATGAAGGCCACGACAGCGCCTTCGCCCTGTGCCGCCCGCCCGGTCATCACGCCGCGCGCGAATACATGGGCGGTTATTGCTACCTCAACAACGCCGCCATTGCCGCGCAACAAGCCATCACCCAAGGCGCCAAACGTGTCGCGGTGCTGGACGTCGACTTCCATCACGGCAACGGCACGCAAAACATCTTTTACCAGCGCAGCGACGTCATGTTCGTGTCGCTGCACGGCGAACCGGCGGTGTCCTACCCGTATTTCTCCGGGTACAGCCACGAAGTCGGCGCGGGTGTCGGCGAGGGTTACAACCTCAACTATCCCCTGCCGAAAAACACCACTTGGGAGAGTTACCGCAACGCCTTGCTCCACGCCTGCAAAAAACTCCAGCAGTTCGCGCCTGAGGTGCTGGTGATTTCCCTCGGTGTCGACACGTTCAAGGACGATCCCATCAGCCACTTCCTGCTGGAAAGCGAGGATTTCATCGGCATCGGTGAACTGATCGCCAGCGTCGGCTGCCCGACCCTGTTCGTCATGGAGGGCGGCTACATGGTTGATGAAATCGGCATCAATGCGGTCAACGTGCTGCACGGTTTCGAGAGCAAACGCAGCTGAGCCACCCCGCGCTCTACAGCCTTTCAATGTCTGGATCGGAGAACAAATACATGACGCTTTTTATTGATGTCGATGATGCTGCACGCCTGTTCACCCAAGTCGGTATCCGCCGCGCCCTCCGCGAAATGGCCGGCTACATCGAAGCGGACTACGCACGCTGGGCGCAGTTTGATAAATCGCCGCGCACGGCCAATCACTCGGCAGACGGCGTGATCGAATTGATGCCCACCGACGACGGCCAGCAGTACTCGTTCAAATACGTCAATGGCCACCCGAACAACGGCCAGCAGAATTTGCTCACGGTCATGGCCTTCGGGCTTCTGGCGGATGTGCAGAGCGGCTACCCCACCCTGCTCAGCGAACTGACCCTGACCACCGCCGTGCGCACCGCCGCAACCTCCGCGCTAGTCGCGAAATCGCTGGCTCGCCCCGGTGCGACCTCGATGGCCCTCATCGGCAATGGAGCGCAAAGTGAATTCCAGGCACTGGCCTTTCATGAAATGTTGGGCATCAGCGAAATCCGCATCTTCGATATTGATCGCGATGCGTCACTCAAGTTGAAGCACAACCTCGCGGCGTTCCCGGACATCGAGGTCATTCTGGCCAGCTCGGTGAAGGACGCGGTCAAGGGTGCGGACATCGTCACCACGGTCACCGCCGACAAAGCCTACGCAACCATTCTGACGCCCGAAATGATCGAGCCCGGCATGCACATCAACGCGGTCGGCGGTGACTGTCCGGGCAAAACCGAACTGCACGCCGACATCCTGCGCAACGCCCGGGTCATCATCGAGTTCGAGCCGCAAACCCGCATTGAAGGCGACATTCAGCAACTGGAAGCCGATTCCCCGGTGATCGAATTCTTCCGGATTGTGCAGGGCGAAGTGGCCGGACGCGAAAACGATACGCAGGTGACGGTGTTCGATTCGGTGGGTTTTGCCCTGGAAGACTTTTCGTCACTGCGCTACTTGAAAGATCTGGCTCAGGCGCAACAAATCGGCCAGCGCATCCACCTGGTGCCGACGCCGGCCAACATCAAAAACCTTTTCCAACTGCTCGATCCGCAACCGGCCAAAGCCTCGCGTCTGCGTACCGTCGGTTGATTGGTAATCGCCGCCTCATTTACGAGGCGGCCATTCACCCTCCAGGCACAGCTGTGATTAGCCGCTGCCTCTCTAACAAGAACGCTCGCCACCTACTTTCTGCCAAAACTCAAAAACATAAAATCAAGAGGTTTTGCAATGAAATCGAACCCTTCCGGGCTGCTTGAACAGCCCGCGCTGCAGCGCACGCTGAGCAATCGTCACATCCAGTTAATGGCCATGGGCGGCGCCATCGGGACCGGCCTGTTCATGGGCTCCGGAAAGATCATCGCCCTCTCCGGGACGTCGATCATCTTCATCTACATGATCATCGGACTGTTCGTGTTTTTCGTCATGCGCGCCATGGGCGAAATGCTCCTGTCCAACCTCAACTTCAAAACCTTTGCCGACTTCGCCGGTGCCTACCTCGGCCCGCGCGCGGCATTCTTTCTCGGCTGGTCGTATTGGCTGAGCTGGAGCGTGGCGGTGATCGGCGATGCCGTCGTGGTCGGCGGATTCTTCCAGTACTGGTTCCCCGACGTACCGGCGTGGATACCCGCCGTCGGCATGCTGGCAACCCTGTTCGCGCTAAACGTGCTGACGGTCAGACTGTTCGGTGAAGTGGAATTCTGGTTCGCGATCATCAAGATCATTGCCGTTGTAACCCTGATCGGCGTCAGTACCGTGCTGATCGCCAGCTCCTTCGTCTCGCCAAGTGGCGTCACCGCGTCCCTGAGTCACCTGGTGGACAAACAGGCTGCGTTCCCTAACGGCTTGTTCGGTTTCTTCGCCGGATTTCAAATGGCGATTTTCTCCTTCGCCGGCACCGAGCTGATCGGCACCGCCGCCGCTGAAACCCGATCGCCGGAGAAAACCCTGCCCAAAGCAATCAACTCCATTCCGCTGCGGATCATCCTGTTCTACGTGCTGGCGCTGACCTGCATTATTGCCGTGACCTCGTGGCAACAGGTCTCCCCCGTCAAGAGCCCCTTCGTCGAACTGTTCCTCGTCGCCGGGTTTCCCGCAGCGGCCGGCATCGTCAACTTCGTGGTCCTGACGTCAGCGGCATCATCGGCCAACAGCGGCGTGTTCTCATCGAGCCGCATGCTGTTCGGGCTGGCCAATCAGGACAACGCTCCGGGTATATTCCGCCGACTGTCGAGCAACAGCGTGCCGCTGCTGAGCCTGGCATTCACCACGCTGTTGATGCTGGTGGGTGTATTGGTGCTGTTTATCGTGCCGGAAGTCATGACCGCCTTCACCATCGTCTCCACCGTGTCGGCGATTCTGGTGATTTTCACTTGGTCGACCATTCTTGCGTCGTACATCGCCTACCGGAAAAAACGTCCGGACCTGCATGCGAAGTCGACTTACAAGATGCCCGGAGGTGTACCGATGGCTTGGTTCTCGTTGGCGTTTCTGGGGTTCGTGCTGGGATTGCTGGCGTTGCGGCCTGACACGCGGATTGCGCTGATGGTCATGCCGGGGTGGTTTGTCTGGTTGGCGATTGCTTACCAGTTGACGCGGTTGAGGAAGCCGAAATCTGCGGTTGAGTCGGCTAGTCAGTTTGGCTAGATCTGCAAGCGAAAGCCGTCACCTGGAGTGACGGCTTTTGTTCTCAGTGAAAGACTGTGCCAATCCTCGATCGATCGGATGAAAACCAGATTCCGGTGACTTTGCCAGTAATGTCTTCGACTGCGACCTGGCCCATGAAGCGGCTGTCGTTACTGACATCGCGGTTATCACCGAGCAGATAAACATGGTCTTTCTCGACCACCGTCTGCGGCGTTTGCAGATAACGAGGATCCTTCACGCGCTCTGGCGGCGCAAAGAACAGCCCCATGTTTTCGCCGTTGCGAATGACCTTACCGTCAACAATCGACAAGGTATCGCCACCCACAGCCGCCACACGTTTGACCGCCTCCGAGCCGTTGTAGCGATAAGTCACAATGTCGCCCACCTGCGGCGCGTCGATGCGCATTTTGGTGACGATATAGTCACCGATCGAAAGGGTCGGAACCATCGAGCCGGAAGGGATCAAGTAAGTTTTGAACCCCAGTGTCGGGCCTCGCAATGGTCCGAAAAGCACCAGCGTGAGGATGACCAGCGCCACCACGTAAAGCACATGGAAACGGGTGCTGGGACTCGCCGCCGAACGGTCGCTTCTGCGTACCGATATTGCTGCTGCCGCGGCCGAGCCGAGTTTCACCACGACAATAAACGTAGCGAAGACATACAGGCCGAATGGCGTGGCAGGCACCCCGCAGACACCGAGTAGAATCACCCCCAGATAAAGCAAAGCGGCAACACGCACCGCCCACTTCACCTGACCGGCATACACCAGACCCCAGCCGGCCACCAGGCACGACATCACAAATGCTTGTAGCGGCAGCTTCGGCTTATCAGGAGCAGACATAAATTCTCTTCACGTAAATAGCTGACACTCAAGCGCCCGGCCTATTCAGCCACTAGGGCACTACGGGCAATACGGATGGCCTCATCGAGCGGAAAAATAACCCGTCGTACGCAATTGCAGGCTGTACACCCAGATACCAAACACCAGTGCATATTCTTTGAACATTGGCAGGGTAAGCAAATGCACAACCGAACCGCTGTTCATTTGCGACAGAGAGAAGGCAATCCCCAGAATCAACGCGAGAATAAAGCACAGAGAACTGATCTTCTTTCTCGCCAACAGCAATAAGCCGCCGACAAACATCAACAACGCCACTACACAAATATTCAGCAACATCAGCAACGAAATATCCCCTTCCCGCGCTTGCTGAAACCCGTCATGAGCCACCCACAGGCCGGCCTGAATCAATACGACAAAGCAATAAAAAACGGCCATGAAGACAACGGCGGGACGCGTGTTGTACCAAGCTTGCGACAATGTAGCTTCCATGATGCGGCGACTCCTGAGTAAAGGCGCGGCATGCTACTAAATAGCCATCACCCTGTCCATTTGCCCGCCCTCCTCCCGGCGGCTTTACTCAGCGCCAACAGCCCCTCCGTGGCAACGGCTGAGCCGTTCGCCACAAAGGAAGCTGATTTACGCCTTCACCTCAACGTTATCCAACGCCTGATTCACCGCCAACTCACCCAGCATCACCACCTGCGCAATGCCCAGCGCGGTTTTGCGATGCGCGGGCTCCAGCGTCGCAGCGAAATTGTTGAGCATTTCGGAGGCGGAACTCAGCGTTTCACTGGCGTTGGCCAGCAGGGATTCCGAGTCGTACTTCGGGTTGGCGAGGTACATGCGCTCAGGCTCGTTGACGCTGGACATGATGTGGCTGGCGGGCAGCAGATAATGATCAAGCGCGCGCTCGGCGGCTTCGTGGAGTTTTTTGGAATTGGGGGATTGGTACGGGGATGCCGGATCGGTTTCTGGCGGGTTGGGCGTGACCTTGAACATAGATGGAACCTCTAGCGCGATTACTAAAAGGAGCCACCACCCTCGCTACCAAACGAATGGGTGGCGGCCATACGCGGGTTGGTAGACCGGTCGCACTAGAACCCGGCGCCCACGAATGGGCCCCACGCATGACCACCATGAAATCCGAGTCCTGGGGAAGCGACTGAAATTGGTGATGCAATGCATCTAGACACGAAGCGGGCTACCAAACCCGATCACTGGGTTTCAGTGATGTGGGGACGATAGAACCTACGTGCTAGACGCACAAGCCGGCGGATTCTGTCTTACGTGTAGGGGGTGGCGCAAGGTGTTGTAGGTCTTGGACGTCACCGCCTCAACTTACTTAAACAAGCGCAGCCTTTGCTGTTTAAATTCACGAAAATCCGAGCGCCTCGCCGTCAGACATCGAGCAAAGTAAGTCTGATACAGTCGCAACGGTTAATTCGATGACAGGAAGTCAAACATGGCAAAGCCAGCCGCACGCATTACCGATCCCACCAGTTGCCCCATGCCCGGGCACGGCGCGAAAGCCATCGCCTCCGGGTCCCCCGACGTATTTTTTGATGGGCTGGCAGCTGCTCGAAAGGACGACACTTGCACCTGTGGCAGTGCACTATCCTCAGCTGTGTCTGGCACGGTATTTATCAATGGCAAGAATGCTGCGCTTGTTGGCACTACCGGAAGTCATGGCGACGTTGTCATTGGCGGCTCAGGTACAGTGATCATTGGTAACTCGCATACACCTGCGTCCTTTATCCCGCCTATCCCGATGATCGTTCATGGAAACTGGATTGGTTTCAAGATCTCGGCTGCCGAAAGTTACGAAGGACTTTCTTGCGTAGCTCATTTTGAAGATGGGTCGAAGATGCAAGGCGTGTTCGACGCTAAAAACACCGTGAAATTTTCCAACCCAACGGGTAAAGCCTGTACCGCGATCGATTACGGAACTGATGAGCTCCAAAACGGCCCGTCCCTTCTAGAAACTATTCTCGGCAAAATTCAGAGATAAGGAACATCTCATGACAGAACCCATGCTCATCACGGGCAGTTACGTCTTGAAAAGAGAGCACGACCTACATAGCTCGCCTCTAGAAATGGCGATTGCTGGGATGGAAGGTGCAGCAGCACGCTTTGCCACTGACGCTATCAAGGACGCCGACACTCGATTGAAATATCAGAGCAAGATCAAGGAAATGTCTCGACTTGTTGAGAGCGAAGTCTTGGCAGGAAATGTTTCCGCAAAGGATGGCGTCGCATATTGCCAAGAAATGCGTAACAACATCATGAGCGAACATCGAAAATTCACTTCCGCTCAAGGCGTTGCTGTTGCTGAATACATCAAGCTCAACGGCCCAACATTGCAAACCACTCTAGATAAGTACGCCCACTCATTATTCAAGAAAAAATTTGACCTTTTGACCGATTTAGAAAAATCTAAAGTCCATTATCTGATCCTGAAAAAATCGGGGGTAGACAACGCAAAAGTGACTCGTGGCACAAAGATGATGAAGGTTACGGGAAAAGTCGCCTGGATCATCACCGCTGCCTTCGCAGCCTCAGAAATCTACAAAGCTGACAACAAAACTAAAGAAGCGGGTCGCCAAGGGATTATTCTAGGTGGCGGTGCCGCCGGTGGCGCGTTGGCTGGACTGAGTATCTCAATGCTGTGCGTTCCCGCCGCCCCAGTTTGCGCAATCGCTGTTGTGATTGCGGGAAGCGTAGCAGGAGGCATCCTCGGCGACTATGTGGCAGATAGTTTTGATGAGGAACTGGAGGAGTTTTTGACATGGGACGTTCAATGACGGATGAGGAACTCGCTTACGTTTATTGGGCGCTATCCGACGCTTTTGTTGATACAGAGGTTGATTACGAAGCGATTGCACGTCAGACCGAAGACTACGACCCAGAAGAAATAAAACGAATTCTTTATCATGAGGTTGCGCCAGTCTGTCATACCAATCTTGAAACTGTCATTCCAATAATATGGTCTGCCTTCAATTTAGAAAACCTCAAATCCGATATAGAAAAAACATTAAAAGCTCGAGAAAGCAGCTATTTTCGACGACAAAGAGACAAACTACTAATTCGCTGGCTGGAATTTAGATACGGCTACATCTGGAAGGAAATCAGCAAACAATATCAAAAGTAAATTGCCTCGCACAAAGCGCAAAATCCAGATATTTCAGACTCACCTACAACAAGCGAAAGGATCAATAAATGACTCATCTGACAGACAACTGCACAGGCGACGCAAAAAAGAACAAAATCTGCAGCACATACACTATAAATGTCATCTCGAGAATTGCGTTAATGCCTGGCAAAACAATTCAAGGGTGCTGCAGGGAGCTTGAGGGCGAGCACACTATTTTTCACTACCAGAGCAAAACAGTCGCAAAAGACGAAGGATTTTTTTCAGTAGGAAAAAGCTGCGCACAAAGCTTTCTAAAAATAATAAAACAAGAGCTTCCTGCGCTCATCGACCCGATTCAACACCTCTCAATACCCACAACCAGAACAATTTCCAGCAATACCACTACATCCACCTCATGCCAGACAAGCACTCCGACACCCGCGATAAACCAAGAGCTTTACACCGCCATTAACTTATTTGCCATTTTACAAAACACAATTCCGAAATACGCTCTGCAGCGAATATTACTAACCATACATAACACACCACATCAAGCTGTCGACGAAAAAGTCGTATGGGACTTCATCAAAGTACTCTCATCCTTTAAGAAACCACTTAACGAACTTATTACAGATGCAAAACAGAAATACCCCAACATGAAAACCTACAGCTTTCCAATAATCAACTCCATTGCCAGTAAAAACTGGATTAACCTCCCTTAACTACACAGTTATAAAAAAATGGGGCAGACCACCATACTCAGACATTCAGTGTCAGCCCCATCAGCGAATGTAACTACACAATTGCAACACTTGAGATTTTGCCCAACCCCATTTCTGATAAACTCCCTCGCCTTCGCCCCTCTGATCCAGATTCCCCCAATGCCTCTACAACTCGCCCCACTCTCCCGCCGCTTCTCCGTCGCACCGATGATGGATTGGGCGTAGCCATCCACCAAGGTGCCAATCTGCTTGGCTATCCCGCTGTAACCTCTTCGCTTTGTAGCAATTTCTAAGCAAGCTGCAATCACTGCCTGACGCGGGCACTGCCGGTACTATGGCTTGTACTTTTTCTCGATAGGAGCCGACGCCATGCGTGGTGATTAATTGCGCAATTTTCACCCTATTTTGAAGAGATCAGTACTCGGTTTTTTTAAGTTCAAGCTGATATTTATGATTCATGGTGGCTGCCTGTAAAATTTCGGCATGAGGATACGAGCGTTTTACTAAACCAGCTAAATCGACACGATCAGCCTCTGGCATTCGGCAACCAAGTATAACGGCAGTCAACTCCTTACTCCCAAACTTAACATCTTCGTGCGGCGCCAATTTATCACGCCCATCGCCCGAATAAATACGCCATTCCCTTTCATGAGCCCAAGCATCAGACTTAGTATAAATCAGGTCATCGACTCTTCTTTGCTGGTCGAATCTTATCAACCCAGCTAAAAAGTCTGAGAGTTCATCTTCACTGAACAGACTCGGAATTTCCTCTCGATATTTTACAGGCTTCGCTGTGGAGTACGGACTATCGGCGCCATGTTCTTGCTCGAACTTGAGTACAGCGCCTTTGTTACTGTCTGCGTAGTAGGCCCACATAAGTTGATTTTTCGGCGAATCAGTCAAGCATAATATTTTAGAAGTAGAGAGACAGCGTCGGGCAAAGTTATTTACTTCAGTGATCCCCTCATCCAAAACTTTAAAGGATTCAGCGATACCTTCGGCCAACCCCTTAATAAAAAAATTTTTCGTCATGCTTGGGCAGACTTCGCGAAACGCTTGAATTACGGCGTTCATGCCGTTGCCCTCCGCACCTACATACTCTCCCGTATAAACCTTCCAAGTTTTTTCTAGCGCGTCCTGCATCACCTTATTTCTATTGAAACCCACCCTTAAATCAAATTGGATATCATAAGGATCATTTAGAGTCGCGGGGGTCGTCCAGCGAAGAGTTTGATTCTCGAGAACTATTTTTGCCGTACTTAAACTCATATATTTATAGAAAGCGTCAGGCACAGTCGATTCTCCTGAAATCACACACACAAAAACAGCTCACCACTATCAAGTCGTTTAGCGCTTACTGACATCCATGCAGTTCTAACTTTCGGTCACACCTGTTAATCCAAGGCATGGGCAGGGCTAGTGCAACATAGGGAAAAACTTCAAGGCGCTATGTTAGCGTATCGGACGCCTATGCCGGTGCCACGCTGGACGGACCGCCCAATTTGGCCGCCGTGTTAACGAAGGCTGCCACCTCGCGGGGCTCCAGGGCCTGTAACTTGGCGTCGGCCAGGATGTTGAGCCATACGGCTAGACGGGTGGCACAGGAAGGGATTTTCTGCGCTACGGCATTCGCATGCTCGAACAGCACACGTTCCAGATCCTCCGGGGGTAGCGGTTGCTGTTCCGGGCGCAAGGCGGCGGCGATATCGGAGGTAAGCACAGCCACGTCGAGGGGCAGTTCGGCGAGGCGCTGCTGGTAGGTCGGGGTTTGCGGCAGGGACATATAGGCACTTCCTAGGGTTGAGGCCGAATAGCGTAGATCAGGACAGACAACAGTGGATACTTTCTATTCTCCCACTGCTAGGGCCAGGAAGAAGGATAGGGATTCGAACCCCTGCCTACGTCCGCACAGACCGCTTCAGGCCAGTAAATCAGGAGTGATACCCATTGATTGATGGCATAGCGCGGCCTATTCCGGCCCACAATTTGCCCTTGCCCTAAATTTGCCCTAAAACAATCCGCCTCTACAGATAATCGACCATAACGCGCAGCTCGATCAGAGTTAGCAACACTGCCTCGTGAATGCCTTCGCCGATCAAAGTTCGTGCTCCTGACGCCGCGCCGTGGCGGCTGCTTCGAAAGTCTATACAAGCCTTCGATACTGGCCGCGTTGAGCACCTTGACCGCCTCCAGACCCAGCACAAAACCTTCGGCACGATCACTGGCGCGAAACAGATCGTCCGCCGTGTGCGCCAAGGCAATTTGGTTTAGCAGTTTCAGGGTCTGCACCTCCACCGCGTTCGGCAGGTTCAGAGCCGCCAACGTATCGGCCATGCTTACTCCCATTTCCAACCGTTGGTGTTCGCCGACGGCTCTGGCGTCAGCTCGAATTGCCCGACATTGACCAGCAGCCAGCCGCCGCCCGGTTCATTGCAGCCGTCGATCATTGGCCCCTGCACCAGGTGCCGTCAGGTAGGACCATCCGAAGCAGGTTGGCCGCCTTGGATCCTTGTAGATACTGCTGCAGTTCAATACGTACGCGCCCAGCGCCGGCATCGCTCAAACGCACAGGACATTCGAGCGTCGTCAGCTCAATCGGTGCCAGCCCTTGGTAGTGGGCGATCACGGCGACTGTAGTTAAGCCCTCATAGACGTACGACATGAACGTTGTTCCCTGTTCGAAGAAGTGGCCTGAATGCATCGACCAGACAGTGAGGGAATGGTAGACCAGCACAGTAGGGAGTGGGTTCCACGCTGCCAGAAAAAGGCCCCCACACCGGGCCAGGTGTGGGGGCCGATTGAACATAGGCTGGAATTCAATGTACTGGTCTTCAAAAATCGCGATCGGTTAAAAGCGACCCAACCACTGTCTTTGATCCCGTATTGGCATTGAGTCTGTTTTCCTAATTTTTTCCCCAAGAAGGGTAAGGGTCTCCTATAGTGTTTGTACTGGAAATACGTATGGGCTCGTGAAGAGCATTTCATCTACATATAAGGGCATTTATGAGCGAGATGGCTTGGAGCGACGACCTGTTAGATCGTAAAGTGCGTGCAGACTTTCTATCCAACTATCTGGATGAAAATATCTGTCGCGTACTGAATCTTGACTCTCCTTGGGGAGCCGGTAAAACTTATTTTCTAAAAAACTGGAAATTACAGCTCTTACAGGAAAACCAGCGACCTGTTGTTTATTTCAATGCTTGGGAAAATGATTTCTTGGGCGACCCTCTCCTGTCACTCGTATCCGTAATTCGCGATCAAATTTCCACCCAGGGTGGAACGCCTGCCTCAGTAAAGAAAAAAGTGAAGGAATTCACGAAAAGAGCGGGAGAATTAGCTATCGCCATTGCTCCGTCGATTATCAAGGCCGCAGCTAAGAAGCATCTCGGCGAAGACTTTCTAGATGTTTTAGACGGAGAAGCTAGTGCTGAGGCAGCGGAAAAATTCGTAGAGAAGATCTTAAACAAAAATCACGAAGCACTAAACGCAGTTGAGCACTTTCGTGAATCACTTACAGAACTATTCAAATCGGTGAGCAGTAAGAGCAATGGAAGGCCAGTTTTTATTTTTATCGATGAGCTGGACCGTTGTCGTCCTACATATGCAATAGAACTGCTCGAGCGGGTCAAACATTTTTTTGCGATCGAAGGATGCAGATTCGTAATAGCGACCGACACCGACCAGTTGGCGCATTCGATTTGTGCTGTCTACGGTACTGGATTCGCTTCTAAGCGGTATCTTAAAAGATTTTTTGACTCGACTTTCAAACTGGATAACACCCAGCTTGACAACTGGCTCGCTACGCATATCAGAAGTGAGATCTGCCCCCCATTTAACAATTACAGGATTTTTGTAAAAAATCTTGATACGTCTTCATATGGAATGAGAGACTTCGTTGAGACAATCTCAACAACGATGCTTAGCGAAAAACTAAATCCGCACCAGATTATATTCAAAGCGCTGACAACTGCCTTCAACTATCAGATACGAGACTTAGAAGCCATTCTTAAAAGAATCCACAGCTTTAATGGCTATTTTAATGAAGGCGGCTGGGACTTTTTCTTTTGTGCATACTTGTTATTTCTGGTTCACTCAGACATTGGAGTTGTGCAGCCATACGACTCATACCACACAGACTCAGAGTTCTGGAAGGAAATAAACACTAAATACCCAGCAAGTAAGACTTTATATACTGGCGTATCTAATGTATCGGTTCACGACTTAGCTAGAGCTTATTTTAGAGCGTTGAGTTTAACCGGCCGGACGTTAATGGATTTAGCAAACGGTGGAGGTCTACCGGGTTTGGTTGCACTCGATGTAATGCAGAACCCCATTCTTTACACTAGGTACTTTGATGTCGCCAAGCTTTCAGCTCAACTAACTTAGATAGATAGCCTCAGATTGCAAAAAGGGCCAGACCACAATATTCAGTCGATTCGTCTCGCCTCATCCGCAAGCCAGAGCACGCAGTAACGACGCATAAACCTCCGTCCTATCCCAATCCTGATAAACTGCCCAACCTTCGCCCCTCTGATTCAGATCCCCCAAATGCCTCTACAACCCGCCCCACTCTCCCGCCGCTTCTCCGTCGCCCCGATGATGGATTGGACTGACCGCCATTGCCGTTTCTTCCTACGCCTCCTGTCGAAGAACGCCCTGCTCTACACCGAAATGGTCACCACCGGCGCTCTCCTCAACGGCGATCACGAACGTTTCCTCCGTCACAACGAAGCCGAGCACCCTCTCGCGCTGCAGTTAGGCGGTAGCGTTCCGTTGGATCTGGCCGCCTGCGCGCGCATGGCCCAGGAACACGGTTACGACGAGGTAAACCTCAACGTCGGCTGCCCAAGCGATCGGGTGCAAAACAACATGATCGGCGCCTGCCTGATGGGTCACCCGCAACTGGTGGCGGATTGTGTGAAGGCGATGCGCGATGCGGTGTCGATTCCGGTAACAGTGAAGCACCGCATCGGCATCAACGGTCGGGACAGTTACGAGGAGTTGTGTGATTTCGTCGGCACAGTGCGCGATGCCGGGTGTACGAGTTTCACCGTGCATGCGCGAATTGCGATTCTGGAGGGGTTGTCGCCGAAGGAGAATCGCGACATTCCGCCATTGCGTTATGACGTGGCGGCGCAGCTGAAGGCGGATTTTCCGGAGTTGGAGATTGTGCTCAATGGCGGGATCAAGACGATGGAGGCTTGCCATGAGCATTTGCAGACGTTCGACGGTGTGATGTTGGGGCGTGAGGCTTATCACAATCCGTATTTGCTGGCGGAGGTGGATCAGCAGTTGTTTGGCAGTTCGGCGCCGGTGATCAGCCGGGCTGAGGCGTTGGCGCAGTTGCGGCCTTACATTGCCGAGCATTTGCTGGCCGGTGGGTCGATGCATCACATCACGCGGCATGTGCTAGGCCTAGGCACCGGGTTTCCGGGGGCGCGCAAGTTTCGGCAATTGTTGTCGGTGGATATTCACAAGGCAAAGGATCCGTTGGCGTTGCTGGATCAGGCGGCGGAGTTGTTGGCGGGTCGTTGATCGACGCGTTGAATGTGCGGGCAACGAATGAGCGTTGCTCGCGGTTTTGTTGTACCGACAGGATGTCTTTTGTTTATGCCCGCGTTTAGCTGTGTTTTATTCAAGCGATTCACCCTCCTCGCTTTACTCCTTACCGTCCCTGCCACCGCCTGCGCCAGTTGCGATTTTTTGAAAGGGTGCGGTGATGGGGAAGATGGCCCTTTTGAATCAACCCAGATGTCCGGCTTTCTGGTTTTCACGACGACCATGATCACGGTCGATGGGATGTCGGACATGTCCGGACTGAAAAAACGTGTGTATTCGGTAGAGGAAATCGAAGCGGCGCGGTATTTCCTCGCCAGCGACGGCATGCTGCAGGCCGCGTATTTCACCTCGGCCTTGCAGCATTTTCGTCAGGATTTGCCCAACTCGGAATTGAATGACCTCGCCGTCGCGGCACTGATCAGCACTCAGTGATCAGCTTGCCGCTGCGGCGCTCCAGTTCACCCAGCCGAAAGCCCACGTCGCCAGTATCAGCAAGCCAAACGCGATCCGGTACCAGGCGAACGCGGCGTAGCTGTGGTTGGCGATGAACTTGAGCAAACCGCGCACGGCGATCATCGCGAAGATGAATGCGGTGACGAAGCCCAGAGCGAAGACCGGCAGATCGCTTTGCTGGAACAGGTCTCGGTACTTGTAGCCGGAGTAGACCGCCGCACCAACCATCGTCGGCATGGCCAGGAAGAACGAGAACTCGGTGGCGGCTTTGCGCGAGAGGCCGAACAGCAGGCCGCCGATGATGGTCGAGCCGGAGCGCGAGGTGCCGGGAATCATCGCCAGGCATTGTACGAAACCGACCTTCAACGCGTCAGACCAGCGCATGTCGTCGACATGCTCGACGCTGATCACATGGTTACGCTGTTCGGCCCACAACATGATGATGCCGCCGACGACGAGTGCGACGGCTACGGTGATCGGGTTGAACAGGTAGTGATGAATCGCGTCAGCGAATAACACGCCCAATACCACTGCTGGGAGAAAAGCGATCAACAAGTTGAGGGTGAAACGCTGAGCATTGCGCTGAGTCGGCAGGCCTTTGACGATTTCGCAGATCTTTGGCCGGAACTCCCAGACGACGGCAAGAATGGCACCCAGTTGAATAATGATGTTGAACGCCATGGCGCGTTCGCCGCCGAACTCCAGGAGGTCGGCGACGATGATCTGGTGACCGGTACTGGAGATCGGCAAGAATTCGGTGAGGCCTTCAACCGCGCCTAAAATCAACACTTGGAAAAGGGTCCAGAAATCCATTAATCCTCCGTCAGAGCGCTCTTGGCGGGCGACTGGTTTATAACACTCAGGGATTGAGTATCTGAAAAAATACAAAGGCGGCGAGCTTTTGTTCTTATTGGCCAAGGAGATTACGTCTTATCAAAAGACACACTCAAGCCATGTTAATAAACGTCCGCCTACGAACTAATGTGAAAAAATTTAGGCACTTAGTAGTAAAAAGTTCATCTAGACAATAAAGTGTGATCTGGCTCACACTATGCGGGATGGCCAGACAGTGGCCAATGGACACAAATAAAGCTGTCGCATTGAGTTCAAAATAGTGGCACAATTTCATATTGCCACCATCTAACGACTAGTTCACACTCCCGAAAAAATCAACTAAAAGCTTGAATTGCTTAATTATTGTTAGAAAACTCGGGAGCCACGTCTAAAATCCGCTTAAATGTTACCAATTGTCAGTCACAGATGAGAACCGGTGCTTTAACATCCAGATGTCAGCACCTAATTCGAGTCAATGCATGATGCTCTCAGGGAACTTGGCGACTAGTAGTCCGCGCCCGACAAACGACGAACCAGGTGTTCTCACTCTGGGCCGTACCCGTGGCGTGGCTGAACACTTCAGGTCGCTACTCGCCAAGCACGTGCGAACCGATATGGCACTTGAAGTCGATTCGTTCACTAGTTCATATAAGCAGAATGAACGCTCTGGTTCGTATCGTGCCATCTTCATTGTCATCGACAGCCCACAGGCCCTCGAAGATAATCTCGCGCTGGTGGAGAACCTGCGCACCGACAACTTGAAACCGATTATCTGCACGGTCATTACTGGCCGGGGCGCCTTCAACAAGATCAAATACTATCTTGCCGGGGCGGACTTCTGTATCAAGTTCAATACCTTATCCGACGACAGTGCCGAGTTGCTGGGCGAGTTCTTCAGCAGTGAAGAATGGCAGCGCGATATCAGTCTGACGCTTGATCCCACACGCATTTGCCTGTTGGGCACCAGCCAGAAACTCGACATCTCGTTTGCCGAAATGAAGATTCTCGAAGCGTTTGCGCAAACCAGTAATCACATTCTCAGCCATGATGAAATCGCCACCATCATGGGGCTCAATACCAATTTCTACGACCCGAGGGCGCTGGAGAAATCGATCAGCCGCTTGCGTGGAAAAATCAAGGACATGTATGGTACAAACGCGATTCAGAGTATCCGCGGCTATGGCTATCGCCTGATGCGGGGCCTGATATCGACTGCCTGATCAAGGGCAGCCACCCTTTTGCATACGAACGAAGGATCGTCTGATGCAACCATATAGCTCTCGTTGTACTTCATATCTACCTATAACAAAGCACTTGAATGAGCGCGACACCATAACAATAAACTCAACAACATAGCAGCAGATCGAGTGGAACTTATCGAGGGCCATTTTCGGGCCCAGACCCTGCCTGTCGATTACTTCCAAGGAAGTCATTGCTCGCCTGCCGAATGACCTTTTAGCCAATTTTTGGTACGCAGTTAAGGAGAGAGACATGGAAACTAGTACAACCCTCCCCAGAAAATATTTTGTCGTCGTGACTCACAGTACAACGTCGCAGCGTGAACTTGAGAGCATTCTGTCCAGCGAGCGTTTCAATTCGTTTGGCACATCTCAGGCGCAAATGTTTATTGAAGGTGCTACTTCACCCTCTTCCGCTCCGATGCTGATGGAGTTCACTTACCCAAGCGGCACCCGCAAGAACGTCGCCCGCACCATTGAACACGACACCCAGCGAATACTGGCCACGCTCGAGTCTGAATGGCGCGCCGCACAATCGACGAATCCATTTCAAAGCGTTCCGGCAATGACTGGGGAAACCAGCAACTTGCCTCAAGCTATAACAGGCGATACACCTGGCACCGAAACCTGGCACCTGGACAATGATCAAGGCGCACTGGTCAAGGAAGATGTGCAGATCAGTCTTACCGGACTGGAAACCGCATTGGTCAGGAAAATGCTCCATCATGAAGAGCGCGTTGTCAGTCGAGATGACTTGATCCTCAGCATTGGCCGAGAGCCCGAACAGTATCGCGGTCTGGAAATGTGCCTGAGTCGCCTGCAAGACAAATTCAAAAGCGCCAGTAATGGTGAGCGGCTATTTCGTGCCGTAAGAAACCGCGGTTATTGCCTCATTCAGGACATCGTCGCGTAAACACTGCGACCACCGCGAACAAAACAAACAGATAACAGTGCGATTACAAAAACAACAAGAGCACTCTGTTTGAACTCACCTCCCTTGATAGATTGAAACTCCCTGCCTCCACCCTTTCAACAGTAACAAATACAACATCACTTATTCACCTCCTTCTCTACGACCTTTTCTAACAAGCCAGTATTTAATTATTAAAAAGTTGGCAATGTGCCATCTTGTTAGAACTCGTCAGACACCATTCTCCGACAATAACTTAGTCTATTGACTGACGACAGTTCGGCATATCGACGTTGTTACCTCAGAACACTCGTTAAAACAAAAACAATAAATCTGACTAACAACTCGGCTTTCAACTGTTGAAACCTGAATGGACGTCTTTTGGGGATATCGTATGGATCTTTCTCTCAGTATCAATCGAAGCACGGGCCTCAAGGGACTGACCTTTTGGGGCCAATGGGCGCTGGCGCAGGGATTTATTGTTGCTCTGCTGTTTGTACTGGCCGAACAGCACACCGGAACCGTCGCGTTCTATTACCGAATGTGCGCAACGCTAGCGGTACTGGCCTCAGTACCGGCCTATACGTTCAGTGGCGTTTATCGCAAACGCGACAACTACCTGACCGGACTGGGTCGGCTGTTCATGGGTTGGTCGATGACCATGGCGGCGCTGGCGTTCATCGCATTTGTCTGCAAGGCCGATGAGCTGTTTTCCCGGCAGGTGATCTTGAGCTGGGCGGTTTATGGCTTCCTTGGTCAGGCGTTGCTGTACGCGCCGCTGCATGCGTTCTCGAAGTTCTATCAGCGTTCGCGCAAAAGCGAGCACAAGACCCTGATTGTGGGGACAGGTGAACTGGCATTGGGCCTGGCGAAAAAACTCAGCCAGATCGAAAACCTGCCGCTGGTGGGATTGGTCAGCAACGGTAGCCTGCCCACCCTGGATTCCGATGCTCCACGCGTTGTCGGCGCTCAGGAACAGTTGCTGGAGCTGATCAAGGCCCACGACATCCGCCGCTTGTACATCACCCTGCCGCTGTCGGAAGCGGCGAAAATCGAAGCCATGTATGTCGACTTGCTGGGTGCCAACGTGGATGTTGTCTGGGTGCCGGACCTGAACAGTCTGACCCTGCTCAATCACTCGGTGAAAGTCGTGGACGGTCTGCCGGCGATCTACTTGAACGAGAGCCCGCTGACCAGCCGACCGACCGCAGCACTAAGCAAAAGCCTGGCGGAAAAAAGCGTGGCGCTGCTGGCCATCCTTCTGCTGAGCCCGGTGCTGCTGATCATTGCTCTGGCGGTAAAACTGAACTCGCCTGGCCCGGTGTTCTTCAAGCAGGATCGCCATGGCTGGAACGGCAAGGTGATCAAGGTCTGGAAGTTCCGCTCGATGCGTGTTCACGATGACCGCGATGTCAAACAGGCCAGCCGCAACGACTCGCGCATCACCGCCGTCGGACGCTTTATCCGCCGCACATCGCTGGACGAGTTGCCGCAACTGTTCAACGTGCTGCAGGGGCATATGGCACTGGTTGGCCCGCGTCCACACGCCGTCGCGCACAACCATTTCTACTCGGGGAAAATCCTCGCCTACATGGCGCGTCACCGGATTAAACCGGGCATTACCGGACTGGCGCAAATCAGCGGCTGCCGGGGTGAGACCGACACCCTCGACAAGATGCAAAAGCGTGTCGAGATCGACCTGCAGTACATCAACAACTGGTCGTTGTGGCTCGACCTGAAGATCCTGGTGAAGACACCGTTTACGCTGTTGTCGAAGGATATCTACTGAGATTCAGCGCTGCGCAAGGCAAGACCGCAAGGGGACGAAAGTCCCCTTTTTTGTGCCCCGGATTTGGGGTTCGCCATGTAGGAGTGAGCCTGCTCGCGATGGCGGTGTGTCAGGCATGCAGATGGCGACTGGTCGGGCGCTATCGCGAGCAGGCTCACTCCTACAGGGGATCGTGTGTTGGCCAGGATTTTGGATTCGACACAACACCACTGTGGGAGCGTGGCTTGCCCGCGATGGCGTCAGGTCAGTCAACATTGATGCCGAATGGACCGCCGTCATCGCTGGCAAGCCAGCTCCCACAAGGGATTGATGGTGGCCCGGGATTTGGCGACAGCACAGCTCACAAAAGGAGCTGCAGATAAGCCGGGATTTCGGACTCCACACAACACCACTGTGGGAGCGGGCTTGCCCGCGATTGCGTCCGCCCAGTCAACATTGATGCCGAATGGACCGCCGTCATCGCTGGCAAGCCAGCTCCCACAGGGGATTGATGGTGGCCCAGGATTTGGCGAAAGCACAGCTCACAAAAGGAGCTGCAGATAAGCCGGAATTTTGGACCAGTCACAAACCCCCTGTGGGGGCCGACTTGCCCGCGATTGCGTCCGCCCAGTCAACATTGATGCCGAATGGACCGTCGTCATCGCTGGCAAGCCAGCTCCCACAAGGGATTGATGGTGGCCCAGGATTTGGCGACAGCACAGCTCACAAAAGGAGCTGCAGATAAGCCGGGATTTCGGACTCCACACAAACCCCCTGTGGGAGCGGGCTTGCCCGCGATGGCGTCCGCCCAGTCAACATTGATGCTGAATGTGCCGCCGTCATCGCTGGCAAGCCAGCTCCCACAGGGATTGGATTTGGTACTGGGATTACTCGGTGATCTTCTCGAAGTTGCGATAGAACATGTCGTCATCCCGGCTATCGGTCATCGAATGCAGTTGATAACCCCGATTAAGCCTTGCGCCACCGTCACGGGTCAGCGGTGCCCACACGAGGTTGGCGCGGCGCATGGTCGACATGCTCATCATTTCGTCGAACGGGATGGACAGGTAGATGCCCTTGTCGAAGCTACCCTCCCCGTACTCGGCACTGCCGGCCGTGGTGATGGTCGCCCAGGCACCGAAGCGCACGCCGTTGGAGAACTCGCGGGAGATGTCCAGCGTACCGCCCCAGTCACCGGCCAGATACCTGCCGACACTGACAGCGGCGAGTGTGTCATACGGCAAATCGGTGTAACCGGTGATATGCCCGGTCACCACCGAGTAATCGCGCAAACCAAACCCCTGATCGAATTCCCGCTGACGCACGTAGTTCAGATCCGCACCCACCGACCAGCGCTCGCCCGTCGGGCGGAACAGCACCTCGCCCCCGACCCCGGCAAACATCGATTCCAGATAACCGCCATAAACCATGCCATACAGATCTTTATCCAACTGCTCGGTGTGGCTGAGCTGGAACATCGGCATGGTCACTTCGGATTCGGTCAGGTACTGACGCAAATCCGTACGCACACGCGGCAAACCGCTGGGTGCGTCATAGGTGAATTTGTCGAAGTTGTTGATCAGGTTGGCGCTGAGCAAACCACTCCACCAGGTGCTGCGATTGAAACGGTATTCGGCATCCGCATCGGCACTGAATTGATAGAGCAAACCATCCGGGCCGCCGACGTTCTGCTTGAAGCCCAGACCGACGGCATAACTGAAATGTTGCGGCGCTTCGGTGTAGAGGGTTTTCTCGTTGTGCGGCATCGCCGGATTGACTTCGGTAGTGCGGTGCAGCGATTGCAGCGGCTCCTCGTTGTTGATCACTTCGCGGAAGGTCTGGCGCGGCACGCTGGTTTCTTCCAGCGGCAAGTCGTAGCGCTTGTTGACCACGGTGAACCAGTTGATGTCGTCGTTGACACTGTTGTCGAGAATCCGGCTCGCCCGCCCCACTGCTTTGGACGAATGAAAATAACGCTGTTGCTCGCCATACACGATCAACTCGGAATCGCGCTGGCTGATGCGCTCGACCTTGTAGCCGGCATTCTGCTGCAAACGCTGCGAGACGTTGGCCCAGTCAACCTGCTCCATCGCGGTGGTTGGCATCTTCGCCGGCAAAGGCTCGGGCATTGGATCGTAAGTCTTCGCCGGCGCCTTGCGACTGACGAAGTTGGTGTGGAAGGTGATGCCGAACATCGCCGTATTGCCACGCTCCCACGCCGCGCTGACGTCGACCGAATCCGCCACTTTGAACACCGCGCCGAAGTTGATCGGCGAGTCCTGCTTGATGATGTTGTCCTTCGGCTCGTGCTTGTAATCGTTGCCTTCGTATTCGAGTTTCAGGCTCAGGCGATCCCAAGGCGTCTGATAACTCATGCCACCAAACAACGAAGGCCTGCCGCGAAAGTACGAACCTGAGTTGACGTCACCGGTGCCTTCGAGCGCGGGCCGGGTATCGAAGCGATCACTGACATAGCCCAGCGGGTTATCCATGTCGCCTCGGTTGCCCAGATAACCCCAGGCAATGCCGGCGCTGAAATCGAAATTGTCGTAGCGTTTGTTGGCGACAAAAAACTCACTGGAGAACAAACCCGTACCACCGACGTCTCGGAAACCCAGTGCGACATCGGGCAACCAATGGCTCTCCTGCCACAGCCGGACTTTGACGTCGACCGCCTTGTCCTTATAGCTTTGGCTGCCGCTGAGGGCCTCCGAGCCGTACGGCCGGTTGGTGATCGCGGTGTAACGAAAGGAACCTTCGAGCCAGTCCAATGGCTGCAACGAAACGCTGTAGCGACTGTAGGGCTCGGTGCGGTTGGCGTTGACGCTCAACTCGCCGGCCGGGGCCATGCGTGCCGTCGGCGTCTGCAACAGACCGCTGCCACCAAAGTCATTTTGAGTAATGCGCGGCTCGGCATGCGCCAGACCACAGGGCAATAACAACACGGCTGCAAAACGTAACTTCAACGAACCACCTCGGCCAGCTGCGTGGCAATCAATTCGGCCAACTGCTGATTCAACTCAGGGACAGGCGGATCCAGATCATCATTTTTCACCGGCACCAGAATCTTGCTGCCGGCCACCGGAAACTGCCCGCTCTCGCGATTCCAGTGGGCAATGCCGACGCGCCGCGAGACGCCGTTGGGCTGGATCAGCCACAGGTAATCGGCCTCGGCATCGTCCAGCGGCGGGCAGCTTTCCAGATATTCACGGGCTTCCAGCAAGGGCTGATAAGGCAAATGGCAGGTTTCGGCGACAGCGCCGAGCACCTCAACTTCGTCGACGCGTTTCGGGTAGATCAGGCGATCGCCATCGTCCAGCCGAATGTTGCGGGCGAAGCCGACTTCAATCGCCACCGGGTCGAGATCGGCGATCTGCCGTCCGGTGACCGGCATTTCCCGCACTTGCTCAATCAACCGTTGCGCCAGCACCACCCGACTCGGTCTATCGAAGAGCGCCGCCATGCGTTGCAACACGTCCAGATCGAACAGCACGCCAGCCTTGAGCCGCGTCTGCTCTTCCAGCAATGACTGACGCAACAAGACACCCGCCAGCCAATAACCTTCGGCATTCGGGACAGCTTCGTTGATCACATCGAGCAGGCGCCCACCCGCCGGCAGCTTGACCGGCCCGGGGTTGGCGACATCACCGCTGACGGTGACGGCGGCCTGGCTGATGCCGCTGATCAACAACAGGCACGCCGACAGCATCCTGAACCGCTTCACGGCAGGTGCCTGCGATCAGGGGTCAGTTGCACAATCTTCACGCGCAATTGCGCGGTCAGTTGCTGCTCACTCTTGACGATGAATCCGTCACGCGGATCGACCCAATAACGATTGGTCGCACTCAGACCGATGGCCGGGGCGTCAATCTGCTCATCGACACGCAGCACGGTGTATTCCTTGTCGAGAATGTCCAGGGTTTCCGTGGCGCGACGGATGAAGCGACTGTTGACGATCACCCCGACTTCCTGGCCCTTGTAGAGATCGATCCATCGGCGGCTGGTGAAGCCATCGGCAACTTGATGCAAACCCGATTTGAACGGCGAGTCATCCGCCAGTCGCGTGCCGTCGAGATCGCCCTCAAGGCCCAGACCAATGCTGCGCACGGCGAGACCATTGCGCAGGAGCAAAACCTGTTTGCCGGAGGCGACCCAGAACTGCAGGTCCTCACGCTCGCGCACCAGCGCCAGCACCCCGGAGCCGGACGGCGTGGTCAGTTTGAGCTGCGGATAATTGACCTCGGCCACCTGGGCCGGCGTCACGTCCACTTCATCCGGGCCGATCACCGCCGATTTGAGGTTGTTCAGCGACGCGC
Source organism: Pseudomonas sp. NPDC087817 (assembly GCF_044742875.1). Lineage (NCBI taxonomy): Bacteria > Pseudomonadati > Pseudomonadota > Gammaproteobacteria > Pseudomonadales > Pseudomonadaceae > Pseudomonas > Pseudomonas sp. NPDC087817. The sequence goes on from NZ_JBIUVJ010000006.1 coordinate 150,654, forward strand.
TCATCAGCGGGTTACAACCACACAACAACAGGGCCGCCATCAGGCAGACGCCAACTTTCAACGTGTTCACAGTCGGCGACCTTATTTGCTGTTGTTACTGAATTCGCTCCAGTTCTTCGCTGCGGAAGCCCCGGTTCCGACAATCGATGCCGACGGCACCAATTGGCTGATGAAGCGGTTCCAGCGCGTCACGTTGGCAGGCCCGACATACACGACGTCCTGTGGGCGTACTTCAAAGTGCGTGGCGAGTGCCATGGCGGTCGGCGATTCGGCATTCAACTGGTAGATCTTCGCCGGTTCGACATCAAGGTTTTCCACACCACGAATGACGTACACCGCGTTGCCGTTGGAGGTGGTCTGGCTCAAGCCGCCGACCGAACCGAGCACATCGGAAAGGTTCATGGTCGCGGTCTTGAAACTCAATGCGCGCGGCTGATTGACCTCGCCCATCACATAGATGCGCTTGTTGTCGTTGTACGGCAGATACAACTGGTCGCCACCCTTGAGGTAGACGCCCTGCAACTCAGAATCCTGCTGGTTGAGCGAGTCGAGATTGAGCGGATAGACCCGCCCGTTGCGCGTCAGTGTCAGGCCCGACAAGTCGGCATTGTTGGTGTCGATGCCAGCCGTGCCGAGGGCCTCGACCACGCTCAGCGGATTGGTCGAAATCGCTTGCGGGCCGGCCTTGCCAACCGCGCCGGTGACCACGACTTTCTGACTGGCGAAACGCAGCACGGCGACGTCTACCTGCGGCTCGGCGATAAACGCCGACAGGCGCTGTTCGATGTCCGCGCGCAGTTGCTGGATAGTCCGGCCGGCGGCCTGGACTTCCTTGATGAACGGGTAATACAGCGTGCCATCGGAACGCACCAGACGGCCGTTGGCATCGATCTGTTGTTGCGCGCCGGACGGGGCCGTCAGTTCGGGGTGATCCCAGACCGTGATGTACAACACATCGTTATTGCCGATGCGATATTCGGCCGGGGTCGCCAACAGCTCCTTCGGCACCGACGTGCGCTTTTGCGTGGCGCGAGTGGTGGAAATCAGCTTGGGGGTGATCGGGATCAGCTCGACCCGGCTGCTTTCACTGGCCCCTTGGCGGGTGATGTCACTGGTGCTCAGGTATTGGCCCGGGGAAAACATGCAACCTTGTAAAGCGAGACTTGCCAACATTAAAAGAGAAAAACTACGAGTCATAATGGCACTACGCTATTCAAGGGCGAATCTAAAAAGAAGTCACCCGACTTGCGTCGGGCGACCCTTACTGCACTAACAAAAACGTCTGTTAGTTATGCGTGCCGGTTGTACCGGTGGTACCCGTCGTACCGGTGGTACCGCCGTTGGCACTGCCACCGCTGTTGGACGCCGCTACAGCACTGGCAACCATTGCAGTACTGGCTGCAGGCGCTTGAGAAGCCGCTACATTGCCACCTACATTGGTTACCGCTGTCAGCGGCGCTTCAGCTGCGGCAGCCCAGTTGCTCAACATCGTCAACAGGGCAACTGCCATCACTTTTTTCATATCAACTCCTTTCTAACATTCATCCTGTTAAAAACCGGCGTGTGTTAGAGGTGGTAGAGTTCAAGTCCGCGAAAAATGCGAACAAGATCCGTTGTTCTTTCACAGTCTTACCCAACTGATAAAAGTCGAACGGCAGGTTTATATCTACGGACTTGCAAAAGGCATTTCCAGCGTATTTTCCAGACGATATCTAACACCTGACCGAAACTAACATTCGGTATCAAAACGACATTATCCGAGATAGCCGTTTGGATGACTCGATTGCCAGCGCCAAGTGTCGGTGACCATGTCCTGCAAGTTACGCGTGGCTTTCCAGCCCAACTCTTTCGCAGCTTTGGAAGCGTCGGCCCAACTCTCGGCGATATCCCCCGAACGACGTGGCATCACCCGATAAGGCACCGGTTGTCCGCTGGCCTGTTCGAAAGCGCGCAGCACTTGCAACACGCTGTAGCCATCGCCGGTGCCAAGGTTCCAGGTATGAATGCCGCTGCGCCCGCTGATCGACTGCAAGGCCTTCAAGTGCCCGTCCGCCAGGTCGACGACGTGGATGTAGTCGCGCACACCGGTGCCATCGACTGTCGGGTAATCGTCGCCGAAGATCGACAGCTCCGGCAGGCTACCGACCGCGACCTGACTGATGTAAGGCAGCAGGTTGTTGGGGATGCCGTTGGGATCCTCGCCCATCTGCCCGCTGTGATGCGCGCCGATCGGGTTGAAGTAACGCAGCAAAGCGATGCTCCAGCGCGGTTCGGACTGACACAGATCGCGCAGCACGTTCTCGACGATCAGCTTGGATTGACCGTAGGGGTTGGTCGGGTTGCCGGTCGGGAAGTCTTCACGGATCGGCATCTGCTCAGGCTCACCGTAAACGGTGGCCGATGAGCTGAACACCAGCCGGAACACCCCCGCCGCTGCCATCGCCTGACACAGCGTGATGCTGCCGCTGACATTGGTTTCGTAATACGCCAAAGGCTGGCGCACGCTCTCGCCGACGGCCTTGAGCCCGGCAAAGTGCAGCACGGCTTCGATGGCGTGCTCCTGGAAAATCCGATCCAGCAGCGCGCGGTCGCAGACGTCACCGCGAATCATCAACGCGCTCTTGCCGCAGATGGCTTCTACCGCATGCAGTGCCGCGTCGCTGCTGTTGCAGAGATTATCCAGCACGACAACTTCATAACCCGCTTCAAGCAAAGCAAGTGTGGTGTGCGAGCCGATATAGCCGGCGCCACCGGTTACCAGAATCTTCATAGCGCGGTCCGTTAGTGGATAAGTAGCCGGTAGGTTGTCAAGCCTGTTGTTGTGCAGATGTGTCGCAATCCACATAAATAAGGCGACAACAACAAAAAACAAATTCAGTTCAATGACTGGCAATAAATATTTTTGCAAGTCACACTGTATCGCCCGCTACTTATTAGCACTGCAAGTGCAAACACCACTATCAACAGATACCGACTAAAAATAACTAATAACGCTCTAACCGACATCTAATAACATTGTCGTGTTTTACCGTCAGCGCCAATTGCCATTAATAACCTGACTCAGGTATTAAAGTAAGCCTTCAATACTCATTGAAACTTGCAGCCATTCGTTATGGCCCGCAACCGTTGCCTGTGTTCCATGACTGTCCAGGATACTTTTATGATTCGTAAATGTTTGTTCCCCGCTGCCGGCTATGGCACGCGTTTCTTGCCGGCCACCAAAGCCATGCCGAAAGAGATGCTGCCGATCGTCAACAAGCCGTTGATCGAATACGCCGTTGAAGAAGCACGGGACGCTGGCCTGCAACACATGGCCATCGTCACCGGTCGCGGCAAGCGTGCGCTGGAAGACCATTTCGACATCAGCTATGAACTGGAACACCAGATTCGCGGCACCGAGAAAGAGAAGTTCCTCGCCGGCACCCGCGAGCTGATCGATACCTGCACCTTCTCCTACACCCGTCAGGTGGAAATGAAAGGCCTTGGCCACGCGATTCTCAGCGGTCGCCCCTTGATCGGCGACGAACCCTTCGCCGTGGTGCTGGCCGATGACCTGTGCCTGAACCTGGAAGGTGACGGCGTGCTCACGCAGATGATCGAGCTCTACAAGAAATTCCGCTGCTCGATCGTCGCCATCCAGGAAGTCCCGGCTGACCAGACGCACAAGTACGGCGTGATCGCCGGCGAACTGATGTCCGACGGCATCTACCGCGTCAACAACATGGTGGAAAAACCCGCCCCGCAGGATGCGCCGTCGAACCTGGCGATCATCGGTCGCTACATCTTGACCCCGGACATTTTCGACCTGATCGCCGACACCCAACCGGGCAAGGGCGGTGAAATCCAGATCACCGACGCGCTGATGAAACAGGCGCAGAACGGTTGCGTGCTGGCCTACAAGTTCAAGGGCCTGCGCTTCGACTGCGGCGACGCCGAGGGCTACTTGCAAGCAACCAATTTCTGCTACGAAAACGTTTACCTCAAGGGCCGCTGAGACGGCGCCCTTCTCCCAACGAGGCCACCATGAACATTGCACAACATTCCGTAGAGATTGAACGCGAGGTGGATAACCTCGGGGTGATGAGTTGGTTGTCCCGCCATCAGCCGTTGCCCAGCGCCAACGAGTCCTGGCTGGGCACGATTTTGCTGGTGGAGCGGATTGGCATGTTTCCTTCGTCTGGCGACATTCGCCGGACGATGGCCGATCCCTATCCCCTGCTCGCCCATCTGAAAAAACTGTATGGCGAGCAGGCGCTGGAAATGGATGACAGTGATGGGCTGAAGGTGATTTTCGGTGACTGGCGCTTTCGCGTGCGCATCTGCTGCAACGAACCGGCGATCATCATCAACGTCGAAACCCGTTGTGATACGCGATTGATGCCGCAGAAGGTTACGGAATTGCTCGATCAAATCGACGCCTTCGAATAATGCCCCTCACCTGATCGTTCCCACGCTCTGCGTGGGAATGCATCCAGTGACGCTCTGCGTCACGCAGCGAAGGGACGCGGAGCGTCCCGGGCGGCATTCCCATGCGGAGCGTGGGAACGATCACTGCCGGGATGCGGAGCAGTTATCGTCCGCGCCCACTATCCAGCGGTAAAAATAATCAGCAATTACCTTTCCCCCCGTAGCCGGGAGCGGATGGATCTTGTCCGGGCCGATCATCGCGCCAGCATAGCGTTTGACGTCGGAACCAAAGGCGCATTGCAGATTGGCGTAACCCAGATGCTGCTCGTGGGCCCACGGCTGCAATACCTGCGCATACGCCGACATCGGGTAGGCGCTGGAGCGCGTGGTGTCCTGCCGCATGACCAGGTTGATGCTCGCGGCTGGCTGGATCTCGCGGATCATTCCCACCAGACCCTGGACGTTGTGCAGATATGCTTCGGGTTTCACCCCAAAACCCTGATCGTTGCCACCGAGCATGATCAGGTAAACGTCGGCGGGGATCTTCGACACGGCGGCTTTCCACTGCACCTGCCATTGCGGATCCTTGTGATAGAAATCGGCAGAGGCCGCACCAGAGGCGGCCAGTTTCGAGACCCGTATGCCGTTCTGATCGTTACTCATCCACAGCCCGAACAACGTCGGCGCACCCTTCACCACTTCCAGTTTGAATGACCAGTCTTTCGCTGCCGATAGCCCCGTCAGCGGCACCTCCTGAACGCCCGCGCCCGCTAGTTTCAAGGGTTGCCAGTCCTGCGTGGGCGCCCAGCGGTAGCGGATCTCGCTGGATTCGCCGTTGCCCAGATAAAGCAGTTTCGCCTGAGTGACCGCCGTGTCGATGCGCGGCGTAGGATTGGCATCCACTTGCAACCATGCGCCGGGCCGGCCTGTTACGGTGCGACTGTCCGGACTCGCCTGCCCCAGGTCTGAAACCTTCCAGCCCCCGCCAAAGTATTTGTCACTGCTGCGGGTGTATTTGAAATGCGTCCCGCCCAGCGCCGCACCGTGGTTGAAACCGACATAACCCGGTCCGGCAAATCCAACCTCCCCGGCCACGCGCTGCACCAGTTTGTTCAGATAGAAATCCTGCCCGGCGCTGTAACTGTCGCCGATTACCGAGACCGACAGAACCTTGCCGGCCTGGCCTTCACGCCATTGCGCAAACCGCTCACGCGCATCGCCCACCTCAACCACCGACGCTGCGACGGGTTGCGCGTCATCTACTGCCAACATGCAAAATTTCCTTAAATCCGTAGTGGAGGCTCGCTCCCACAGGGTTTGCGGTCATCCATTAAATCTGTGCATACCAATAAACCTGTGGGAGCTGGCTTGCCAGCGATGGCGGTGGATCAGGTAATGATCTGTACCTGACTCGACCCCATCGCTGGCAAGCCAGCTCCCACAGGGATCGTGTGACTTACAGGGATGATTGGGTTGTCACCACAGGAGTGATGGGCGCCAACGGTTTCTTCTTCGCCGCGCGCTCACCGAGGAACAACACAGAGGTGAAATTGAACCGACTGAAAATCATCGACAACACCACCGGCCCGAGCAAGCCGCACGCCACGCCACCGAATACCAGCAGGCTTTCATCCTTCACACCCAACCGCCCCAGCACAAACCGCGACGTGGCCGCGAACAACACATGGAACAGGAAAATCGCGTAGGAGTAACCACCCAGCCAGGTCAGCCACTTCGAGCGCATATCACTCGACAGCAACGCGATGCAGGACACGCAACCGACGGTCAGACCGATCAGACTACGGCGATCAACAATCAACTCACGATCAATCGCCGCCACGTACAACAGCGTCAGCGAAATCCCCACGAACACCAATGGGCCGATCACCTTGAACGCCTGCTTCAACCGGTCGACGTTCTCCTGCCCGATCATCCCCGCGACAAAAAACGGCAGCAGATAAATCGCGCCATTGATGCCAAACGCATCGAGCTTGAACGGTGGCAGCAGAAACAACACCGCCGCAAACGCGAACAGACCGAACAACCGCGCCGGAGAACGCAGCAAGCCCCGCCACTCCAGCAAGCCGACGAACATGAAAATGATGAACACCGCCTGCAAGAACCAGAAGTGATTGATCGGCACCCAGAACGACAGCAACGCGTCGATCACACCGACATCCTTGTTCACCCCCGGCCCCACCGCTTGCAGCACCGAGAACGGCACGCCGACGCAAAACAGCGGCACGATCAACCGCCGCACCTTGCCGCTGAAGAATGCCGAAAAGTCATTGCCGCGAATTTTGTAGATCGAATAGATGTAGCCGGAAATAAAGGTGAACAGCGGCATGCGCACGTACACCATGGAGTCGGCGATCACCCGGAACGGCGAGCCGATATCGATCTTCAGACCACCGCCCAGCGGCCCGATGACGTGATAGAGCACCAGCAACAGGCACGCCAGGCCGCGCAGGGTTTCGATCTCCAGGGACTTTTTCTTGCTCGACATAAAGCACCTGCCTCAATTCAGAATTCTTGATTCAACCTGCACCGGTTTGTTCGCCCGCAGCATCAAACCCAAACCGACAAACAGCACCGGCACGACCATGGAAAAGTGTCGGGCGAAGGAGCCGAAGTCCGGCTCGAACAAACCTTGCACCAGCAAAAACGCCAGCGGAATCGCGATCAGTTCCTTGGGTTTGGTCTGGATCGGCGCGCCCTTGTAGTCGGTCGAGGTGATGACTTTGAACAGCAGCAACGCGGTCATGATCATCAACGCGACGAAGATCACCTGACCCGGCCCGGAGAGCAGAATCAGTTCCACGGGGAACGACAGCCGAAAGAAGATGATCATCGAGTCCAGCGCCTGCGAGACGAAGTCACTGCCGCTGAGCCACGACACGATCAGCGATTTGGAACCCTCCTCGCCCGCCGTGCGCAACTCGTTGTTGCTGGCGCGAATCGACGACACCGGAAAACCCAGCGCCACCTGGATTGACATGGCCACCGCCAGGTAGAACAGGAACAGCATCAAAAAGAACGTCGTGCGCGACACGTACTTCTTCATCACGCAGACGCCAACCCACGACAGCGAAAACAGAATCCAGTAGGGCCGGATCAGCACGCCGTAAATCACCGCCGAGAGGAAGAAGCCGCCGCGATATTTGCGCGTCAACGAGCTGAGCAAAATGCTCAACACCGCCACCGACACAATGATTTCCTTGGTCAGGTTTTCCAGGAAGAACGAGCGCACGATGCCCCACAGACACAAGGTGCCGAAGATCGTCAGCGGCATACGCCGAAAGACCACCACCGGAATCGCCGTGAGGAAAAAGTTGCAGAACATCCCGTAGGCCCAGGCGTTGGTCAGGTTGATCCCGGTGGGTCGCAGCAGGAACGCCGAACACTCGTAAGAAGAACGATCCGGCGAGAACGGGTTCCAGAAATTGCAGTTGTCGGCACGCGCATAGGACGACCACAACGTCATCGCATCCGGGCCCGGATCGCGGGGGATCAGCAGCGGCATCGCCACCGACAGAAACAGCCCGGTGAAGAGGATCAGGAACGAGACGTACGAATCGAGTTTCTTTCCGCGAAACTCGATGCACGGCAGCTTCAGGCCCATGACACAGCAGCCTTTTTCGCGCCGGTCACACGGGTCAACAGGGCAATCACGCCGAGCTGCACGATGATCGCGAAGACGTTGCCCCAAGCCGCGCCATAGATCGAATAGTGCTTGATCAGTACGTAGCTGACCGGCACTGAAACCAGCAGGCAGATCGCCGCGCTGGCGAGTGACACCCGGCTGTTTTTCGAGGCGATCAAACCACCCCAGACGATGTCGCCAATCGCGCGCAGGGCGAAGGAGAAAATCAGCACGCCGAGGATCGCGTTGTCCGGGCGCGGCACGCTGGTGGCGACGTAATCGAGCACCACGTTGAAGAACAGATAAATCGCCACCGCCACCGCAGCCGAGACCACCAGCGAGCGCATGACCCATTTGTTCACGAACAGTTGCCTGACCGTGAACGCCTGTTGATCAGCCTGGAAACGCTTGGCGAGTACTGGAATGCCCACCACCGCCACCACCGCGTACGACAGCGCCTGCAACGTGTTGGCCGCCGACCACGCGTACACGTATTGACCGAGCCTGGCGTAGGGTTCGAGGTCGGCGATCAGAAAGCGTTCGGCGTACTGACTCAGCGCGATCAGCCCGGTGCCGAAGTAGAACGGCAGCCCGGCCTTCCACACGGTGGCCGTGGCCAGTGACCCTGCTTCCCGGCCGTGATGAACGTTCACCACGATCCAGTAACCGGCGATGATCACCAGCACGTTGGCGACCACCCACAACCACAACACACTGGCGATTCCCGACACCCAGCCGAGCATCATCCCGCCGACGGCCAACAACGCCCACAGGCCGGTCTTGATGAAGAACAACAGCGCGCCCGCCGTGGCTTTCTGCGCGGAAAACACGAACGAGTTGATCTCGAACGACAGGTGTTCGGTGAGCAGAACCAGCGTCACGCAGAGGATCAGCGCGGTTGTCGCATCGACCTGCTGGAACAGCGAATAAATCAGCACCGTCGCCACCGACAACAGCAATCCGACAGCGAGGTACAACAGCAACACCTTGTCGACCACCCGGCGCGAACTGCCACCGACGCTGATCAGCCGATTGATCTCCGAACTGAAACCGACACTGTAAAACTTCGAGGCGATCAACGACGCCGCGACCACCACGCCATAGAAACCCAAGGCCTCATAACCGAGGTAATGAGTGATCGCCAACACCAGCAAAAACTTCGCGCCCAAGGCTCCGCCGCGAAGCAATAGCCGAAATATCATCGAACGATCCCTTTGATGATCTCGTCCATGGCCACGGTTTTCGCCTCGATCTCGCGGCAGGTGTCGGTCAGGCGTTTGCCGAAGTTCGACAGTGCATTCGGCGCGTAGACCGTGTCGATGATGGTGTCGACATTGATGTCGCCGCCATTGATCACCCAGTCCTCGACACCCATGTCCTGATAGGCGCCAAAACCTTTGCGCTCGTAGCTGATGTGATACGCCGGCACGCCGGAGAGCAGCGACTCGATGGCGCCGTGCAGACGCACGGAAATCACCAGGTCCGGTTGGTATTTGGCGATGGTCGCCTTCAACGACAGCAAGTCTTCAGTAATGCCCAGTTCGCGATAGAACGCGCCGTCATCGTTACCGCGCACCGCGCTTTGCACCGCGCAGACCACTTTGCTTTTGTTCTTCAAACGCTGCAGCAGCAACTTCAGGTTGGCGACGTAGGCGAGTTTCTTTTCCTTGCTCCACTCCGGCGGCTTGCGCAGCACCACGCAGACCGTGGCCGGCGACGCTGCGCAACGGGTGAACTTGGGCTGCTGAAGAATTTTGCCGGCCAGCGACTGCACTGCGAGATCCGGCGCACGATAGACATTTTCGCAAGCATCAAAAATTGCCGAGGAGCGGTTGTCGCGCACGAACACCGCGTCGGCGCTGGCGTAGTGCTCGACGATCTTGCTGCTCTCGCCGTGGAACGGGCCGATGCTTTGCGGCAGGTACACCGACGGCACTTTGCTGAGGATCGCGGTTTCCAGTTGCTTGGCGTGGCCCAGCTTGAGTTTGATGTGTTCGAAGGCACTCTTCGAACGCATGTAGCCGCCGCCGACGCCGACGATCAAGTCGGTTTTCTTCAACAGATCGGCGAGCCCGGCGTAGGACTGATTGAGAAACACCGCTTGCTTGACCCGGCCCAAACCCTTGGCGGCCATCACCGGCGCGTCAAAACGCGGGTGCGGCAGATAGTTGAAGGACTCGGGATCGGAAGCCACGACGCTGATCGACGTGTCTTCACCAAAGTTGCGCTGCACCAGCGCAATTGCCAGATCGACCAGCAGACCGTCACCGGAGTTGGACGCACTGTAGCCATGCAAAATCGTTACGTTCATAAGCTGAGTTCTACTTAATAAGTGGGAGCGCAATACAAGTCGTAGGTCTGGCGGATCATCAAGGCAGCGCTGAAGCGCTCGCGGACGATGCTGCGACCTTCGTTGCCAAGGTCGAGCAAACGCGGCTTCTGGATGTTCGTCAGCACATCGGCCAGGGCCTGATGATCGCCGGAGGGGAAGACGTAGCCGGACACTTCATGGGTGACCAGTTCCGGCAGCGAAGTGCAGTTACTGGCGATCACCGGCAAGCCCATCGCCATGCCTTCCAGCGGCACCATCGCAAAGCCTTCCCAGCGACTCGGCACAATCAGCGCATCGGCTTTTTGATACAGCGCGTGCACTTCGGTCGGCGTCACCCATGGCAAATATTCGACACCAGCCATTGGCGGGCACTCGACCGCATCCTCGTTGACCGCACTGCCGACCACCGTCAGCTTGAGGTCGTTGCGCTGCACTTTGGCGTAGGCCTTGAGCAGCACATCGAAGCCTTTCTGGTAGTCGAGACGGCCGACAAACAGCAGATGAATCGGCTCGGGGGTGTTGGTTTTCGGCGCGTCTTCCTTGCGATGAATGCCGTTGTAGATCAGCTTCATGCGCTTGCGCTCGATGCCAAACTTCGCGGCTTTGTCGAGCTCGTACTGGCTGACGCAAATGATCACGTCGGTGACTTTCTGCAGCACCCGCTCGATCCACGCATAAGCTTTCTGCTTGGTCGGCGAGCTTTCCATCAGGAACGAAAAGGCATGCGGGCAGTAGACGATTTTCGGCTTGCGCCACGGTCGCAACAGCACGCACACGCAACGGCCGATCACCCCGGAAAAGGTGCTGTGCAAATGCACCACATCAGGCTTTTCCTTGAGCATCACCTGGGTCAGGCGCCAGGCGAAACGCAGCAGCGACGGCACATTGCGCCCGGTTCGAGGGAAGGTGCGGATCTGCTGCGCCGGGATGCCGTGCAGCTCTTTTTCCTGATCCTGCGGGACCAGATAGACCAGCTCATAGCTGGCAGCGTCGTCTTCGGGTGACGTCGAAATCGTGCGGATCACCGTCGCGACGCCACCTTTGATCGTTTCAGCCACGTGCAGTATTTTTTTCACAACTCACCCACTTCAAACATGTAAGAACGATCGCTGACTCAGGACTTGTCGGAGGCGTATTCGTAGTTGTAATAGCCGTAGCCGCCATTGCCGTAATAACTGGCTGCGCGCTTCTCGACGCCGTTGAACACCGCGCCTTTCAACTCGATGCCGTTCTGCGCGAAGCGGCGAATGGTCAGTTCGATCTCTTTGGCCGGGTTCACCCCGAAGCGCGTGACGATCAGGCTGATGCCGGCTTCACGGCCGACAATCGCTGCATCGGTCACTGCCAGCAGAGGCGGCGTATCGATGATCACCACGTCGTAAAGCTCGCTGAGTTCTGCCAGCAGCTCGCGGAAGTTGGCATGCATCAGCAGCTCGGAAGGATTGGGCGGCACCTGACCACGACTGATGAAGTGCAGGTCGGCGCCTTCGACTTTATTGATCGCCTGCTCAATCGTGCAGCGCTTGACCAACAGGTCTGACAGACCATTGGCGATCGGTACATTCAAAGTTTTGTGCAAATGCCCTTTGCGCATGTCGGCATCGATCAGCACCACACGTTGACCACTTTGCGCCATGACCGCAGCCAGGTTGGAAGACACAAACGTCTTGCCGACCTGCGGGCTCGGCCCGGAAATCATGATGCGGTTGTTGGTCGAGTCCAGGGCGGCGAAGTGCAGGCAAGTGCGCAGGCTGCGGATCGATTCGATGGACAGATCCGTCGGGTTGCGCAATGCCAACAGGTACGCCGGTTTGTCGACGCCATCACGGGCGCGACCTTTTTTGCCGTCCTCTTCCTGTTGCAATGCGCTGTAAGGAATCGAGGCGTACACCGGCAAACCGAGCTGCTCGATGGCTTCTGGTCCTTCCAGACCGCGACTCAGGGATTTACGCAACAACACCAGAGCCACACCGAGGAACCCGCCGAGAAAGGTCGCAATCAGCACAATCAGGGCTTTTTTCGGTTTGACCGGGCTGGTCAGGTCGACATCCGCCGTGTCGACCAGGCGCACGTTGCCGACGGCACCGGCGCGGATGATGTCCAGCTCCTGGGATTTGTTCAGCAGTTGTGTGTAGATCTGCGAGGCGACTTCGACGTCGCGGGTCAGGTTGAGCAGCTCTTGCTGCGTGGCCGGCAGGTCCTGGACTTTGCCTTCCAGCGACTTCTGTTGCTGGGTCAATTCGCCGATCTGGCTCATCAATGCGCGATAGGCCGGATGTTGTCGGGTGAATTTGCGGTCCATCTCCGCTTGCTGCATTTTCAGTTCGGAAATCCGCGTTTCGAGCGCTACGGACTGACCGAGCACCGACTGGGTTTCCAGGGAGATGTTCACGGTCCTGCCGTGAGTCTGGTAGGCATTGAGCGCATCGCTGGCCTTGGCCAGATCACGTTTGACCTGCGGTAACTGGCTTTGCAGGAAGGCCAGACTCTGCGCGGCTTCCGCCGAGGTGCGGCGCACGTTTTGTTCCACGTACAGCGCAGCAATCTTGTTGAGAATCTTCACCGCCTCGGCAGCGTCGGAACTGGCCAGTGCCAGGCGAATAATCCCCGACTCCTTGCCTTGCTCGGAAATATCCAGCGCATCCTGGTAGCCCTGGATGGTCACGATCCGTGGATTGCGCACCACTTCAAAGCGAGTGCCCGGGTTGGCCGACAGCTGTGTGATCAGCCCTTCTACGCCGTCTTGCGCGAAGGCTTCACCGGTGACGCCGTCAACCAGCACGTCGTCGTTTTCATCGAACAACTGGAAGTGATGCTGCTCGCCAGCGATCAGCGAGAGTTTCTTGCCGAGCAGTTCTTTCGGCAGGTCGAGCCGGGTGATCTCCACCCTCTCGCCGCCCCACGCGTAGCTGTTCAGGCCGAAACGTGGCGGCGCCACGCTGAACTCGGTTTCGCCACGATAACGACGGGCGAGAAAACCGCCGATCAGCGGGAAGGTGTTTGGGGTGACGTCGATGTCCAGACGCAAGTCATCGACGGTTTTGCCGATCACTGCGCGGGACTTGATGATGCCGATTTCGGTCACGGACGGCGATTGCCCACCGAGCATGCTGTTGAGATCGGAAAAACCGAGCATGTCGTTCTTTTTCGGTTCGACCTGAACCAGCGCGTTTGCCAGGTACACCGGCGTGGCCAAAACGGCATAGGCAACGCCGGCAGCCATGAAGGCACCGGTAAACGCACCGATCAACCATTTCTGGTCGATCAAACTGCCGAATATGCCGAGCAGATCAATACTGTCTTGATCGTTATCACGGTTGGCGATTACTGACGGTAACTGCATAAGTCTGTTCTTACCATTCACTGATCTGAAGAATATTCATCAACGTGCGAGACGTTGTGCCCATGAGCTGACAGCATCTTCAATCAATGCATGGGCATGAATAAAAGCGGCCTTGCCTTGACGATAGGGATCTTGTATTTCTCGCTCGCTCTGCCATTTGCCGAGCAAAAACACTTTGCCCCGCGCGTGAGAGGCAATCTTCAATACTTGATTAACGTGCTGTTTTTCCATGACCAGAATCAGATCTGATTCATTGACGATATCCGGCGTCAGTTGCCGCGCCTTGAAGCCTTCGGGGTTATGCCCGTGGTCTTGCAGAACCTGCCGGGCCGATGCCTCCACGCCTTCACCGACACGCGCCGAGAGGCCTGCGGAGGTCACCGAGATGTCTGCCGGGGCCAGCGCGTTGCGCAACAGAAGTTCTGCTGTCGGACTTCGGCATATATTGCCAACGCAGACGACAAGGATGTTTTTGAACAAGGTTTTCTTTCCTGTGTAATATCAAACTGCCAACATCCAGAGCGGTTTTTTAATGAACCCGCAAGATCTTCCTGCACTCGGAAATAGATTGACCCTGTTAGTAGCAGCGTATTAAGTACCACACCCCCAAAAGCACCCCAATCGGAATTAACGGACTAAAAATAACTGTGATTTTCAGCCAATCACTTCCTGACAAAAAATAACATTCATGCACTTAGTGCCATTGTTAGTTTCGTAATTCATGTAACGAGATAACTATTCGCCGTTGTCATTCCCATCGGGAGAACAGACATGAAACCAGCCCATCTCAAACGGCTCGCCCCTGCGTTGCTGGCACTCAGTGCCCTCACTCAAGTTCACGCCAGTGAGCTCTTCCCCAACCTCCCCGCCAAGACCATCGGTGTCCAGGTGAAGATCCAGAACTTCTCCGCTGAGGACGCCGCGCACATAAAAGACGCCGGATTCAGTTTTGTGCGCTTCGGCGTGTGGAGCGACAGCCTGACTGCCAAGGCTTATCAAAAACAGGTCAGCGATGCCTTCGCCGCGGCTAAATCTGCGGGCCTGCCGGTGTTGCTGACCGTGCGTGCCATCAAGCCTTTGCCCGCCACCTCAGCCACCGATCTGGCAACCGCCGGCGAATCGTTTGCCAATGCGCTGTCGGGCTTGGAAAACTCCTACAGCACACAACTGGTGGCGATTGAGATCTGGAATGAGCCAGATCTTGAGACCTATTGGCCGACGCGTCATTTCGACACGACGTTCGTGCCGTTCATGAGCGCTGTGTGCAAGTCGCTACAGGGCTCAGCGCAATCGACGCCGCTGGTCGGCTACGGTTTCGCCCGGCCACCGACTGCCGGCTCTGCTTCAACCGTGGCGCTCAACCGCATCGTCAGCGAATACCCCAAATGCCTGAGCGCGATTTCCTACCACCCTTACGGCATGACAGCCACGCAGATCAGCACCGCGCAGGCGTTTATTCAGCAAAACTTCCATCTGCCGGGGGTCATCAGTGAATGGGGCATATCGGCGCTCAGCTCCAATGGTGGCAACGACGGCCAGGCCAGCAAAGTCGGCGCCTTCATCGCCGATGTGAAAAAGCTCGGTATCCCGCTGACATCCCTCTATGAATGGCGAAACAGCGACTCGGGGAGTAACGAGCGCGAAAAGAACTTCGGCCTGCTGACCTCTGACGGCCAACCGAAGCCCGCGAAAATAGCCGCCGCAACTCAATTGAATGCCCAGTAGTCCGCGTGCGACTGACCTGTACGCAGGTCAGTTGCTTTGAACCTGTGAGCCGTTTTGGCATCGTATTCATCGATACCGCGCCCCCACCATTCAAACAATCGTTTTCAGGTTGTTGCCGCGAGGGCTATCGATACACGTACGCGCCCTTGAGTGGCTGTCAGCGCTCGGGTAATGTCGTCAAACCCACAGGACAGAGCACACACATGACTTCCAAGCTGGAACAACTCAAACAAATGACCACCGTGGTTGCCGACACTGGCGACTTCGAAGCGATCGCCCGGGTGAAACCGGTCGACGCCACCACCAACCCTTCCCTCCTACTTAAAGCCGCGGCCATTTCTGGTTACGCCGAGCTGCTGAACGCCTGCGTCAGCGACTGCAAGGGCGACGTCGGCCTGGCCAGCGACCGTTTCGGCGTCGCCGTGGGTCAGGAAATTCTCAAAGTGATCCCGGGCCGCATCTCCACCGAAGTGGATGCGCGCCTGTCGTTCGACAAAGACGCCGTGCTCAAGCGTGCGCATCGCCTGATCGAACTGTATGACAAGGCCGGCATTGGCCGCGACCGCGTACTGATCAAGATCGCTTCGACATGGGAAGGCATTCGCGCTGCCGAAGTGCTGGAGAAGGAAGGCATCCAGACCAACCTGACCCTGCTGTTCTCCTTCGCGCAAGCGGCAGCCTGCGCCGATGCCGGCGTATTCCTGATCTCGCCGTTCGTGGGCCGTATCTACGACTGGTACAAGAAGGCCAACGGCAACGACTACACCGGCGCCGATGATCCGGGCGTGCAGTCGGTAACGCGCATCTACAACTACTACAAGGCCAATGACTACAAGACCGTGGTCATGGGCGCGAGCTTCCGCAACCTGAACCAGATCGAGCAACTGGCCGGCTGCGATCGCCTGACCATCAGCCCGGACCTGATCGACAAGCTGGCAGCGGACACTGGCAAGCTGGAGCGCAAACTGGCCCCGGGTCATGCCGGTGAAGCGCGCCTGAGTTTGAACGAAGCGCAGTTCCGCTGGTTGTCCAACGAAGACGCGATGGCCACCGAGAAACTGGCCGAAGGCATTCGTCAGTTTGCCCGTGACCAGGAGAAGCTTGAGGCGCTGTTGCAGGCCAAGCTGTGATCTGAGTCGCAGGAATGCAAAAAGGGCGAACCCGGTTGGGTTCGCCCTTTTTTATGCAGTGCCGGAAGATGCATTGTCTGAACTGACGCCTTCGCGGGCAAGCCCGCTCCCACAGGGTCATGTGTGGAACAGAGACTCCGGGGGCACTCAATCACTGTGGGAGCTGGCTGCCAGCGATGAGGCCGGCTCAAACACCTTCTCTCTTAACAGATCAGTGTCTTTCGAGGGCATTCACCAGATCATGGAAGGCTTCACGGTTGGAATCATTCAGCCCCATGAGGATCTTGTGCGCTTCCAGCACCTTGATCCGCACCACTTCTTCCGACTGATCCTGATCAGGCAGATCGTCCAGGCATTCCGGGCACGGCACGGGATGGTTGACGATGTTGAACACCTGCTCGAAGCCCATCGATTGCAGGAGACGGGTGATGTCATCGTGGGTGGTAACGACGGTCGGCAGCAGGCCGACCTTCTGCCGCGACAGGATCGACAGCTTGGCCAACAGGCCCAGCGTGGTGCTGTCGATGCTGCGGGTTTCGGTCAAATCGATCACGATCGCGTTGAAATTCAGCGCGGTGAAGATTTTCTCAATAGTCGCATCCAACGCCGAACACATGGTCAGGCGAACTTCACCGACGAACTTCAGGACGAAGGTGCCATCCTGCTCGGCGAACTGGATTCTACCGGTACTCATTAAAGATTCCTGCTCAACACCAACAGGGCGATATCATCCGGCATCTCCCCTAGCGTGGCCAATCCAAACACTTGCCGCAGACCATCCAGGCTGCCGCCCGCTGACTTCACCCGCTGGGGCAAAGCCGCTTCTTTTTCTTTGAGCGTAGGTTCTGGCAATAGATCCAGAATGCCATCAGACATCAGCGTCAGGCTGAACGTCGGCGGCAGCTCAAGCACGTGATCTTCGTAAGTGGCTTCATTGAAAAGCCCCACCGGCAGACCACGTCCTTCCAGATAACGAACACTGTCAGGTGTGTACAACAGGGGCAAAGGCAGATGGCCGCCGATGCTATAGGTCAACAAACCGGTCTCCTCGTCGATGACTCCACCGACCATTGTGACGTGTTTGCCCAGCTTACAACTGATCAGCCCCCGGTTGATATGACCAAGCACTTCCGAAGGCTTGAATTCCGGCAAGGTGCCGTTGCGCTTGGACTCGAACAGCAAGCGCGTGGTCATGAACTTCAGCAGCACGGTGACAAAGGCTGATGAGGCACCATGACCGGATACATCCGCCAGGTAGAACGCAACCCGGCGCTCGTCGACACGGAAATAGTCGACAAAATCACCCGACAGGTACAACGACGGGATGATCTGGTGGGCAAACTTGAACTCGTCGATGCTCCACGGGCTTTCCGGCAGCATGTTCATCTGCACCTGGCGACCGGCGTTCTGGTCTTCCTGGAGCAGGTTCAGGCTGGCTTCGAGCTCGCGGTTGGCCTTTTCCAGCTTCTCGCGATAGCGCTGGTTTTCCAGCACCACGCGCGCACCAACCAGGGCCCGGCGCACGGAGTGCTCGAGCACAGCCAGATCTTCGAGAGGCTTGATCAGGTAATCCGCCGCGCCCAGGCGCAGGGCCTCGACCGCGTCGTTCATCACGCCGGCACCCGAAACCACAATCACCGGAGTTTGCGGCGACAGCTCGGTGACCTGACGGATGAGTTCGAGACCGCCCATCTGCGGCATGCGCAGATCGCAGATGACCAAGTCGGGCTTGTCTTGCTCGAATACCTGAAGACCCTGTTGGCCGTTGCTGGCCTGCAGGACGCTGAAACCACTGTCTTCCAAATAGGCCGCGAGGCTCGCGCGCACTACTTCGTCATCATCGATTATCAGCAGCGTGGCACTGGTTTTTGGCATGTGGGCAAACGGCGCCAGAATTAGGTTGGCGTAGTTGGCGGGGCGACTGGCCCTGCACTGACTACTGGATTCGCTTTCTAGCCTCTCTGCTGCACCGCTTTCGAGCGTTAGCTCCGTACACGGTTGCACCAGAGGTGCCCTTCTAAGGCGCAGACGGTACTCCCATCCGCGGGGCGTTTCAAGCATGCGCCGATGGTCGCTTGACGACTTTACTTGTCAAATCACCGAGAGTTATAAGAACAGCTCAAACCGTAACCCAATGGAAGGACGAAACCATGAGTCAAACCGGTCGGGACTACAGCGAAAAGCGCGATTTCATCCGCATGCGGGTCGATGCCGATGTCGTGTTGATTCATGCAGGTGATGAGGTTTCAGCGGTGTGCATCGACCTCTCGAGCAGTGGCATGCAGGTCGAGGCGCCGCGTCAGTTCGCGGTTGGCGACCGCTTGAGCGTATGCATCGACTCCGAGCATGCGGCACTCAGCGGCCTTGAGGCCGAGACCGAAGTCGTCTGGGTCAAGGCGCAGGATGACAAGACTCAGCGCCTCGGCCTGACCATTCTGCAGATGACATAAGCACACACAAAAAAGGCGACCTGGAGGTCGCCTTCTTCATTCTATCGGTCGAAATCAAAAATCGTCTTCGACCTGACCATCCTTCACCTTGAACTCACGGTTCTGCAAGTAGGCGTTGCGGATGAAGGTGTATTTGTCGCCGCTGATCAACTTCTCGCTCGACAGCAGGCTGGCGCGGGTGTCGACGATGTTCAGGCCGAACACCGAGTTACGCACCGGCACGTCGTTGATGTAGCGGTAAGGACCGGTGTAGCTGTCGACGTATTTCGACGGCGCATCACGCAGGGTGCTTGGGCCCATCAGCGGCAGCATCACGTATGGACCACTGCCGACGCCCCAGTAGCCGAGGGTCTGGCCGAAGTCTTCATCGCTGCGATTGAGGCCCATTTTGGTGCCGACATCGAAGAAGCCGAGCAGACCGAACGTGGTGTTGAAGATAAGGCGTGCGGTGTCGACGCCAGCCGCAGCCGGTTTGGCCTGCAGGATGTTGTTCGCCAGGTTGGTGACATCACCGACGTTGCGGAACATGTTGTGGATGCCATCTTCGAGAAATTGCGGCGTCACAAACTCGTAGCCTTGCGCCAGCGGCTTCAGCGCGTAGGTGTCGACGAAGTCGTTGAACTCGAAGATCGGACGGTTGACGCTCTCCCAAGGGTCTTCTTCCGTTGCCGCTTGAGTGGCGAACGGCGCCAGCAGCAGGCCGGCATATACACAAAGCTGAGCGAGCGAAGGGCTCCAGCGCATAGAAAAACTCCTTGGATTTGTACTGGCGCGAGCAGCTTCGCCCGGGCGTAAGGCCGCTAGTATAAGCGCAAAAGGTCTTTTGGGCAGTCTGGGAATGAAGCTACTTGTAGGACGTTTCCAGCGCCCTGTTCACAGGCCTGTCATCCAACTGTCACGGGCGCGCCCTAGCCTTATGGTTATTTCAGGGACGCTGCCATGTCACATGCCGAAACCTTGCCCCTCGCTGCACCCGGCCTGACCGCCGTATTGTTCGGTCTCAGCGGATGCCTGGTGGATTTCGGTGCTCGCGCCCGGCAACAGACCATTTCCCTGCCCGAACAGGCCGAAGCCACACCGGGCGCACTCGACAGCTTGCACAGTTTGCAGCGCCAGCAGATTCCCTGCGCCTGGATCGACGAATTGCCCCCTGCCCTTGCACTGCCGCTGTCGGCGACTCTGCCGGCGTGGATCAAGCCTGCGCAACATTCGGCAACAATCAATCCATGGCCCGCTCCCCACGCGTGCTGGCAGGCACTGATTGACCTGAACGTCGGCAGCCTGGACGGTTGCGTCCTGGTCAGCGGCGAACCACGTCTGCTGCAATCGGGGCTGAATGCCGGGTTATGGACCATTGGCCTTGCGTCCTGCGGTTCGCTCTGCGGCCTGGCACCGGGCGAGTGGCAGGCCTTGAGCCAGAAAGAACGCGAGCAACTGCGCGGCAAGGCGACGGTGCAGTTGTTCGGGCTTGGCGTGCACTCGGTGATCGATCATCTGGGCGAGCTGGAGACCTGTCTGGCGGACATCAGCCTGCGCCGTCTCAAAGGCGAAAAGCCCTGATCGGGATCATGCAGGTTGTACGAGAGTGGATTAATCTAAAGGTCAGCCATAGACCTTTGGCGCGCGGCTGCGGTCAATGCCAGTGCCTCTCGATAAAAGGAAAACACCATGCCCGCCCAAGAACTGCAAAAACAGCTCGATACCCTGCGCGAGCAGCTGGAGCAGAATCCGCCGCTGTCGGAAGTCGAACGTGAAGATTTGCATGCGCTGATGGCGCAGATTGAATCTGAAATCAAACTGGAGTCGGCTACTCAGGACGCCAGCATCGCCGATGGCGTGAATCTGGCAGTTGATCGCTTCGAACTCGAACACCCGGCCATTGCCGGCACCTTGCGCAACATCGTCAATGCGCTGGGCAGCATGGGGATCTGATTCCCCCGCATGCAAAAAAGCCCTGCCATTTCTGGCAGGGCTTTTTCATTTCTACTGTGGCAATGCAATACCCTGTAGGAGTGAGCCTGCTCGCGATAGCTGACTGACATTCAACGTTGATGTCGACTGCTGCACCGCTATCGCGAGCAGGCTCACTCCTACATTGGTTAATTTATTGACGCACCAAGCGATGGTTCGGCAGTTGTACGCTTTCGGTGCTGCGATACGGGTTGATATCCAACCCACCGCGACGCACGTAACGAGCAAACACCGTCAATTTCTCCGGCTTCAGCAACCGCTGCAGATCAAGAAAGATCCGCTCCACGCACTGCTCATGGAAGTCCGAGTGCTGGCGGAAGCTGACGATATATTCCAGCAGACTGGCGTGATCCAGCGCCGAGCCGCGATATTCCACCACCACACTGCCCCAGTCCGGCTGACTGGTCACCGGGCAATTGGACTTGAGCAAATGGCTGTGCACGCTTTCCTCGACGATGCGCGAATCATCGCAGCGCAGCAGTTCCGGACGCGGGTGCTCGTAGTTGCTGACGCTGATATCCAGATCGTCGATGCACACGCCGGGCAGTGCCACAACACCTTCCGCCTCAACGTCTTTCAGGCTGCGAACCCGCACACCGACCGGCTTGCCGGCAGCGGCAGACAGGTCTTTGACCAGCGTCGCTTCCAACGTCGCGATATCGGCAAACGCGGTCTGGTTCAGCGAGTTCAGGTACAGCTTGAACGACTTCGATTCGATGATGTTCGGCGAATCCGCCGGTATGCTGAACTCACCGATCGCTACCACCGGCTTGCCCGACGGCAGCAGCCACGACAATTCGAAGCAGTTCCAGAAATCCACGCCTTTATACGGCAGGGTTTCGGCGGTCAGGCCCAATTCGGCCCATTTCGCGGTACGCGGAATCGGGAACAGCAGGGACGGCGTGTAGGTGGCGATGTATTCGCTGGACTTGCCCAGCGGCGAATGTTCGGCTGCGGGATGCATGGCGGAAACCTGACTGAAGAATCAGCGGATTCTACCAGCCTTTGCTCGCGCCTTTGAGTGCTTACTGACTGACAGTCAGTTTGCCGACCATGCCGGCCTGATAATGCCCGGGAATATTGCAGGCGAACTCCAGGCTGGTGGCCTTGCTGAAGGTCCAGGTCAGCTCGGCGGTTTCGCCCGGCTCCACCAGCACACTGTTGGGATCGTCATGCTTCATGCCATGGCCCATCGCAGCGTGATCCATGCCCGCCATGTCGTGGGACATTTCTTTCATGCCAGTAGGCGTGAGCATGCCGCTTTGCTGCATCTGCAACATTTCCTGCTGATGTGCGGCGTGCATTGCCGCGTCACCGAGGTTGAATTCGTGCAGCAACTGGCCTTTATTCACCAGTACAAAGCGAATCGTCTCACCCGCTTTGACTTGAATCGCCTTCGGATCGAACGACATGTCGTTCAGCACCACCTCGACGCTGCGTGTAGCCTTCGCGGCGGGCGCCGGCTGGCCGAAATCGTAGCTGTGCGCAGGTCCGGCCCAGACCGGTGAACTCAGCGCCAGCAAACAGGCCGCGACGGCCAGAGGGTTGCGCAAAAACATCGTCGTACTCCAACAAGATAAGGTTCAGCCTGTGGGAAACTTTAGCCGGCCTGCGCTGGCATCTCCCTGACAGGCAGATTACAACTTTGTCAGGTTGGCGGTTATCGCCTGCTCTCACGGTATAAAGCTTTCGTTATTACGCCCCGAACCCACCCGAGTTACCCATGAAACTGTTGATCGTCGAAGACCAAGCGAAAACCGGCCAATACCTGCGCCAAGGCCTGACCGAAGCCGGCTTCAACACCGAACTGGTGGCCGACGGCAACAGCGGGCAGCAACTGGCCTTGAGCGGCGACTACGCGCTGTTGATCCTCGACGTGATGCTGCCCGGGCGCAGTGGCTGGCAGATTCTGCACGCGGTGCGCAGCGCCGGTCTCGACACGCCGGTACTGTTTCTGACAGCCAAAGACGCCGTGGAGGACAGGGTTCACGGCCTCGAACTCGGCGCCGACGATTATCTGGTCAAGCCTTTCGCCTTCTCCGAACTGCTCGCGCGGGTGCGCAGCCTGCTGCGTCGCGGCAGCGCCACGCCGCAGGAAACCAGCCTGCAACTGGCCGACCTGCGCCTGGACCTGATTCGCCGCCGGGTCGAGCGCAGCGGTCAACGCATCGACCTGACCGCCAAGGAATTCGCCTTGCTGGAAATGCTCCTGCGCCGTCAGGGCGAAGTGCTGCCAAAGTCGTTGATCGCCTCGCAGGTGTGGGACATGAATTTCGACAGCGACACCAACGTGATTGAAGTGGCGATCCGCCGTTTGCGCTTGAAGGTCGATGACGAATTCCCCAACAAACTGATCCACACCGTACGCGGCATGGGTTATGTGCTTGAGGAGCGTCAAGCCTGATGCGCCGCCTGTCCTTGAGTTCGCGTCTGGCCCTGCTGTTTGCCGCTTGCACCGCCGTGGTATCACTGTTTGCCGGGGTGTTGTTCAGCCGCGCCAGCGAGGCGCACTTCATTGAGCTCGACCAGCAATTGCTGGACGGCAAACTGATCGGCCTGCGCCGCGCCTTGCAGGATGTTCAGGCCAATGAAAGTGAGGCGCGGTTGGCGGATGAACTGAGTCGCCAGGCCGATCTGTCACTGCGCATCACTGGCGGTGACGGCCAACGTTGGTACGACAGCTCGATCCATGTACCGCGCGATCTGCCGCAAACCAGCGGTTTGTCGACCATCAGTGACGCGGGCACCGATTATCGTGTGCTCAACGCCCCGCTCTACCCGGACAAAAGCGACTCGCCCCAATTGACCCTGTTGCTGGACATCACCCATCACCAGCATTTCCTGCAACGCATGCAGCATTTGATCTGGCTGACCGTTGGCCTCTCTGCACTGGCTACCGCGCTACTCGGTGCCTGGGCCGCCCGCAGTGGCTTGCGTCCACTGCGGCGCATGAGTGCCGTCGCCCGTGGGATTTTTGCCCAATCGCTCAATGCCCGACTGCCGGAAGCGCAAATGCCGCCAGAGCTAACGGAATTGGCCCACAGCTTTAACGCCATGCTCGGACGACTCGACGACTCGTTTCAACGGCTGTCTGCGTTTTCTGCCGACATCGCCCATGAACTGCGCACACCGCTGTCGAACCTGCTGACCCACACCCAGGTCACCCTCACCCGCCCGCGACCGCTGGAAGACTACTGCGAAGCACTGCACAGCAACCTCGAAGAACTGCAATGGATGGCGCAACTGGTCAATGACATGTTGTATCTGGCCAAGGCTGACCACGGATTGTTGATGCCCAAGCGTGAGGCGCTGGAACTGGCGGATGAAACGGATGTGCTTTTGGAGTTTTTTGCGCCGCTGGCGGAGGACTTCGGGGTCAAGTTGACGCGCGAGGGCCATGCGCGGATCGAAGGTGATCGCAGTATGTTGCGTCGGGCGTTGTCGAACTTGCTGGATAACGCGCTGCGTTTTACCCCGGTTGAGGGCTACGTAAGTTTGCGGATCGTTGATCAACCGAGCGCTGTGCGCATTTCAGTCGAGAACAGTGGCGAGGGGATTTCTGCGGAGTTGTTGCCACGGCTGTTCGACCGGTTTTATCGGGCCGATCCGGCGCGGCAGGAAGGCAGCAGTGAGCATGCGGGGTTGGGGTTGGGGTTGGCGATTACTCAATCGATAGTCCGCGCCCATAGTGGGCAGATTCATTGCGAATCAGAAACTGGATGGACACGGTTTGTGATTGAGTTGCCGAAGAAGGATTGAGGCTCGCCGTTCCGGCCCCATCGCGGGCAAGCCCGCTCCCACAGGTTCCGAGTCGTTTTAAAAATTCGTGCCCGACTCAAAACACTGTGGGAGCGGGCTTGCCCGCGATAGCAAATTCAAAGCTTACGAATATCTCAGCGCATGAGCCGGCTCGATCTTCGCCGCCCGCCACGCCGGATACACCGTCGCCAGGAAGCTCAAGATGAACCCGGCAGAGCAGATCAACAGCACGTCCCCGCCCTGCAATTCGGAAGGCAAGTTGCTGACGAAATACACATCGGAACTGAAAATGTGCTGCCCGCTCACCCGCTCGACCCAGCCGACCAGTTCGCTGACGTTCAGCGCCGCGATCACACCCAGCACGCCACCAATCAAGGTGCCGACAATGCCGATCACCGTGCCCTGCACCATGAAGATCGCCATGATCTGCCGGGGCGTGGCACCAATGGTGCGCAGAATCGCGATGTCCGCGCCCTTGTCGTTCACCACCATGATCAGCGTCGCGATGATGTTGAATGCCGCCACCGCGACGATCATCAGCAATAGCAGGCCGATCATGGTTTTTTCCATTTTCATCGCACTGAACAGGCTGCCCTGGGTGTGGGTCCAGTCGTCAGCCTTGAAATCGGCACCTAGGGCGGCGGCGATGTCCGAGGAGACTTTCGGCGCGGCGTACAGGTCTTTCACCGCCAGACGCACGCTCTGCACCTGATTCGGCTCCCAGTGCTGCATGGTCGCCGCATCGGCCACATGAATCAGACCCATCGAGCCGTCCAGTTCCGCGCCCACCTTGAACACACCCACCACGTTCAACCGCTGCATACGCGGGGTGATGCCACCCGGTGCGGTGCTGACTTCCGGCACGATCAGGGTGATCTTGTCGCCGACATTCAAACGGAAACGGCGGGCGGTAATCTCACCGATCACCACGCCAAACTCACCGGGCTTCAAGGCATCGAGCCGGCCCTGGACGATGTGCTGGGCGACGATCGAGACTTTGCCTTCCTGGGCCGGATCGACACCGCTGATCTGGATCGGCTGCATCAAGCCTTTGTAAGACAGCATGCCTTCCATTTCGGTAAACGGCACGGCGGCGGTTACTTCGGGATTTTTCATCGCGGCGGCGGCCACCGGCTGCCAGTCATCAATCGGCTTCACGCCAACGATGGTCGCGTGCGGCACCATGCCGAGGATGCGCGAGCTCATTTCGCGCTGGAAGCCGTTCATCACCGACAACACCACGATCATCGCCAACACGCCGAGGGCGAGGCCGATCATCGAGGTCATCGAAATGAACGAAACAAAGCGATTGCGGCGCTTGGCTCGGGTATAGCGCGCGCCGATAAAGATCGATAACGGTCTGAACATTCGCTGGGGCACCGTATAAAAATAAAAGACCCGGCGTCTTTGCAGACGCCGGGTTTCAACCCGTCAGATGGGCGTGAGGCAACCTTCTTGCAGGTGCAATACGCGATCCATCTGGCGGGCCAGGTTCATGTCGTGGGTCACTACCAGAAACGCGGTACGCATCGAGGTGCTGAGTTCCAGCATCAGATCCTGAATACCCTGCGCGGTGTGGGAGTCGAGGTTGCCGGTTGGCTCGTCGAGCATCACCAGGCCCGGTTTGTTGACCAAAGCGCGGGCGATGGCGACACGCTGACGCTCGCCACCGGACAGTTCCGCCGGTTTGTGCTCAAGGCGATGGCCCAGCCCTACCCGCTCCAGCAGCGCGGTAGCACGCTGACGGGCTTCCGGGATCGGCGTCTTGCCAATCAACAGCGGCATGCAGACGTTTTCCAGCGCGGTGAATTCCGGCAGCAAGTGGTGGAACTGGTAAACGAAACCGAGCGCGCTGTTACGCAGCAGGCCGCGCTTTTTCTCACTCAGCGCCGACAGTTCTTCACCGTCGAGCCAGACACTGCCCTTGGTTGGCGTGTCGAGGCCGCCCAACAGGTTGAGCAAGGTACTTTTGCCCGAACCCGAGGTGCCGACAATCGCCACTCGCTCGCCCGGGTGCAACTCCAGTTGCAGACCTGCCAGCACTTCTACCGACTCCGGGCCTTCCTCGTAGGATTTGCCCAGGTTGCGGCAGCTCAAGATTGCTTTTTCACTCATGCCCGACTCACTCATAACGTAGCGCCTCCGCCGGCTGGGTGCGCGCGGCACGCCAGGCGGGATACAGGGTGGCGAGGAAACTCAAGACCAACGCCGCGGCGCAGACCATTACGACATCCTGGCTCTGCACCTGCGACGGAAGATAATCAATGAAATACACGTCAGCATTAAGGAATTTGTGGCCGATCAGCCCTTCGAGGGCGGAAATCGCGGCGCTGACATTAAGCGCGGCGAAGATCCCGACCACTGCGCCAATCGCCGTGCCGACCACGCCGATGACCGTGCCCTGGACCATGAAGGTGCGCATGATCGTGCCCGGTGTTGCGCCCAATGTGCGCAGAATGGCGATGTCGCCTTTCTTGTCGTTCACCACCATCACCAGTGTGGAAATGATGTTGAACGCCGCCACGGCAACAATCAGCAGCAACAGCAGGCCGATCATGGCTTTTTCCATGCGGATCGCCTGATACAGATTGCCGTGCGTGCGCGTCCAGTCGCGGGCGTAGTAATGGTCTTCGCCAAGCTGCTGGGCGATGTTCCATGCCACGCGCGGTGCCTGGAACAGATCGTCGAACTTCAGGCGAATGCCCTGCACCTGATCAGGCTTCCAGCGATGCATTTTCGCCAGATCCTGCAGGTTGGTAACGCCCAGATAACCATCGAGCTCGCCGGCACCGACATGGAAAATGCCGACCACGGTGAAGCGTTTCATGCGCGGGAACATCCCGGCCGGGGTCACGCTGACCTCCGGCGCGACGAAGGTGATCTTGTCACCGATGCCCACGCCGAGCTTGGTCGCGGCTTTATCGCCAATCACGATGCCGAAGCTGCCCGGCGTCAAATCGTCGAGTTTGCCCTGCTTCATGAAGTTGTCGATGATCGACACATTGCGCTCAAGCGCAGGGTCGATGGCGTTGAGCAACACCTTGGACACCTGACCGTTATTGGTCAGCAGCCCCTGCATTTGAGTGAACGGCGCAACCGCCGTCACCTGCGGGTTCTGCTTGACCTGGGTGGCCAGGCTTTGCCAATCGCTGATCGGCTCGGTGGATTCGATGGTCGCGTGGGGCACCATGCCCAGCACGCGGGTGCGCATCTCATGATCGAAGCCATTCATCACCGAGAGCACGACGATCATCACGACCACGCCAAGCGCGAGCCCGATCATCGAAGTCAGGGAAATGAATGACACAACATGCTTGCGACGCTT
>NZ_JBIUVJ010000007.1:0-117032 GCF_044742875.1 Pseudomonas sp. NPDC087817
GGCGCCATGTCCCAGGCACAACGTACTACCGACCGTTACTTCCACGACGCCTCGGCCGGTGCCGAGAAACTCGTTCCGGAAGGCATCGAAGGCCGTGTGCCTTACAAAGGCACCCTGAGCGCGATCATTCACCAGTTGATGGGCGGTCTGCGTTCCTCGATGGGTTACACCGGCAGCGCCAACATCGAAGAGATGCGCACCAAGCCTGAATTCGTGCGGATCACCGGCGCCGGCATGGCCGAATCCCACGTGCACGACGTGCAGATCACCAAAGAAGCGCCAAACTACCGCGTAGGTTGAGCCTTCAAGCAACAAGCTAAGCAACCGGGGCTGTTTTATTCAGCCCCGAGTTGTTTCTGAATCACGACTGTTTCTGAATGACTTAGACGAGACTGAATCATGGCCCTCGATATTCACGCTCACCGCATCCTGATCCTCGACTTCGGCTCGCAATACACCCAACTGATCGCCCGCCGCGTGCGCGAGATCGGTGTGTACTGCGAACTGCACCCGTTCGACATGGACGAAGATGCGATCCGCGAATTCGCTCCAAAAGGCGTCATCCTCGCCGGCGGCCCAGAGTCCGTACACGAAGCCAACAGCCCGCGCTGCCCGCAGGCCGTGTTTGACCTGGGCGTTCCGGTCTTCGGTATCTGCTACGGCATGCAGACCATGGCCGAGCAACTGGGCGGCAAGGTTGAAGGTTCCGAACTGCGTGAGTTCGGTTACGCCCGCGTTGACGTGGTCGGCAAGAGCCGCCTGCTCGACGGCATCGAAGACCACATCGACGCCGATGGCCTGTTCGGCCTCGACGTGTGGATGAGCCACGGTGACAAAGTCACCAGGATGCCGGAAGACTTCCACATCCTCGCCAGCACCCCGAGCTGCCCGATCGCCGGCATGTTCAACGACGAGCGTGCTTACTACGGCGTGCAGTTCCACCCGGAAGTGACCCACACCAAACAGGGCGGTCGCATCCTGTCGCGTTTCGTTCTCGACATCTGCGGCTGTGAAGCCCTGTGGACTCCATCGAAAATCGCTGAAGACGCCATCGCCAACATCCGCGCCCAGGTCGGCACCGACAACGTGCTGCTGGGTCTGTCCGGCGGCGTTGACTCCTCGGTGGTTGCGGCGCTGCTGCACAAAGCCATTGGCGACCAACTGACCTGCGTCTTCGTCGACAACGGCCTGCTGCGTCTGCACGAAGGCGAGCAAGTGATGGCCATGTTCGCCGAGAACATGGGCGTCAAAGTCATTCGCGCCAATGCTGAAGATCAGTTCCTCAACAACCTGGCCGGCGAAGCCGATCCAGAGAAGAAGCGCAAGATCATCGGTCGCACCTTCATCGACGTATTCGATGCCCAGTCCAACAAACTGGAAAACATCAAGTACCTCGCTCAGGGCACCATCTACCCGGACGTGATCGAGTCGGCTGGCGCGAAAAGCGGCAAGGCTCACGTAATCAAGTCGCACCACAACGTGGGCGGTCTGCCGGAAGAGATGAACCTGAAACTGGTCGAGCCACTGCGCGAGCTGTTCAAGGACGAAGTCCGCCGTTTGGGCCTCGAACTCGGCCTGCCGTACGACATGGTCTACCGTCACCCGTTCCCGGGTCCGGGCCTGGGCGTACGTATCCTCGGTGAAGTGAAAAAGGAATACGCCGACCTGCTGCGTCGTGCCGACCACATCTTCATCGAAGAACTGCGCAAAGCCGACTGGTACCACAAAGTCAGCCAGGCCTTCGTGGTGTTCCAGCCAGTGAAATCGGTTGGCGTGGTGGGCGATGGCCGTCGTTACGCCTGGGTCGTGGCCCTGCGTGCCGTGGAAACCATCGACTTCATGACCGCACGTTGGGCACACCTGCCTTACGAACTGCTGGAAACCGTATCCGGCCGCATCATCAATGAAATCGAAGGTATCTCCCGCGTCACTTATGACGTGTCGAGCAAGCCGCCGGCGACCATTGAGTGGGAATAATGTCACCGGCCTGAGGGCCGATTGACTGAAATAAAAAACCGTCTGGCGTTCGCGTCAGGCGGTTTTTTTTTGAGTTCACCGTGTGCAATCGAAGTGGGTACTAGCACACCTGTACTATAGCTACGCGTATTTCATCGCCCTAAGCTACAGGCAACTTCTGTTGTGGGTTGGACCGCCATCGTTCGTGGCAAAACCACTAAAAACCAGATATCTCAGATGTTTGGCCCGCCGATGCAGGAACAGGCCGACTCGGACACCATGACTAACTGGACGTACGTCAAAAGCGAAGAAGGGCTGGAGAAGTACGTGAATCTTGCCCACCGATTCGTCTCGCCGGAAACCAGCGGTGCTATTGGTACAGCAACGTCACACGTGGCCAATGCGCAGGGCACGATGAATGAAGTGACCAGCGTAACCACCGGCAAGACCACCGCCCAAGGGATCAATTTGAGGATTTTTTTCGAGAACGATATCGTCCAGAATTATTCTGTTTCGCGTTGATTACGCCTACGGATCTTCGCCAATGCCAGTCAGTTTTACTGACTGGCATTTTTGTTTCCGGGCGCAAAGCACCTTGGCAAGACTCGTCGCGCTCAATTGATCGCGAAGACTGGAGTCGTTACTAAAAAAACTGCGATCGAATCACGTCTGTATCGAACGGCGTTGTCCCTTGATCAGGCGCAAAAACCATCTGTGCCTGCTGCGGCGAAGCCACGCGTTCCCCTCGTGCTCGTACATGTAAATCGAACAGAGTCTCCAGATCCGGCCGTGGCGTATGCACCAAAGCCCGCAGCATCAACGATACCCCGCTGAGATTGTTGCCGACGTTGTTCCACCGTGGAGATGAAGTGAGCCCCAGATCGGCCCAGATCATGCGTCGTTCCTGAAGGTCCATCACGAATGGCAGACAGATCACTGTGTCGGACGCGATATCGATACGGTCGAACACGGTTCGCGGCTCGTACACTTCACCCGACGCAGTGTCAGTGCGGGCCATCCAGCCAGCGAAGCATTCCGGGAGATCGCAGTACGGCTGCTGGGTGTATGAGTTGATGGACGTGACGACATAACGGATGCCCTGCTCGACGAGCACGTCGATGTCGAGATCGATAAATTCCGAAGCCCCGTCGGGCGCATCGACGATGTCGCCGCTGTGGTAACCGCCGTAACCCTTCAGGTTGTAGTACGCGACCGTATCCTTGAACACGAAGTCGGCATCGAAAAATGCGGCGGACAAGTCGATGTCCGTGCGTTCGCGGCCATTCTTCCACCACAGAAACAGGCGAATGAATCGTGTGTCAGGCACAGGCAACCGACTGCCCCGCACCAGTGTACGTAGTGACTTCGATGAAGCGCGCTGCGCCAGCGGCACCTTGTATTCACGTAATGCTGGATCAATGAAACAGCGACCTAATGGCGGCAGGGAGGCAAAACGCTGTACGAGTGCGTTCTCGCAGATACGGGCAGCACGCGCCAACGTTTCAGGTGTGAGAGGTTCGCGTCGATCCTTGATGGCAAAGACTTTGGCGAATGAACCTTTCGGGGTGAACGCCCGCAGGGGCAGAGGGCGCGGTGCACGTAACTGGGCCAGCAACTGCAGCAGAACGGGTGAGGAAACGTGTGCCGCAACAGCCTCGAACGCGTCGAGTACCGATTCGGTTTCCGTCGCGCGGCGCAGGGTTACGTCAAGCCGTCGTGCGAACTCGCCAGGACGGCTTTGTAGTATTGGCACAAGCGTGGCGATGTCACGCTGGGCCAGCATTGTTTCGACACGTGAATTAAATGTGGCGGGCGGTTCGTTACGACGCGCTGCCGTGATGGCGGCCAGCGCTCGTGGGTACTTCTCGGCGTAGTCGCCCGGATGCAGTACTTCAGCCAGGCGTTTCCAGCGCTCAGCATGGCGCATCACGTCTTCTACAGCGTCGGGAATGTTATCGAGCAGGCGCAAAAACAGGCGACGCATCGAGCGCTTCATCGCTTTGAAACGTGTCGAAGCGGTCGTCAGCGACACGTCTCCGCCACTCAACGCGACCGCCAGTCGTAGCACGTCAGTTGCCGTTTCGACGTTTCGCTGCAGAAATGTGTCGACCCGAGCATCGCTGGCGACATGCAGGATCAATGCCCCGCCAACCAGTGCACGGATCTCCCGGAAGGGGATGGTCTCGGGCAGCAGACGGAATACATCGCTTTTGTACTCGCGGATAAACCAGACGACATCGGCCGTCTCCTCTTCGGAGAGCGAGGTGCGCGATGAAACCAGTGGCTCAAGCAGTGACTCGAACTCAGAGACGCTTCCGGATTCGATCACCCAAGGTATGAAGTTGCCTTCAAGCAGGGGAGGTCGAGAGTGTTCAGTCGCTGGTAAACGCCGAAGCGTGAGGTAGTGCATGACGGCGTTCAGGTACAGCTCTGCATCTGAGGCCTGCAGAACCTGCTCTGGAAAGTCAGGATAAAACGGCCGGTGGTGCACATGAGCGCCAGCCCGGCGCCGAAGCATTCCGATAATGTCGCGCAGCCAGTGCTTGAGTTCTGCGGGTGACAGCCCGCCGATTTGCTCAATCAGAGACTCCGAGAGTACGCATCGGAACGCCGCGATTTCCTGGATGGCCGACGCGACATGAGCACGCGTGGCACCGCCAGTGCCCATCGGGACGTGAACTTTGCTGCGGCGACGCAGGAACAGCTCCTGATTCATCCTTGATTTTCTCCTTTGGTCGCCGTCGTGAACGAGCAGCAGCATTGTGTCTACAGCAGATATGAAAACGCCTGCAAGCAGCAGGCGCAGTGTGGAGAGCGAAACCCCTAGGTCATAGGAGGTTTAGAAGGAAGGTGTTCCATAGCCACGGACGCATTCTACGGGAGGTTGTCCCCGTTTGTCAGGTTGCTCTGCGCCCCGACACGAACGGGGGCTGAGGGCCTGACAAGCCACCAGCGGACCATTGAACGGCAATGATCGCGCTGAACTTGCCTGCTTGCTTCAAGTGGCTGAAACCCCCGGCCCAGGCCGGATTTGGGCATTTCAATCGCTTGCGAAAACCCTTCAGTCGGGTAGGCGACTTTGTAGTTTCAGGCCTATTTCTATCAGGCGCTGCGATAACGCTGAGATATCAGGAAACAATACGCCACTGATGCGTGGCATTGATTGAAGCCAGAGGTAGGCTTGGCCGTCCAGCGTCCGATTCACGGGTGTTCGCACAATGCTGCCTGTGCTGTTGCGACGCACGAGTGTGTAATTGCCTTGCGACTTCTCGATCAAGTACATGCCATTGCGATGCAGCAGGCGGTCCAGTGTTTCGTCAGTCCATGTCACCGGCGGTGCGTCGATTTGCAGGCGCAAGTCAGCGTGCAGGTAATCGAACGAGTCGCGCGTCGATGCCCCGTTGTCAAAGGGGCCGCGAGCGACTTTGATTCCCGGGTCGGTGCTGACGCCCGGATCTTCTCCGGGAAAGGCTTCTTCAATCCGCAAACCGATGCCGCCTTTGAGCTCGCTGATGCCCGGCAGATTTCTGAAGTTATTGGTGTTCTGCGCATCGACCAGGGCGATCCATTTGTCTGGGCGATTGAGGATTTCGTCGCCCCACATGATTTTGGACGTCATGCGAGCGCGCATCATCTGCTCTTCAATCGAGGTGAGCGGCACCTTCATTTTGTAACTCGCCGCACAATCGAGACTTTGAACCCGGACGCCATTTGCCTGGGCAGACTTGACCAGTTCGAGCATGTTGAACGATTCGTTCGGATCGGTTCCGAGGCTGGTCAGATAAATCCGCAGATCCTCTGACATCTGACCGGACGTGTGGAAGCTGTTCAGGTCTGACTGGGCGAAATCACTCAGCAAATCACGCACGTAGAGCGTCGTGGCGTGGCGCGCCAGCGCAGGCATGTTTTCGATCATGAAGCGCATGCTGGTGATGCGATCCAGGGTTTCTCCCACCACCAGACCTTTGGTTTTTTCAAAAATGCGATCAATCAATGCATCGGTCGTCATTGAGTGACTGACCTCGGGCAGAATCGGGCGTGCGGGCAGATTGGACCAGTTCAGTGCTGAGTAATACTCTCTGGCTTCGTTCAGGAGCAGTGTGCGTTGGTGGTCGAAATGCAGGGTATACAGATCGTTCACAGACAAATTGCGTCTGGCCTCGCGAACCGCATCGGCGGAATCGTCAGGCAAGTTCATCGCCCACTTTCTCAGCCTGGCCATGTCCAGCCCCAAAACATCATAGAGGGTGGTCACAAGGCGTAGCGGACGGGCGGTTGCCGGGACGGGTTCGACCAATGGCAGCTCCGGCGAAGGGGTTGATGGGGTGGGCGGGTGTGATGAAGTGATAGACGAGCTCGGTTCAAAGTACGGGTAGCACGCCGTACCCAGACATTGACCGCCGCCATTGAGTCGCAGCGCCAGCATGCGCTCCCACCGGCCGGCGGCACTATAGCGGACCGGCAATGAGCCGACGAACTGATTGGCGCGCTCAGGGTCGACGATAGCCCAGTGGCCACTGTCCTCGGAGGTGTCGAAATAACGTACGTAGTAGGGCTTGCCATCGAGATCAATGGCATAGGGCGGTTCGCCATCGAGGCGGTAAATGCCCTGAAATTTCCCTGACTGCGTTTCTGCGCTGTAGCGATCAAGCAACTCATTGCATAGATACCGGGCCGGAACCTTCGGTACCGATGGGGTTTGCGGCGCAGTGGGAGCGAGGACTACGGGCGAAGTGGGGGGTGTTTCGCTGGCAATGTCGTTTGCCATCTCGACAACATCTTTATCCGCCACCACAACCTGCGCCTGATCCTGGGTTGGCAGGAAAGGTTCGTCAGCCGAGGTGAACTCGATCAACCCGGCCATCTCTTGCGCTTCGGCAAATTCAACCTGTGGCCCCACTTCCAGATGCGCCCCGGTGCCGATCAGAAACGGCACGTTGAACAGCGCTTCTATGCCATTGAGCACCGCGCCAAGGGTACCGGCCCTGCGCTCGGCGGGCGTCCTGCCGTTGACCGCTCTGTCGATGTTCAGTCCCATGTTGGCAATGCCGGCGCCAATAACCGGCAGCGCCAACGGCCAGCCCACGGTGGCCATCGGGCCGAACACCTTGAGTCCGGCACTCAAATAGCCGATCCAGAGCTTTTTGCGCAGCTCAGCATTGGACGTCAGTAACAGACTGACTTCCTCGGACATCGAGTGGCGGGCGCAAATGCGTAGCCAGGTGAACGCATCACGACCAATTTCAAGGTTGGTCTTGTTGATCAGGTAATGATCGGAATGACCCCAGGTGCTGACCAGACGATTCATCAGGTCGGTGAAGTTCTGGTTGATGGCGTGACGGTCTGCGAAAGAGAAATGGTTGAGAAAAATCTTGCAGCGCGTCTCATCATTCAATTGTTCAAGCACCCACCAGTGCAGCGCCGCTTCGTTCTCCAGCACTTTAAAGGCCTGGGCTTCGCCTGGCAGATAAAGCGTTTGCCGCCCGCTATCTTCAACAAAGCGCAGGATATTGACGGCGATGTGACCGTCGATATCCAGCGCGCGCACCTCACTGCCGACAGGGTAAGAGGACTGCAGCATTTGCAGGGTGACGGGCCAGGTGACGGGACCGCACACCGAGTTGATCACGCGTTGAAAATCAGTGCCGTCGAGGTGACCTTTTTGCAGCGCGTTCACCGCCAGGCTGAGAAAACTGCACTTGGCCAGCGTGCGGAAATTGTCCGCTGAGTTCTGCCAGAACGTGGTCAGTTGATGGGTGTAGTGCGTGCTGAAATCGATGTTCCAGAACGCCTTCAGAACATCGCTGCCCAGCAGCTTCACTTCATTGCTCTGATTGAAGGATTCGGCCTGCGGCCCGTCCGTGTAAAAGCCGCCGTACAGGCCCAGCAGGTCTGCATTGTCCTGATCGGTGACACGAAAGCGATGGATCACCAATTGTGTGAGGGTCAACGATTCGTATGGTTTTTCCAGTGTGTGTTCCCAACCGGTAAATGTCAGAGCGCTGCTTTGCGCCGTCCTGAATCGGTGGAAATAGACATGGTCCGGATCGTTGCCCGAAAGTCCTTTGTCCGTCAGTAGCTCACTGGCGACTTCGCGGGCCGCGTCCAGCAGACTGGGACAGGTTTGTACGACGGTGGTAGCGATGGCCTTGAGGCTGGCCTTGTCTGCTGCGTTCGGCAGCAGACGGCGTTCGGGTGCGTTCATGCAGTTCTTCATCCATGAGGAAACGAAGATCGAGCATGTCCCATCGGCTCACGGGCCATGCACTATCCCTGTATTTTTCCTTTGCGGTGCGGATTCAGTCCGGCAGCCGGCTCTGCAACGTCAGCCCCATCTCGGTCAGACGATGAGACATGTCCTCGATGCTGGCAAAGCTGACATCGTTCACCAGCGGCCAAGCCGGCCGGTGCAGGGAAACCCGTCCATCGGCCAGACGCGTCACAGGTGTATGCGCGAGCATTCCTGACTTGCTGCGGTGCAGCACGGTGAAGCTATCGCCGACTTTCCTGAACAGGTACATGCCACGTCGGTGCAGCAGGTTTTCCAGCGTCTGCTCATTCCAGTTCACCGGTTCGCTCGGCATGCGCAGGCGTAAATCGGCGCGAAGCACATCGTCATTGCTCCGCGCGGCAGCCCCATTGGCAAACGGCCCCCGGTTCACGTCGATACCCGGATCGATGTCGATTTCCATGGCGTCCGCTGCGCCGACTTCCTCGATGCGCAAACCGATGCCGCCCTTTATCTCACTGAGGCCGGTCAGCCCCCTGAGGGTGTTGGTGTTCTGCGCGCCGGTCAGTACGATCCATTTTTTCGGGCTGTTGAGGTAGGTATCGCCGGTCATGATGTCGCTTGCCAGATACGTGCCGATCATTTGCTCGTCAAAGGGCGACAGTGGAGTCTTCATCTTGTAGCTCGCTGCACAGTCGATGCCCTGGACCCGAACGCCGTTTTCCCTGGCCACTTTGACCAGTTCCAGTGCATTGAAGCGTCCCGTCGGATCGGTGCCCAGGCTGGTCAGGTAGGTTTGCAGATCGGCCGACAGGTTGCCGGTTGTGAAATAGCGGTTCAGTTCCACCTGCGCGAAATCACTGAGGATGCCGCGCATGTACAGGGTTTTTGCGTGCCGAGCCAGTGCCGGCATGTTTTCAATCAGGAAGCGCATGCTGGCAATGCGATCCAGGGTTTCCCCCACGACCAGCCCGACAGCGGATTCAAAGAGGCGGTCGATAAGCTCGGAAAGGCTGATCTGCGCATTGATCGCGGGAATGGGGGCGCGAAACGGTGGAGTGATCCACGGCAGTGAACTGAAAAATCTTTTCGCGGCGGTTTGCAGCGCAATGCGCTTGTTGACGGCGTACAGCTCAAAAGGGTCAGTCATGCCGAAGGCACCGTCGGCGTCGGGCACCAGTTGAGCGTGGGTTTCGTTCAGATTCAGTGCCCAGGCTCTTATCGAACGGCGTACCGTCGGCTCGATGTCGAAGGCAGACGTCACAATGCGCACCGGACGTGATACCGGGCTGGGCAATTCGACCTCCGTTTGCGCGGGCGCTTCGGGGGCTGGCGGTTCCTGAGGGGCGAGCGCAAGGTCGGGCGCGCACGGTTTGCCCGCGCATTGGCCGCCGCCCCGCAAGCGCAGGGCCTGCATCCGCTCCCACTGGCCCTCGGCGTTCAGGCGAACAGGCAATGAGTGGACAAATTGATTGGGCCTGTCCGGATCAACGATGGCCCAGTAGCCGCCCTCGTCGGTGTCGCCGAAATAGCGCACGTAGTATGGGTTGTCATCCAGATGGATGGCGTAGGGCGGATCGCTATCCAGGCGAAAGATCCCCTGAAATTGCCCGGGCTCGCGTTGCACATCGAGCCCGTCGAGCAGCTCGTTGCACAGGTATTTGTCAGGTATGGGCGGTGGTGCAGCGCTCTCGGTCGGCGGCAACCAAGATGTTTTCAGCGGCGGCGCAATCACGTCTGGCTCGACCGCAACCTCGCTTTCCTGCGGTTCGACCAGCGGATTCGGCACCTCCACTGCTGCAGCCGGCTCGTTCAGTCCGGCCATTTCTACGGCCTCCACTGCATCCACCTCGACACCCACCTCCAGCATCGGGCCGGTGCCTTTGAGAAATGGAATGTTGAACAGTGCATCAATGCCGCTCAACACGGCACCCAGCACGCCGGCCTTGCGTTCGCTGGAGGTTTTGCCGTTGACCGCCTGATCAATGTTCAGCCCCATGCTGGCGATGCTGGCGCCAATCACCGGCAGCGCGAGCGGCCAGCCGACGGCGGCCATCGGGCCAAATACCTTGAGGCCGGCGCTCAAGTAACCGATCCACAGTTTTTTGCGCAGATCGCCATTGGACGTCAGCGTCAGGCTGGCTTCGGCAAACATGGCGCTGCGGGTCGAGTCGCACAGCCAACTGAAGGCGTCGCCGCTGATTACGGCGTTGGTTTTATTGATCAGATGATGATCGGAGTGTCCCCACGTGCTGACCAACCGATTCATCAGATCGGTGATGTTCGTCGTCATGTGCTGACGGTCGGCGAGTGCAAAGTGACTGAAGAAAGCCTGGCGCCGGGGCTCCAGGTTCATCTGCTCAAGCACCCACCCATGCATGTCCGCCGCGGTTTCCTGTACGACGAACGCCACCGTTTCACCCGGCAGATAGACCATCTCCCGGCCTGTGGTACTGACGATGCGCAGAAGGTTGGTCGCCATATGCCCGTCGATATCGAAGGCGCGCACGCCACTGTCTGGTGTGTGGGTTGATTGCAGCGTGGCCAGCGTCACTGGCCAGGTAACAGGCCCCATAACGGCGCTGACGATCCACTGGAAATCCGTGCCGCTCAATTGCTCGAGTTCAAGTGCCTGCACGGCACGGCTGAGGAAGTTGCACCTGGCCAACGTGCGGAAATCATCCGTGTGAGTGTTCCAGAACGTAGTCAGTGTGTCGTTGTAGCGCGAGCTGAAATCGATGTCCCAGAAGGCGTTGAGCACTTCGTTGCCATGCAGGCGAACTTCATTGCTGTGGTCGAAATCTTCGGTCTCGGGCCCGTCCGAATAGAACCCAGCGTAAAGATCCAGCAGGTCGGCGTTGTCGACGTCGGTGGCGCGAAAGCGATGGATCACCAATTGTGTGAGGGTCATCGATTCGTAGGGTTTTTCGCGGATATGTTCCCAGCCGGTAAACGACTGGCTGCTGCTCTGGGCCGCTTTGAATCGGTGGAAGTAAACCCGGTCCGGATCGGTGTCTGGCAGGCCTTTGAGCTCAAGCAGCTCGCGGGCGACTTGATAGGCCGCGTCGTGCAGGCTGGGGCAGGTTTGCACGACCGTCGCGGCGATGAGCTTGAGGGCGGCGTTGTCCGCTGCGTTCGGCAGAGGATGTGTTTCGGGGGCGTTCATGCTTTCTCCATCCTTGAGAAACGAAAGCCGAGCATGGCTGATTCGCCCCGGTAGAGTGCACTACATGGATACCGCACATCGGCGGTCGAAACGTGCCGGGGTCAGCGCCGGGCTACGTCGGAGAAGTAGAACTTGTCGAGGGTGTGGCGCGATTCGGTGTACTCGAACTGCCGGCCGTCCTGCAGAAACGTCTGGTTGCTGACCACGATCACATGGCTCTGCCCGTCGAGGTCCAGGTGCAGCAGGTCATCCTTGCTGCGTGGCACGGCTTCGATGGTGCGTTGGGCATAGGCGATCTGCAGCAGCAGGGTTTGTTCGATGTAGGCGTAGATCGACTGCTCGGCGATGTCGCGAGACAGGTCGGGAATCACCTCGGTGACGAAGTGGTTGATGTCGAGAATCACCCGTTTGCCGTCGATTCGTCGCACGCGCTTGACGCGGGTAATCAGGCTACCGGGCTCGGCATTAATGTGTTCGAGCAGGGTGCCTTCGAGCGGTATCTGGGCCAACTCGACGACTTCGGTGCTGACGTCATTGCCCAGCCGTGGATAGGTTTCCTGAAAACTGACGATGCCGCCGAGCTGGAATTCGATCGGGTTGGTCGAAAGAACGAACGTGCCTTTGCCATGAATCTTCTGCGCAAAACCACGCTCCTGAAGTAGCTCGATCGCCTTGCGCACGGTGCCCCGGCTGGCTTGATAGCTGTCCATCAGTTCGGTTTCGGACGGCAGTCGCGCGCCGCGTTCGAGGCGTTCAGTGGTGATACTGGCCAGCAGATCGCTATAGATCTGGTTGTATTTGCTCATGGATAGGCTCTGTGCCGGCTGTGCTCAAAGCCTCGAACCTTAAGGGCAGGGTAGGGCTTTGTCCATGTGGTGGATGGAAATCGCCTTAGGTTCGGGTAGGAAAATTCGCTGACGGTCTGGCGGCAATAGGCAAAAACAAACTCGTACAGACGAGTTATTGCATTAACTCGTCTGTACGAGTATTTTTCGCTTCGGCGTGCTGCCAATAACAACAATCCACAGTGGAAGAACAAGCATGAGCCACGACTATCCGAAGATCGCCAGCGAGCTGCTGCAAAGCCTCGGCGGCAGTGAAAATCTCGAACAGGCCGCCCATTGCGTCACTCGCTTGCGCCTGGCCCTGAAGAATCCCGGCCTGGTCGACAGCGCCACGCTCAACCAGATCGATCTGGTCAAAGGCTCGTTCTTCACCGGCGGTCTGTATCAGGTGGTGATCGGTCCGGGCGAGGTGGAAAAGGTCTACGCCGAACTGCGTCGCCAGACCGGTCTCGCCGCGTCGACCATCGCCGACGTCAAACAGAAAAGCGCCGAAAAGATCAACGCCATGCAGCGCCTGGTGCGGGTTTTTTCCGATGTGTTCATGCCCATCCTGCCGGCGCTGATCATTGCCGGCCTGTTGATGGGCATCAACAATCTGCTCGGTGCCAAGGGCATGTTCATCGAGGGCCAGACCCTGCTGGACGCCTACCCGAAACTCGACGGGCTCTGGAGCCTGATCAATCTGATGGCCAACACCTCCTTTGTGTTTCTGCCGGCACTGGTGGGCTGGTCGGCGGCCAAGCGTTTTGGCGGCAGCGAAATCCTTGGCATCGTGCTCGGCCTGATGCTGGTTCACCCGGATCTGCTCAACGCCTGGAACTACGGCAAGGCCGTGGCCGGGCTGGACGGGCAACACATGCCGTACTTCGACATCCTCGGCCTGTTTCAGGTGGAGAAAGTCGGTTATCAGGGGCAGATCCTGCCGATATTGCTGGCCGCGTACGTGATGAGCGTCATCGAGAAATGGCTGCGGGCGCGTGTGCCCAATGCGGTGCAATTGCTGGTGGTGCCGATCACCACCATCGTTGTCACGGGTGTGCTGGCACTGGCGGTGATCGGCCCGGTGACCCGTCATGTCGGCATCCTGATCACCGAAGGCGTGGTCATGCTGTTTGATCTGGCGCCGATGGTCGGCGGGGCGATTTTCGGACTGCTCTATGCACCGCTGGTGATCACCGGCATGCATCACATGTTTCTCGCGGTCGACCTGCAGTTGATCTCGACCCAGGGCGGCACATTCATCTGGCCGATGATTGTCATGTCCAACCTCGCCCAGGGCAGTGCAGCGCTGGCAGTGTTCTACATGACGCGCAATGCGCGGGACAAAAGCATGGCGTCGACTTCGGCGATTTCCGCATATTTCGGTATCACCGAGCCTGCGATGTTCGGGGTCAACCTGCGCTACAAATTTCCGTTCTATGCCGCGCTGACCGGTTCGGCACTGGGCTGCATCTTCCTGTCGATGAACAAGATCCAGGCTTCGGCGATCGGCGTCGGCGGCCTGCCCGGTTTCATCTCGATCATTCCGCAGTTCATTCCGATGTTCGTTATCGGAATGCTGATTGCCATGGTTGTGCCGTTTGTTCTGACCTGTGCGCTGAGCATGAAGATTGTCCGTCCCGGCTACCGGGTTGCCTGATTCCAGACCTGCAAAGGGCTACATATTCAAGAGGGAGATGCGCCATGCAAGACTGGCAGCGTTCGGTGATCTACCAGATCTACCCGAAGAGTTTTCACAGCCATGCCGGCAACCCGACCGGTGATCTGCTCGGGGTCGTAGCCAAACTCGACTATCTGCAATGGCTGGGTGTCGATTGCCTGTGGATCACGCCGTTCCTGCGTTCGCCGCAACGTGACAACGGCTACGACATCAGCGATTACTACGCGATCGACCCGAGTTACGGCAGCATGGCCGACTGCGAATTGCTGATCGCCGAAGCCGGCAAGCGCGGGATCAAGCTGATGCTCGACATCGTGGTCAACCACACTTCGATCGAACACGTCTGGTTCCAGCAGGCGCGCAGCAGTCTCGACAATCCATATCGCGACTTCTATATCTGGCGCGATCAGCCGAACAACTGGGAATCCAAGTTCGGCGGCTCGGCCTGGGAGTATGAAGCCCAGACCGGGCAATATTACCTGCACTTGTTTGACCACACCCAGGCCGATCTGAATTGGGACAATCCCAAGGTGCGCGCCGAAGTGTTCAAGATGATGTGCTTCTGGCGTGACAAGGGTGTGGGCGGTTTCCGTCTCGATGTGATCAATCTGATCTCCAAGCCTGCAGACTTTCCCGAGGACAGCAGTGACGGTCGACGTTTTTACACCGATGGCCCGAACGTCCATGAGTACTTGCAGCAGATGCACCGCGAAGTCTTCGCCGGGCATGACCTGATCAACGTCGGCGAAATGTCATCCACCAGCCTCGAACACTGCATTCGCTACTCGAATCCGCAGTCGCAAGAGCTGTCGATGACTTTCAACTTTCATCACCTGAAAGTCGATTATCCGAACCTGCAAAAGTGGGTTCGCGCCGATTTCGATTTCCTCCAGCTCAAGCGGATTCTCTCCGACTGGCAGACCGGCATGCAGGCCGGTGGTGGCTGGAATGCGCTGTTCTGGTGTAACCACGATCAGCCGCGGGTGGTCTCGCGTTTTGGCCATGACGGCGAATATCGGGAACTCTCGGCGAAGATGCTCGGCACTGCCCTGCACTTTTTACAGGGCACACCGTTCGTGTATCAGGGCGAAGAGCTGGGGATGACCAATCCGGGGTTTGAACACATCGATCAGTACCGCGATGTCGAAACC
This sequence comes from Pseudomonas sp. NPDC087817, assembly GCF_044742875.1. Lineage (NCBI taxonomy): Bacteria > Pseudomonadati > Pseudomonadota > Gammaproteobacteria > Pseudomonadales > Pseudomonadaceae > Pseudomonas > Pseudomonas sp. NPDC087817. The sequence goes on from NZ_JBIUVJ010000007.1 coordinate 15,008, forward strand.
CTGAACATCTTCCGTCTCAAGCGCGAAGCGGGTAACAGCGACGCCGATAACATGGCGGCGATCATGCAGAAGTCCCGCGACAACGGACGTACGCCAATGCAGTGGAACGCTGAAGCGAACGCCGGCTTCAGCAGCGTTGAACCGTGGATCGGGGTGCCGGCGAATGCCGCGCAGATCAACGTCGACAACCAGCTCGACGATCCCGCATCGGTACTGCATCACTACCGTCGGCTGATCGCTTTGCGGCGCACCGAGACGTTGATGTCAGACGGCGTCTATCGGCAACTGTTGCCGGAGCACAAGCAAGTATGGGCTTACCTGCGCGAAGGCACGGGCGAGCGCCTGCTGGTGGTGAACAATTTCTACGGCACACCGTGCGAAGTCGAACTGCCCATGGAGATCGACGAGTCATTGAACCAGCGTTTGCTGATCAGCAACTACCCGGACTGTCCGCGACGCAATCGACAGGTGAGTTTGCGACCTTATGAGTCGTTCGTGCTGCACCTGATCGATCCCTGATTCCTAACTGGAAAACCAGCGTTTCAAAAAACACGCAGAGCCCTGCGCGGGGGAGTTTTGCGCCGAATTCACGCAAACACACAATAAAAATAATGGGGTGGCTTATGAAAACAACAATAAATCGCAGCCTTGCAGTAGCAGGTATATGCCTCGCGTTACCACAGTCGTCGCACGGGCTGGAGTTCGGTGGCTACTTGCGCAGTGGTGTTAGCAATTCGCTCAAGGGCGGTGGCCAATCGTGTTTCCAGTTGCCAGGGGCGCAAACCAAATATCGCTTGGGCAACGAGTGCGAGCAGTACGGCGAGCTTGAATTGCGCCAGGATCTGTACACCCTCGACGACGGCTCGGTACTCAGCGTCGACGGCATGGCCTCGCTGTACAACCGCTATAACCGCCGCCCGACGTTCAACGAAGACAACGGTTCGATTCGCCTGCCGCAGGCCTACGCCCAGTGGTCGGCGATGCCCGCGCTCAATGGCGGCTCACTCTGGGCCGGCCGCCGTTACTACAAACGTAACGACATCCATATTTCCGATTTCTACTACTGGAACCAGAGCGCCACCGGTGGCGGGATCGAGGACGTGCTGATCGGTGATCTGAAATACAGCTACGCGTTCTCGCGCAAGGACAACCTCTACCAGAAGGATTACATCAACCGGCACGACTTCAACGTCGCCGGTTTCAATACCAACCCCGGTGGTGAACTTGAGTTCGGCCTCAGCTACATCGATAAGCCCGACAGCCGCGATGCTCACCGTGGCTGGGCGATCACCACGCAACATGTGCAAAGGGATTTTCTTGGCGGCAAGAACAAACTTGCCCTGCAATACGGCGAAGGGCCGGGCACCGGGCTGGGCTACACCGGTAACGTCAAACTCGACGACAGCAACAAGAGTTACCGGATCGTGGAGTTTTTCGACTGGCAGGTGACGCCGCGTTTCGGCGGGCAAGTCGAGGCGGTGTATCAGAAGGACATTCGCCCGGACGGGGCTGACCAGAACTGGATTTCCCTGGGTGTGCGCCCGACCTATGCGCTCACCGAGCAGTTCAAACTGGTCACCGAACTGGGCCACGATCAAGTCGAAGCCCCGGGAGGGACGCGCAAGCTGAGCAAGTTCACTTTCGCCCCGACCTGGTCACCCAAGGGTCCGGAATTCTGGGCGCGCCCCGAGGTGCGGCTGTATTACACCTATGCCACCTGGAACGAGGCGGCCAAGCGTGCGGCCAACGAACTGGCCAAAGGCTCGGCACTGTCTGATACCGGCGCCTTCGGCACTGCGCGCCACGGTGCGAACGTCGGATTGCAGGTCGAATACTGGTGGAAATAAGCGATGCTGGTGGGGCGTCGCGCTCCACGGGCACTTCAGAGAACAAAACCGCAGGTGACGTCATGGCCACATCCCAACAATTGCAACTGCTGGCGCCTCTGTCCGGCGTGCTGATACCGCTGGATCAAGTGCCTGATCCGGTGTTTTCCAGGCGCGTGATCGGCGACGGTCTGTGCATCGACCCGACTTCGTCAACGCTGTGCGCGCCGCTGGCCGGGGTGGTCAGCAACGTGCAGGCCAGTGGGCATGCGATCAGTATCACTGCCGACACGGGCGTTCAGGTATTGATGCACATCGGTCTTGATACGGTGAACCTGGGGGGGCAGGGATTCACCCGGCAGGTTGAGGAAGGCCAGCGGGTTGAGGTCGGGCAGGCGCTGATCGAGTTCGATGCCGATTACGTCGCCCTGCACGCTCGCAGCCTGATGACCCTGATGCTGGTGGTCAGCGGTGAGCCATTCAGTTGGTGCGTCTCGCCAAGCGGTCTGGTCGAAACCGGCCAGGCACTGCTGAGCCTCGCCAGCACCACGGCGAGCAGCGAGGAAGCTGTGGTTGCAGAGGGCCAAAGGCTGTTTTCGCAATCGCTGAAACTGCCTAACCCGAATGGCCTGCATGCGCGTCCGGCGGCGGTGTTCGCGCAAGCGGCCAAGGCTTTTTCAGCAAAGATTTATCTGCACAAACAGCAATCTGAAGCCAACGCCAAGTCATTGGTGTCGATCATGGCGTTGCAGACCGCTTTCGGTGACAGCGTGCAGGTCAGTGCGCTGGGCGACGATGCTGAAGACGCGGTCAATACGCTCACCAGATTATTGGCCGAAGGCTGCGGCGAAGCGGTGACGGCAGTGGTTGCTGTGGCGCCAGTCGAGCGCGCCGAGGCAGAGGCCCTGACGGTTTTGCGTGGAGTCTGTGCGTCACCCGGTTCGGCATTGGGGCAGGTGGTGCAGATCACCGAGCCGACGCTTGAAGTGAAAGAGTTCGGTGCGGGTTTGCACATCGAACGCGAAACGTTGGCTAACGCGTTGATCGAGGCCGATATGGCCTTGCAGCATCTGCGCGACATCGCCATCAGTGAAGCTCAGGCGGAAATTTTCAAGGCGCATCAGGAACTGCTCGAAGATCCGAGTCTGCTGGATCAGGCTCAGGCGTTGATCGTTGAGGGTAAAAGCGCGGCGTTTGCCTGGCGTGCGGCTACCGAGTCGACAGCGACACTGTTCCAGCAACTGGGCAGTGCGTTGCTGGCCGAGAGGGCGGCGGATCTGGCTGACGTGGGCGCGCGCGTGCTGAAACTGATCCTCGGGGTTCGCGAGCGGGCGCTGGAACTGCCCGCCGGGACGATTCTGATCGCCGATCAACTGACGCCGTCGCAGACCGCCGGCCTCGACACCGGCAAAGTGCTGGGTTTCGCCACGGTCGGTGGCGGGGCGACCAGTCACGTTGCGATTCTGGCCCGAGCCTGTGGTTTGCCGGCGATCTGCGGGATGCCTGGGCAAATGCTCGCGCTGGCCAATGGCGCCCAGGTATTGCTCGACGCCGACCGGGGCGAGTTGCACTTGCATCCGGATCCGGAGGCGATCAGCCAGTGGCAAGCCAGGCACGAGCAGCAACGCCAGCGCCATCAACACGAGCAGGCGCAGGCGACGCAAGCAGCCTGCACCCGAGACGGGCATCACATCGAAGTCACGGCCAACGTTGCCTCGCTGAGCGAAACCGAACGGGCGATGGCCGTGGGCAGCGCAGGCGTGGGGCTTTTGCGTTCGGAGTTTCTTTATCTGGATCGCAATCATGCGCCCACCCGTGATGAACAGGTGTCGACCTACAGCGCCATCGCCCGGGCGGTGGGGCCGTCGCACAATCTGGTGGTGCGTACGCTGGATGTCGGTGGCGACAAACCGCTGGCTTACGTGCCGATGGACAGCGAAACCAATCCGTTCCTCGGGCTGCGCGGAATTCGCCTGTGTCTGGCGCGCCCGGACCTGTTGCGTGAGCAGTTCCGCGCGATCCTCGGCAGTGTCGGCCTGACGCGTCTGCACATCATGTTGCCGATGGTCACTCAACTGGCGGAATTGCGTCTGGCCCGACAGATGCTGGAGGAGGAAGCGCTGGCGCTGAATCTGGGTCAACTGCCGAAACTGGGGATCATGATCGAAGTGCCGGCGGCGGCATTGATGGCCGACGTGTTTGCCCCGCACGTGGACTTCTTCTCGATCGGCACCAACGATCTGACCCAATACACCCTGGCCATGGATCGCGATCATCCGCGTCTGGCCAGTCAGGCGGACAGCTTTCATCCATCGGTACTGCGCCTGATTGCGCTGACCGTGAACGCCGCGCACGCCCATGGCAAATGGGTCGGTGTCTGTGGGGCGATGGCCTCCGAACGTCTGGCGGTGCCGCTGTTGCTGGGGCTGGGCGTGGACGAGTTGTCGGTGAGTGTGCCGCAGATTCCGGCGATCAAAGCGGCGGTACGCGAGGTGGATCTGCTCGACTGCAAGGCCATTGCCGAGCAGGTGCAGGGCCTGGAAAGCGCTGAAGAAGTGCGTGAGGCGCTGCGCCTGTATCAAGAAGCGACCGTCGATACCTTACCGGCTCTGGAGAACTGAACATGTTCGATAAATTGCAGCAGGCATTCTGGAAAGCCCTGACCCCGGATCTGGTGGTGGATGCACCGCCCGCGCAGGCCGAGCCTGCCGATGGATTGAGTGCCGAGATCGTCGCCGCGCTGGGTGGTGCGGATAACCTCAAATCGCAGCAACCGGTCGCGTTGACCCGCGTGCGCGTGGCGTTGGGCGATGTGTCGCTGATGGATCGCCAGGCGCTCAGCGAGGCCGGTGTCGCGGGCGTCATGCCCCTGGAGGGCGGGGTGGTGCACCTGATTACCGGCCTGCAAAGCTGAGCGCGGAGGGGATGTGCGGCCTCAGGTCACCCTTACTGTTTCTCAACCGCAGGTGTATCGTATTCGCCTTTTACGGGCCTTCAGGGTCTGTCGCTGATACGTGAGGTAGTTGAGTTCATGTCCTTTACCCGTCGCCAAATCCTCGGTGGCCTGGCCGGTCTTGTTGTCGTTGGCGTTGGAGCGGGGGGCGCGTCGCGTTACTGGCTGGGCAAGATGGCCGACGCCGAGGCGGGTCACGACTACGAGCTGATCGCCGCGCCACTGGACGTGGAACTGGTGCCCGGGCACAAGACCGAGGCGTGGGCGTTCGGCCCGTCGGCGCCGGGTACTGAATTGCGCGTGCGTCAGGGTGAATGGCTGCGGGTGCGGTTCATCAACCATCTGCCGGTCGCGACCACCATCCACTGGCACGGCATTCGCCTGCCGCTGGAAATGGACGGTGTGCCGTACGTCTCGCAACTGCCAGTGCTGCCGGGCGAATACTTCGACTACAAATTCCGCGTGCCGGACGCCGGCAGCTATTGGTACCACCCGCACGTCAGCAGCAGCGAAGAACTCGGTCGCGGGCTGGTCGGGCCGCTGATCATCGAAGAGCGCGAGCCGACCGGTTTCAAGTATGAAAAGACCCTGAGCCTGAAAAACTGGCACATCGATGACGAAGGCAACTTCGTCGAATTCAGCATTCCGCGTGAAGCTGCGCGTGGCGGCACGGCGGGGCGTCTGTCGACCATCAACGGCGTACCGTTGCCAGTGATCGAATTGCCGGCCGGGCAGATCACCCGCGTGCGCTTGCTCAATCTCGATAACACCCTGACGTATCGCATCAACATTCCTGGCGTTGAGGCGAAGATCTACGCGCTGGATGGCAACCCGGTCGAACCTCGCCCGCTGGGCAAGGAATATTGGCTTGGTCCGGGCATGCGCATTTGTCTGGCGATCAAGGCGCCGGCCGAGGGTGAAGAACTCTCGCTGCGCAACGGCCCGGTCCGACTGGGTACCTTGCGTTCGGTGGCCAACACCGATGCGCCGACGGACTGGCCGAAAGCGCTGCCCGCCAATCCGGTGGCCGAGCCGGACCTGGCCAATGCCGAGAAACTCAACTTCAATTTCGAATGGGTCGGTTCGGTGTCGGTCAACGTCGACAACGGCAAGCCGCCAAGTCTGTGGCAGATCAACGGCAAGGCCTGGGACATCACCGACAAGACTTGTGCCGACCGGCCGATCGCCAGCCTGAAACTGGGTCAGAGCTATATTTTCGAACTGAAGAACATGACCCAGTATCAGCACCCGATCCACCTGCATGGCATGAGTTTCAAGGTGATTGCGTCGAACCGGCACAAGATCATTCCGTACTTCACCGACACCTATCTGCTGGGCAAGAACGAGCGCGCACAAGTGGCGCTGGTGGCGGATAACCCGGGGGTGTGGATGTTCCACTGTCATGTGATTGATCACATGGAAACCGGCCTGATGGCCGCCATCGAGGTGAAGTGATGCGCCAGATTCGCCCCGCGGCGATCATCGACCGCAGCCGTGATCGCGATTTCATGCGCGAAGCCCTGGCCCTTGCGGCGCAAGGCGCAGCCCTCGGCGAAGTGCCGGTCGGCGCGGTGCTGGTGCAGGATGGCGAGATCATCGGTCGCGGCTTCAATTGCCCGATTAGCGCCAGCGACCCCAGCGCCCACGCGGAAATGGTCGCGATCCGCGCCGCCGCGCAAGCCGTGAACAACTATCGCCTGCCGGGCAGCACGCTGTATGTGACGCTGGAACCGTGCAGCATGTGCGCCGGTTTGATCGTGCATTCGCGGGTGGCGCGGGTGGTGTATGGCGCGCTGGAACCGAAGGCCGGGATCGTGCAGAGCCAGGGACAGTTTTTTACCCAGGGCTTTTTGAATCATCGGGTGTTGTATGAGGGCGGGGTGTTGGCGGAGGAGTGCGGGGCGGTGTTGACCGAGTTCTTCCGCGCTCGTCGCGCTAAACCAGCTATCTAAAAGACAACACAAAACCCTGTGGGAGCTGGCTTGCCAGCGATAGCATTGGTTCAGCCAACATCAATGTTTGATGTGCCGACGCCATCGCTGGCAAGCCAGCTCCCACAGGTTTGTTTGGTGGTTGTAAACATTACTTCTTCGCGACAATCACCGCCCGCATCGGCGCCGGCAGTCCTTCAATCGTCTTGCTGTGATCCTCGGGATCAAGGAAGTCGCTCAGCGACTGATACTTCATCCACTCGGTACCACGTTGTTCCTCGACCGTCGTGGTGCTGACATCGACACAACGAATATCGGTAAACCCGGCACGCCGCAACCACAATTCCAGCGCCGGTACCGACGGCAGGAACCACACGTTACGCATCTGCGCATAGCGATCTTCCGGCACCAGCACTTGATGCTTGTCGCCCTCGACCACCAGCGTTTCCAGCACCAGTTCGCCGCCCTTGACCAGGCAATCCTTCAGCGCCAATAAATGCTCGATCGGCGAGCGACGGTGATAGAACACGCCCATGGAAAACACCGTGTCGAAACCTTCGAGGTTCGGCGGCAGGTCTTCGAACGGGAACGGCAGATGCCAGGCGTTCGGCTCGGACAGATAACGCTGCACCGCCTGGAACTGGCAGAAGAACAGCCAGTTCGGATCGACACCGATCACGCTGTCCGCGCCGGCGCCGAGCATGCGCCACATGTAGTAGCCGTTGCCGCAACCGACATCGAGGATGCGCTTGCCCTGCAGATTCAGATGCGGTGCAACCCGCGACCATTTCCAGTCCGAACGCCATTCGGTGTCGACGTGCACGCCAAACAGATCGAACGGCCCCTTGCGCCATGGCGACAGGCCCATCAGCGCGGTGCGCATTTGCGCACGGGTTGCATCGTCGCAATCGGTGTCGAGCTTCAAGCCGTTGAGCAGATCGATTTCACTCGGCTGGATCTTCGGCAAGGCATCCAGCGCACTTTGCCAGCGCTCCAGGTCGCCGTGACCTTTCTCCATTTTCTTGTCGAGTTGCGCTTGCAGGGTGTTGGCCCAGTCGGCCAGCGGGGTGCCAGCCAGACGGCGGGCGAGGGGGGACAGATCAATCATGGCAAGGCAATCAACGAGGCAAAGTTAAGACACTGGAACCACGGCACGACTTTCGAGAACCCGGCGGCCAACAGGCGTTCGCGGTGTTCTTCGAGGCTGTCGGGCTTCATGACGTTTTCGATGGCACTGCGCTTCTGGGCGATTTCCAGTTCGCTGTAACCGTTGGCGCGTTTGAACGCGACATGCAGATCGGTGAGCAACTCATGTTCTTCGGCATCGTTGAAGCGCAGCTTCTCCGAGAGAATCAAGGCGCCGCCAGGCAGCAACGATTGGCGGATGCGCGAAAGCAACGCGGTGCGTTGATCCGGGGCGATGAATTGCAGAGTGAAGTTCAGTGCCACCACCGACGCGGGTTTGAAGTCCAGCGCGAGGATATCGCCCTCGATCACTTCAACCGGCAGCAACTCCTGGAACATCGAATCCTGACCGTTGAGGTACTCGCGGCAACGCTCGACCATCGCCGCCGAGTTGTCCACCGCGATCACCCGGCAGCCGTCAGTGCGCACATGGCGACGCAATGCCTGAGTCACCGCACCCAGCGACGAGCCGAGATCGTAGAGCACGCTGTTTGGCTGGGCGAACTGCGCCGCGAGCACGCCAAGGTTCTCGACGATGGTCGGGTAACCCGGCACCGAGCGCTTGATCATGTCCGGGAACACCCGCACCACGTCTTCGTTGAAGGCGAAGTCAGGCACCTTGTCCAGGGGCTGGGCGAAAATGCGATCGGGTTCTTTGCTCACGGCGGTGTCCGGCGGTGTCGGTGGAAAAGGCCGGCATTTTAGCCAAACTGGCGCGGGGATGCTTGGGTTGTCCGACGTGGCGAGGGGATTTATCCCCGATGGGCTGCGCAGCAGCCCCAAAACCTGTGCCTGCGGTCTGTCTGACACACCTGATTGACCGGTTTCGGGGCCGCTGCGCAGCCCATCGGGGATGAATCCCCTCACCACAGGGTTAGCGTTTAGTCTGGGAAAAGGCAGAGGCCGCAATGCCCCACTGTCCCAGCCAGTAGCTGAGGATGATGACGTACGGCGCAGCCTGGAATGGGGATGCGAAACGATCGATACCGATCACGCTGTCCGAGAACACAAACGCCAGCGCACCGCCAGCCGCCAGCAGCGCCGAGCGCTTGGGGACGTCGGTGCCGAGACGAGCGAGGGCGCGCCAGAGCATGGCGCTTATAGCTGTGCCGTAGACAATCACTGGTACCAGCAATGGCCCAAGCCCGTTGGAAATCAGAATGCCCAACAGCGCCGCGCCGACCACGACTGCGAGCACCAGCGGCAACAGCGCCAGACGTTTGCAGTCACTCAGATAGGCCTTCAGATACGCCAGATGCGCAACCAGAAACGCACCCAGGCCAAACACGAACAAATCCCCCGGCCACGCCAGCAGCACATCGCCGAGCAGAGAGAAAATCAGACCCAGGCTGATCCAGCGCCGATAGTCGCTGGGCGGCGCATCATGCAGCCAGCCGAGCAACGCCAGCACCGGCAGCGGTTTGACCAACAGGCAGAGCAGCGCTGCATGTGTGCTTACACCGTAGAGAAACGTCACCGCGCCCATCAGCGCCAGAATCAGCCAACCCACGATCAGTTCACCGAAATCGCGCAGTCAAAGGTTTCCACCGGCAACACCTCGGGTGCCCACGGTTGTTGCGAGGTCAGGCGCAGACGTCCGGTGCCGGGGGCGAAGGCCTGGAAGCGCCAGGTCGAAAGCCCGGCAGCGCCAACCACGCCGGCATCTTCCGGATTGCTGTAAACCTCAGGGCTGAGCGCGCGCAACACGCCACCGGCCGAGTCCTGAATGGCCCAGCGATAACCCGTGGTCGGGTTGCTCGGCAGCATGATGATGAGGTTCTGCCCCGTGGTGAGCCGCACCGGGCATTCGCTTTGTTTTTCCACGGTCACGTTGTGTTTCGGCTGCGTGGCGCAAGCGGCCAGCAAGGCAAGGGCGAGGGGGAGAAACAGGCGAGTGGGGGACATAAGGTCAGCGGCTCCGGCGTTGGCGACGAACGGCGAGCATAACTGAAGATGAGACAAAGTGTGACAGTCGGGGCTGGCGTCGTCAGTCCGGGCGCCATCGCTGGCAAGCCAGCTCCCACAGGTTTCTCGGTTGAACACAGGATTTGTGATCACCAACGAACATTGTGGGAGCTGGCTTGCCAGCGATAGCGGTATATCAGGCACTACATGATTGTCAGAAGAGCACCTTTGCCACATCGTAAACCGCTTGGCAAAGTGCAGGCCCACAAGGTTATGGAAATTAACTCACCTCAAGGTCGAAGCTGCCGAGAATGTCGACCTTTTCTATTTCGTATTGGGCGACAACATGGAATGACATTTTGTAGCTTCTTTTGGTCTCATCGAAATTGAAGGTGAATGTTCCGCCTTCGGCTTCGTAGAATTTTTCTTTTTCGCCCTGCTTGTCGAGGTAGCCAAATTGGGCGACTTTAAAACCGCTCACGTCTTTTTTTACAATTATGTAAATCCCTCGATAGTTTTTAAGCGGGTGGGGATCACCTTCTGTGCCGTAAAAATGGAAATAGTCACTCCCTTCGGAGACGGTAAATCGGGTGGCCGCGAAGTCAGGCTGCTTTTCAATCTTGGCTGTAAATGTACCGGTGATGGTATTTGTTACGACAGTTTTAGCGTTCATCGTGAATGATTCCATGAAGGGGTGGAGTTTTATGGTCAGCTAATTGTGTAAGCGACGAAACTGTAATAGTTGACAGGTTGTAAGAACGATTTGGAATTAAGGGCGAGTGATATAGAACGTGATCGTATTAAATATCCGAATACGCTGCAAAGCCCTTCCATTCTAGAAAATACCTACGCCACATCCGCAACCCGTTTGGCGAAATGCACGGTAATGCCGTCCTTAAAGAAGTTCGGTAGTTCTTCGAATCATTACCCAATCAAAAAACCGAAAGTGCCGCTAGCGCTGATCTCTTCACCTACCTTGTTATTGAACCTGGCACTGAATGAACCTGAGTAAACGGTCTTTTGAGTATTTACAAAAATGTTCAAATCACCCGAGTGAGCGAAGTAAGTGAAATATTGATGCGTTGAGTGTTGCTGCGGGACATATTCGGTAAAGGCTATTTCGAGACCGGCAGTCAGCGGGTAGATTCCAGTTTCTATCTTGACGGGAAAGTAAAAGTCAAACGATCGATCTTCCGGGGTGTATTTTTCACCGGCCTTGAAAATAGCCATGATTTCCCGGGTGCCAGCGCTGGCGAAAATTTCTGTCGCCTCAAACTCATCATCGTTGACGTGTGCATTCAGGTATTCAGTCGCGGAATTCTTGCGAAAGACCAAGCCTATTGCGGGCACAGAGTGAAACGGTTTTCTACCGTCATGAATACTCAAGATACGAACTCCTTTTGCGCGGTAATGGGTTAACGCCACAGCGGTTAACCTATCGGCAAGTTCATGGAGAGGGAACTGTAAGAGTTGACAGGTAGGCTAGATTTTTTGGTTATAAGATTTTGCGAAAACGAAACTAATTAAGCGAAAAATGGCCAGCGAAGGAGCGCTGGCCATTTTAACTACTCTCGTATTAGTTGCTCAGAACAACACCTTCGCCACATCCGCAAAACGCTTGGCGAAATGCACGGTAATGCCTTCCTTCAGATAATCCGGCAGTTCCTCGAAGTTACCCCGATTCGGCTCCGGCAAAATCAGCTCGAAAATCTTCTGTCTTCTTGCCGCAATCACCTTCTCGCGCACCCCGCCAATCGGCAGTACATGCCCGGTCAGCGTCAGTTCGCCGGTCATCGCCACACCTTTTTTCGGCGCCTGATTACGGGCGAGGGAGAGCAGGGCGCTGGCCATGGTCACGCCGGCGCTTGGGCCGTCTTTTGGTGTGGCACCTTCCGGCACGTGCAGGTGGACGAAGGCTTCGTCGAAGAACTTCGGATCGCCGCCAAACGACTTCAGGTGCGAGCTGACGTAGCTGTAAGCGATCTCCGCCGACTCCTTCATTACGTCACCCAGTTGCCCGGTAAGTTTGAAACCGCGATTGAGTGTGTGAATTCGCGTGGCTTCGATCGGCAGGGTCGCGCCGCCCATGCTGGTCCAGGCCAGGCCGGTAATCACGCCGGTACCGGACAACACTTGCTCGTTGCGGAACACCGGATGACCCAGTGAGGCCTCAAGATCTTTCGGCCCGAGTTTGATCACCGCTTTCGGATCGTCGATCAGCTTCATCACCGCTTTGCGCACCAGTTTGCCCATTTGCTTTTCGAGCTGACGCACGCCGGCTTCACGGGCGTAACCGTCGATCAAGGCTTTGAGCGCGCTGTCGCTGATGCTCAGGCTGCCTTTCGACACGCCAGCCTTCTCCAGCAGTTTTGGCCACAGGTGACGCTTGGCGATGGCGACTTTTTCTTCGGTGATGTAGCCCGACAGGCGAATCACTTCCATCCGGTCGAGCAACGGGCCGGGGATCGAATCGAGGGTGTTGGCCGTGCAGACGAACAGCACTTTCGACAGGTCCATGCGCAGGTCTAGGTAGTGATCGAGGAATTCGACGTTCTGCTCAGGATCGAGGGTTTCCAGAAGCGCCGAGGCCGGGTCGCCCTGGTAGCTCTGGCCCATTTTGTCGATCTCGTCGAGCATGATCACCGGGTTCATCACTTCGACGTCTTTCAACGCCTGCACCAGTTTGCCCGGCTGCGCGCCGATGTAGGTGCGGCGGTGGCCCTTGATCTCGGCTTCGTCGCGCATGCCGCCGAGGCTGAAGCGGTAGAACGGCCTGCCGAGAGACTCGGCGATGGATTTGCCGACGCTGGTTTTACCCACGCCCGGAGGGCCGACCAGCAACACGATGGAGCCGCTGATCTCACCTTTATAGGCACCGACGGCGAGGAATTCGAGGATGCGGTCCTTGATGTCGTCGAGGCCGGCGTGGTGTTTGTCGAGCACCTTGCGCGCGTGCTTGAGGTCGAGTTTGTCCTCGCCGTACACGCCCCATGGCACTGACGTTGCCCAGTCGAGGTAATTGCGGGTGACCGCGTACTCCGGCGAACCGGTTTCAAGGATCGACAGTTTGTGCATTTCTTCTTCGAGGCGCTTCTGCACCTGCGCCGGCAGGACTTTGCCTTCCAGGCGTTGTTCGAACTGTTCGAGGTCGGCGCTGCGGTCGTCCTTGGTCAGGCCAAGCTCCTGCTGGATGACTTTCAGCTGTTCCTTGAGGAAGAACTCGCGCTGATGCTCGCCGATCTTGCGGTTAACTTCCGCCGAGATCTCTTTTTGCAGGCGCGCGACTTCGACTTCCTTGCGCAGCATCGGCAGAACTTTTTCCATGCGCTTAAGCATCGGCACGCAGTCGAGCACTTCTTGCAGCTCGGGGCCGGTGGCGGAGGTCAGGGCGGCGGCGAAGTCAGTCAGCGGCGATGGGTCGTTGGGGCTGAAGCGGTTGAGGTAGTTCTTCAGCTCTTCGCTGTACAGCGGGTTGAGCGGCAGCAGTTCCTTGATCGCGTTGATCAGCGCCATGCCGTAGGCCTTGACCTCGTCGGTCGGCTCGGTGGGCTGATGCGGGTATTCGACTTCGACCAGATACGGTGGGCGGTGGTGTTTCAGCCAGGTCTTGATGCGCACGCGGCTGAGGCCTTGGGCGACGAACTGCAGTTTGCCGTTTTCGCGGCTGGCGTGGTGGACTTTGACCAGGGTGCCGTATTGCGGCAGGGCGTCGGTGTTGAAGTGGCGCGGGTCTTCCTGGGGGGTGTCCATGAAGAACAGGGCCAGGGAGTGGTGATCGGATTTGCTGACCAGTTCGAGGGTTTCGGCCCAGGGTTCTTCGTTGACGATGACCGGCAGGACCTGGGCCGGGAAGAACGGGCGATTGTGGATCGGGATGATGTAGACCTTGTCCGGCAGGTTCTGGCCGGGCAGGGCGAGGCCTTTGCCGGAGGAGGTGTGTTCGATGTGTTCGGCTTCGGTTTCGGTGTAGTCGTCTGGGTTTTCCGGGAATTCTTGCTGGTCGCTCATGGGGCACCTGCGCAATGGAGTATGGGTCTTAGATGGGGCAGGCTGGTGGTGGTTTCAATGGTGGGGGTGTGTTTCTGTTTGTGTGTTCAGGGTTTTGACAGGGTTCGCGCTTTGGGCTTGGCGGCCTTTGGGCCGACCATGTTGTGGTGGTTTGGTGTGTATATCCGTTTTTTTGTGATGGCGGCTTAGGGTTCCGCCCTTACGGCGGGTCACTTTTTCCAGACGCCGAAAAAGTAACCAAAAAGGCTTGCTCCTGCGTGCGGCCCGCTCGCTGAGGCTCGGGGTTCCTTCGCTGCGGGATTGATCCGGGGGGCATCGCCTCCGGTTTGCTTCGCTGCACCTCCTCTCGATGTGTTTGGCTGCGCCAAACGGTCGCTACGCTCCCCCCCCGGATCAACCCCTCCACTCAGCCTTCCGACGTCGCCCGTGGATCAAGATCAAAAGCAGGCGAGCTGACACTCGGCCTAGTGGTTGACTCGGTCGCTGTGGGGGCCAGTCTGCTGAAGCTGGCGGGCTGACAGCCGACCATTCTCTTGCTGGATGCACTAAATCCTACTGTGGGAGCGAGCCTGCTCGCGAAAGCGGTGGGTCAGGCACCATAACTGCTGGATGGGCTGACGCCTTCGCGAGCAGGCTCGCTCCCACTAGGGGTTAGATGTGTGCAGGGGGTTCGGGGATTTCGTGGTTATCCAGCACGCGGTTCACCGCCAGTTCGGCGAGCATGATGATCTGCTGGATCGCCATAATCGTGCGCCGCTGCGGCAGGTCGATGTAGGCGGCGACGTCGCTACTCATGAGGCTGGCTTGTGCCAGTGATTCGCAGGCGTGGACCAGCAGGCTTTCGCTGTCCTGATCGGGCGCGATCTGGAACATGGTGCTGGGTTTGTGGAAGCGCAGGGTGAGCGCGTTCGGTTTGAGGTAGTGGTCGAGGGCGCGTTCGGCGGCTTCGTGGAATTTCTTGGATTCGGGGGATTCGTAGGGCGAGGTGTCGTTGGTTTCTGGGGGATTGGGTGTTGGCTTTTTCATATATGACTCCTTGGGAAGTAGTGGAGCCATCCCTCTAGTTGCCGCGACGCAATTCGAGGGTGGCAGCTATACGCGGGTTCGCGGACCGACTCCCAAGGCAATTCGGCATACCCGAAGGTATCCCGCGCACAGCCGCCATAAAACAGACTGACAGACACTTATGTGCTGCAGTCAGCGGGCGATTATGCCTTAAGAGGTCGGGCCGCGACGCCCGTTCGCTGAATTTGCAGCGACCCCCCGAGCCTATCCACCCGATTTCCGACGCACAACCGACACAACTTGTCGGAAATCTCCGCGCAATCACCAGTATCTGTAGGACAAGCAAAATTCCTACAACATGGTATTGCTCGCGGTCGTGCTGGCACAGCAGGCCGAGTTGCAGCCAACACAAATCGTGACTGATACCGACGCCTACGGTGATGGGGTGTTCGGGGTGTTCCGTCTGCTTGTTTATCACTTCTATCCACGTCTGGCCGATGTTGGCGGTACCAGGTTCTGGCACACACATCCGGACGCGGTTTACGGCAAGCTCAACGGACTTGCCCGCCAGACGGTCAAGTTCGAACTGATCGCTGAGCGGCCAGTGATTAATTCAGACGATGGCTGTGAGGATTACCAGGACGCAGTTTTGAAAAAGCCTTTATGGGTATTGAATGGATGTGAGTTCACTTTCGTGAAAATAACCACTTGATTTTCCGCTTAACCGGTAGTGAAAGTGAATGAATGAATATGCAAGAAAACGCAATCCAGCCAATGAATGGGTGTTCTGCAATTATTTCTGGTCTATGCCCTAAAAGCAGAAAGTCATTGTTTTCAATGATGTCTATATAAGGAACAACAAAGAGGCCGTTAAATATCAAACAGAAAAAAAACTTAATGCTATTTAAGTTGTTTCCCGAGAGGCGCACTTTTAGAAGATAGGCGAAAAAAACACCACAAGCAGCCAAGATAGGGAAAGTCCACACAATCATTTTGTGCTCTCTTGGTAGATCTGTTTTCCTGTTTGGAAATCAGTATGTATTTCAAGCCCCCATGCGCTAACGCCCATCCCTTTATAAGATCGTACATAGTCTGTCCTGACATATCTAAACAAACGCCAGGCATCGGGCTTTAATATGTATCGACTCAGGCCATAGACGGACAGGCCTAAGTCAGCGGTACTGTAGGCTAAATTCCCCTCACGCGCTTCATGTCCCACCGCCTTTGCTATGGTTTGATAACCCTTCCTGACAGGACCTTCTGTATCAGTTCGATCCTCTAAAAGATTGCGTCCGTTTTCATAAATGTTATTTGCTCCATGGGCCATCATTGGCAAACCTGCCACGATACACAGCGTACCTGCTGAGGCATAGCATATCCCACCGCCCGTTATAACCTGCATTGCACCCGCAATAGCGCCGGCGCCTTTTTTGGCTATTTCCCATGACTGATTAAGCAAGCTGCTTTGTTCGTTCTTCAGTTCCTGCAAACCCTGCTCAGCAGTTTTTTTGCCCTGAGCAACGTCATCTACAATGCTTTTGGCGTAATAAGCGATTTCGCGGTTGAACTGCAAGCGCAGCATGCCGTCTTTGATGTGTCTAGCACCTAAGGTACAGGCTTGGCTTCCAAGTTTTCCAGCTGCGGCACTGACCATCCAGTAGTCACAACTACCAGGCGTGCAACTCTCGCTCAGTGGTTTCATTCGTTATTCCCCCATGTGCCATATCCGCTGGTGCCAGCAGCATGGTGGGTCCAGGTTATATCTCGATAACGGATAGCTATATGTTCTTGCGGTTCGGCATCGTTTTGCAAAATAGAATGAGGCATTTCAAGTGTTAGGTCAGCAATAATCCCGCCATTGATCGAAACTGAATAGAATCTTTCCTGTATGCCGGAAGGAGAAACTCGATAAAAGCTAATTATGCAGTTTATTTGTTCTCTAGTTGAAAGTGCTTGGGCGAGGAGTGGCGAGGATTTATCAACGTTTTTGGTGATGATGATTGGATTATGTGTTGGCTTATTGATGTTTCCGATGTTGACCATGTTATGGGAGTAAGACAACACCATAATTTCGTCGGTATGCCCGGACTGACACTTATTGCCAATAGAATCTTGGGTTGAACAACCCGCCGAAATCAATCCTTGAGCCTTACCGGTGATGGTCATGTAACCATGGTTAGCCATAAGTGACACTCCTTGTAGTCAGGGAACATCCTATTACAAGGTTTTCAGGTGCGCTGTAGGGCGTTTCTGAAAAGCCATACGAAATAAATCCGAGCTTAATCTGGTGTGCCATTGCCCACCGGTGACGATGAAATGGGCATGCATGGCTTCCTATTTGCTGTCTGACCCACCGTTATCGCTGGCAAGTCGAATCGTCGCACCGCAGCGCCCACAGGTTTCTCCGGCAGGCTCAGAATCGCATGCACAAAAAAGGCGATGTCCCTTTCGGGACATCGCCTTTGTTTTACCGCCGCTAAATCTTATTCCGGCAGTTTGTACGCAATCACATAGTCACCCATCTTGGTGCCCAGCGAGCCGTGACCGCCGACAACCAGCAGCACGTATTGCTTGCCGTCCTTGCCGGTGTAGGTCATCGGGGTCGCTTGGCCACCTGCTGGCAGACGCGATTTCCACAACTCTTTACCAGAGTTCACGTCGTACGCGCGCAGGTACTGGTCGAGGGTGCCGCTGAGGAAGCCGACGCCGCCTGCAGTCACCATCGAGCCGCCCATGCTTGGCACGCCCAGGGTGAAGCCGATCGGGATTGGCGAGCTGTCGCGGCTGGTGCCGTTTTTGCGTTTCCACACGACTTTGCTGGTAGTCAGGTCGATACCGGCGACGTAGCCCCAGGCCGGGGCCTGGCACGGTACACCGAAGGGCGACATGAATGGGTGCATGATCACCGCGTATGGCGCGCCGGTGTTCGGTTGCACGCCAGCGGTTTCGCTTTCGCGTTTGCTGCCGGCGGCGACTTGCTCGCGTGGCACCATTTTCGAAACGAAGGCCATGTAGTTCGGGCTGGTGAACAGTATCTGGCGAACCGGATCGACCGAGACGCCGCCCCAGTTGAACACGCCGACGTTACCCGGGTAGATCAGGCTGCCCTGTTCCGAAGGAGGGGTGTACTGGCCTTCGTAACGCAGTTCCTTGAACTGGATGCGGCACAGCATCTGGTCGAACGGGCTGGCGCCCCACATGGCTTTTTCGGTCAGTTCCGGGGCCAGCAGGTTGAGGTCCGAACGGGCCTGGGTCGGTGCGGTGTGGTCGCCTTTCACGGCGCCTTGCGGGACCGGGATTTCCTTGATCGGGATGATCGGCGTGCCGTCACGACGGTCGAGGACGTACAGGCTGCCCTGTTTGGTCGGGGCGATCAGCGCAGGTTTCACGCCGTCGGCGGTTTTCATGTCGAGCAGGGTTGGCTGGCTGCCAACGTCCATGTCCCACAGGTCGTGGTGGGTGAACTGGTAGTTCCAGCGCACTTTACCGGTGGCCAGGTCCAGGGCTACAACACCGGCGCTGAATTTCTCGGCGCCCGGGGTGCGATCAGCGCCCCACTGGTCTGGGGTCTGGTTGCCCAGTGGCAGGTAAACCATGCCGAGTTTTTCGTCGACGCTGGCCAGCGACCACATGTTCGCAGAGTTGCGGCTGTAGGTTTCGCCCGGTGCCAAAGGCTCGGTGGCGTCTGGCTTGTCGCTGTCCCAGTTCCATACGAGGTGGCCGTCGCGCACGTCGAAGGCGCGGATCACGCCCGATGGCTCGTTGGTCGATTCGTTGTCGGTAACGTGACCGCCCATGATCACCAGATCACGGGTAATCGCCGCTGGCGAGGTGGAGTAGTAACCACCGGCAGTGAACGGGCCGATGCCTTGGGTCAGGTCGACCACACCGTTTTTGCCAAAGCCTTCGCAGATTTTGCCAGTGTCGGCGTTCAGTGCGATCAGACGGGCATCAGCGGTTGGCAGGTACAGACGACGCGGGCAAGCCTGAGCAACGGCTTTGCCGGCTTCCGAAATCACTGCGGAAGCAGCGTTTTCAGTTTTGGCGTACGCAGCTTCGTCGTAGTACGACACGCCACGGCAGGTCATGTGCGCGAAGCCTTTGAAGCCGACCGGGCTCTTGATCTGCGGGTCGAAGCGCCACAGTTCTTTGCCGGTGTCCGGGTCCAGGGCCAGCACTTTGCTGTGCGCGGTGCAGGCGTAGATCATGCCGTTGGCTTTGAGCGGGGTGTTTTCGTTGGTCAGCTCAACCGGGTCATCAGCGGTCGGCAGGTCGCCGGTCTGGATGCGCCAGGCTTCTTGCAGCTTGCCGACGTTGGCCGGGGTGATCTGCTTCAGCGGCGAGTAGCGGTCACCGAACTCGGTGCGGCCATAGGCCTGCCAGTCGCCATCCGGCATGGCTGGCGCGGTGCTGGTGGTGTCCGCAGTGTCGCGGCCCAGCTCGCCGAAGGTTTCGCCCGGGTGGGTGAACAGGCTGGCAAGTGCGGTGAGGCCGGCCAGGATCACGGCCACGGTCAAACCACCGGTGCCCATTGGCGCAGGGCCTGCGAGCAGCAGCGGACGACGGAACAACGGCAGCAACATCACGAAGCCGAGGACGAACCACAGGGCCAGACGTGGCACCAGTTGCCACCAGTCCAGGCCGACTTCCCACAGCGCCCAAACGGTGCTGGCAAACAAGACGATGGCGTACAGGCCCAGCGCCGCGCGACGGCGCATCAGCATCAGAATGCCGCTCAGCGCGATGCCGATACCGGCCAGCAGGTAGTACAGCGAGCCGCCGAGCATGCTCAGCTTGACCCCACCGGCCAACATGGCCAGGCCCATCAGTAGAAGCAGAATGCCGAGCAGGCTCGGTAGCAGACGGCCCCGACTCGAAGCACTTTCGGTGCTCATAGTGTGATTCTCCGTGACGTTTATGTAGTCCCGCGCTGTAGTCACTTTAGATGACGATTTGGCACAGGCATGGTTCAGATAAAAACTTGTGTAGCTAACGAATTTTCTTCGATCCCTGTGGGAGCTGCGGTGCGACGATTCGACTTGCCAGCGATGGCGGCGTGTCAGCCGACGAAGATGTCGACTGTGAAATCGCATCGCTGGCAAGCCAGCTCCCACAGGTTTTTGTGGTGTCGGTTAGAACGAGGACTGGATTTTCAGTCCTGCGATCAGCGCGTCGTCGACCTTGTCCACGCCACCGGGGTGGCGGATGTATTGCAGGTTCGGGCGCACGGTCAGCCAGTTCGTCACGTGCACGCCGTAATACAGTTCGGCGCTGTATTCGGTGTCTTGTGGCGGCAGGAACGAGGGATCGTCGTAGTCGTAAACGGCGTTGGCGCGGTTGCTTGCTTCGGCGTTTTTGCGGAAGGCCGGGTTGACGTGCACGCGGGCCAGGGCGAAACCGATGTCATCCTTGGCGCGAGCGTCGAACGGGCCTTTGTAGGTGATGCCGGCCTGCACGTAGTTGTCGATGGCGTTGGTTTTCTTGTCGTGCATCGTGCCGTTGGCGAATACGCTCAGGCCGCGCGAGTGGTCGCTGGCGACGCTGGTGATTTGCTGCTGAATGCCCAGCCACACGCCGTGTTTGCTCGACGCGCTGCGATAGGCTTCACCGCTCAACGCTGCCGGTTGGCCATTGTTGTCTTTATAGACGTCGCTGGCCTTGGCGTTGCTGTAGTAATAGCCGGCGCGGTATTCGCCCGGCAGGCCGTTGAGCTTCGGCGTCCACACCAGTTCGATTGGCAGGATTGCGCCTTGGGTGCCGCTGCCGCTGAGTTTGAAACCGTTGCCGCGATCAAGGTTCGACGGGTTCTGCTCATACGCGCCGACCTGGGCGTATAACTCCGGCGTCAGATGGTATTTGACGCGCATCGCCCACTGGCTGACGGGCCAGTTGTACCAGATGCCGCCGACCCAGTTGCCGACCTGCGAGCCGCAGAACGCCAGGTTCTGGAAGTCGCACGGGAAGCTGTTGAAGTCTTCGCCTTCGCCGAAGCGGCCGACCTTGATGTCGAGTTTCTGATCGAAGAATTTCTGCTGGTACCACATCTGCGTCAAGCGCGTGGTCTGGCCACGGCCCCAGACTTCCTGGGCCGAGGTGAAACCGCCGACGCGAGGATCGTTGATGCGGTCGTTGCTGATGTTGTTGCCGCTGCGTTTGGTAATGGTCAGTTGAAACTCGGCGTCGTCCCAGCCGAGGATCTTTTGCAGGTCCAGGTGCGTACCGAGGCCGAACTGATCGCTGTAGCGCGCGGTGCGATCGTGGTCATAGCCACCGTGCAGGTTGCTGCCCATTTCGCCGGTGTAATCGAGTTTGAAGTCGTAGCCTTTTTCCGAGAGTTGGGTGCGCGTGCCGTTCCAGTCACCGAGCATGTACGGTGATTCACTGTCGAACGCGGGAGCCGCTTGAACGCAGGTGGCGAGACCCAGAGCGGTGCAGCCGCCAAGGGTGCGCAGGGTCGAGATAGCGCTGTCTCGGGAGAAGGAAAAATCGGGCATGGAGAAGTCTTTTTTGGGTGTTTTCGGGGTGCGGACCGAGCGCTTCAAAATGTCGCAGGCAGTGAAGCGTTTCAGCCGAAGGGCGGCAGGATAATGATCTGTAACAAAAAGACAAAGGGGTTTTGCTGACATGCAGCCTTTCGGATTCGGTAACAGTGCGGCAAACGGGCGCATTGTCGGGCCGCGCGCAGGCTGCGATCTTCTCGGGTTGGCCTACATTTGAAGGAAGGCCTTCCACCCGACCACCCCCTCGGCTAAGGTGCGCGGCTTCTGCATTTTCACTTCGCCCAAAGGCCAGGCATGAACGAACAATCCCCCGATCCGCTGCACGGCGTGACCCTCGAACAGATCCTCACCGCGCTGGTGGCCCACTACGAATGGTCGGGGCTGGCCGAACGCATCGACATCCGTTGCTTCAAGAGCGATCCGAGCATCAAGTCGAGCCTGACGTTTTTGCGTAAAACCCCGTGGGCGCGGGAGAAGGTCGAACGTCTGTACGTGAAATTGATGCGCACCAAGCGCCCGGTCTGAAATGGACGCCGTGTGGCGCCGACGCCTGATCACTTGCGCAGCCGTACTGGGCTGGGCGGGGTTGGGTATTCAGCTTTACCTGATCTTCTTTGCGCGCTTGAGTGTTGGCGCCAGCCTGTTGGTCGGGGTGGTGAGCTTCTTCAGTTACTTCACGATTCTGACGAATACGCTGGTGGCGACGGTGTTGACCTGTGCCGTGACGGAGCGTGAATCAGCCGCCCGGCGCTGGTTTTTACAGCCGTGGGTGAGCAGTGGCATTGCCGTGAGCATTGTGGTGGTCGGCCTCGCCTACAGCATTTTGTTGCGGCACTTGTGGCATCCCCAAGGTTGGCAATTTATCGCCGATGAACTGCTGCACGATGTGATGCCGTTGCTGTTTCTGGGCTATTGGTGGTTTTGCGTGCCGAAAGGCACTTTGCGCCTGGGCCATCTGCCGTTGTGGCTGACTTATCCGTTGGTGTATTTCATCTATGCCTTGCTGCGCGGGCATTTGCTCGGCGCGTATGCGTATCCGTTCATTGATGTGGCGGTGCTCGGTTATCCGCAGGTGTTGATCAATGCCGGGGGGATATTGGTGGGGTTTGTGCTGATTGCGCTGGCGCTGATCGGCCTCGACCGATTGCGCGGATCGCAGTCCTGAATGCATGCAAACCTGTGGCGAGGGGATTTATCCCCGATGGGGCGCGGAGCGGCCCTGAAACCTGCCTCCGCGGATTACCCGGCTCACCGTGGTGCAGGTTCTGGGGCCGCTGCGCAGCCCATCGGGGATAAATCCCCTCGCCACAATTGAGTTCACCCCTCAAGTGGAGGGTGAATAGCAAAAAGTCACTCCTCTTCGGAAGTGCCCTCGGCGCGCCAGTAGCCAACGGCTTTGACAAGCTTTTCGTCGAGCCCGTGCTCATCCAGCAGCACCCGGCGAATCTGCCGTGAAACCTTGGTCTCGGTCGCCACCCACGCATACAGATTGCCTTTCGGTACCTGCAACTGCTTCACGGTGGTCAGCAGGTTGTCCTTGCCGCCCTCACGCAAGACCCAGATCACATTTACCTGCGCCGCGCTCTCCAGCACTTGTTGCTCGCGCCCGTTTTCCACTTCGATCACCACCAGCGCCTTGCGATTGGCGGCCAGGCCTTCGAGGCGGCGGGCGATGGCGGGGAGGGCGGTTTCGTCACCGATCAGCAGGTAGCTGTCGAAGATGTCCGGCACGATCATCGAACCGCGCGGCCCGCCGATGTGCAGGAATTGCCCGGGTTTGGCCTGTTCCGCCCAAGTCGAGGCAGGGCCGTCGCCGTGGAGGACGAAGTCGATGTCCAGTTCAAGCTTTTCGAGGTCGTAGCGACGCGGGGTGTAGTCGCGCATCTCGGGCATCGGGCCGTCGTTCTTGCCGCCGAGTACCATGGTTTCCAGGGCGGCGGTTTGTTCAGCGTTCTGCGGGAACAGCAATTTCACATGATCATCGGTGCCGAGGCTGATGAACCCGGCCAGCTCCGGCCCACCGAGGGTGATGCGACGCATGCGCGGGGTCAGGTCGACCACGCGCAGCACTTCGAGGCGACGGCGTTTGATTTCGTGCATCACGCGGTGAATGGTTTGGCTATCGACTGCAGTCATTCGGCTTTCTCCGGGGCAGGTTGAACGGCGGGGCCGTCGACGATGGCTTTGGCGGTGTCGTTGAGCAGGTCACGCACGCGCAGGATTTCTTCCGGGCTCCAGCGCCCGTGGTGCAGTTGCAGGGCATGGCGCAAGTTGTGCACCGCCTCGTGGATTTCCGGCGGCCGGTCATGGCCGCGCAACGAACGCTTGCTGACGTCGATGCGCATGCGCACGCCATCGAGGGCCACGGCCTGTTCACTCAAGGACAAACGGCCTGCTTCGGTGACGCTGTAGCGTTTTTTGCCGCCCTCGGCGTCGCCGCTGATCAGTTCGCTTTCTTCCAGGAAGGTCAGGGTCGGATAGATCACGCCGGGGCTCGGGCTGTAAGCGCCATCGAACATGCCTTCGATCTGTCGGATCAGGTCGTAGCCGTGGCACGGCTGTTCGGCGACCAGTGCCAGCAGTAGCAATTTCAGGTCACCGGGGGCGAATACTCGCGGGCCACGGCCGCCGCGCTCACGCCCGGGGCGCTTCTCGAAGCCGTCGCGGCCATCGCCGTGTTCGCGGTGGGGGGAATGATGGTCTCTCATTTCTGTCTTCTCTCGTCATGTTTAGATACAACTTAAGATATATCTTAAAGCTGGCGCAAGAGGTTTTTTCCCCATCCTCAGGGCCGCTGACGAGCGGCGACCTCCTGAGAAAATGCAACAGGTCAATTTTCGCGAAGGTGTCTTGATGGATAACCTTAAAGTTAAAGTCATCACTCTATTTAATCGAGCAAGTATTCTAAAGTTATAACTAAGTACTGCTATGTCTGGGCCAGGTTGCTGTATGGTTTTTTAACTGAATCTGTATGTAGGGCATAACTTACAGTCACTGTTTTGAATATCGTTTTTTTGTTCTTTTTTCTTGCGGGTCATGAGGTTGTTGAACTACGAGGTTATCGGAAGTTACTTGCTTACTTTCCAGAGACAACAGTCGATGATGCCCCGGCATTGAAAGTTCAAGTTGACCTGGCTCAACTCCCCTGAGGGTTTTCCTGAACTTTCAATTCTTCCTTCTCATCAAGAAAACAAGGTACTGAACGATGTTCAAGAAAATCGCAATCGCTGCTCCGTTGGCTCTTCTGGCACTGGGTTCCTCGGGAGCGTTCGCCGCTGGTGAAGCCGCTCACTCCATCAACATCGTCGCCCATGTGCCGACCAACGGCTTTTACGTGGTGCCGACCGATCCTGAACTGGTCAACAAGGATCAGGACATGAGCTTCCAGCCGGGCAGCGGCAAGATGCGTGAAGTCAACGGCTTCTTCGATGTGCGCAACAACAACGGTTCGGTTCATGCCAGCCTCGACAGCGCACCAAAACTCATTTCGGGTTCAAACAGCATCGACCTGAAAGTCGAGATCAATAACAAGACCCTGACCTTGACCCCACAGGAAGTTGTCGGTGAGGAGGAGTCGAACGTCAACTTCCGTGCGCCGCTGAAGATCAGCGTTATCGGTTCGACTTTCAACCCGGGTGATTACACCGGCGTTGTCGCCATGACGTTCGACGCTGTTCCGCCGGTCGGCACGCCTTGATCGGCTGATCAGGCATTACGCGCCCATTGTTCAACGGGCGCTGCCCGCCGGGACAGGCAGCCACTGCCTGGCTCGGCGGACTTCCATTGTTCGTAATCAGAGTAAGAGTTCATGTTCCCGATGACACCCATCGCGGCTGCGCTTGCGCTGTTGTTTTGTGCCAGCGCAGCCGTGGCTTCCAACTCCGCCGGCACCACGCCGCGAAGTCTGTTGGCCCAGGCCAAAGGCCTGCCGGCGGATTTCGAGGAGCATTTCTTTGATGTGCCTCTGGCGGTTCGGGTCGAGCTCGATCATCAGCCTCTGGGCGAGGCGCTGGTGGTGTTGTCCCGCGATGATCGCATCACCCTGCTCGAGTTCACCGACACCAGCGAAAACCGCTTCGGCCCCGCCGAACGGGAAAAGTGGGCGGCCTATCTGAAGCCGGGTGTGGCCTTGGGCAACTGCACCGGTTCCTGCCCGGATCAAGTGCTGGCGGTGCACTACAACCTGGAAAACTCACAGGTGTCGATCCTCACCGAAAACGCCGAACGCGACGTTGAAGCCAAGCGTTACTACGAACAGCCCGAAGGCGGCAGCAACGGCTTGATGGTGCGCAATCAGCTCAACCTCAACGGTGGTCAGGATCAGGACCTGGGTGGCCGTTTCGGCCTCGAAGCCAGCAGCAGTCTGGGTAACTGGAGTCAGACGCTCAACCTGCAACTGTCACGTCTCGGTGGCCCGGACGACAAGCTTTACCACGCGGTACATGAATTGCACACCCAGCGCGAACTGCAAGGCAGTTTTTTCCGCCTGGGCTATTTCACCCCCAATTCCGAAGGTCTGACCCGCCAGCCGCGCACGTTCGGCACCAGCCCCGACACGGCGGTCGGCGTGATGTACGGCAGTTCCGACAGCCTCGCGATCAATAACCCCAAGCCCAGCGTGTACCCGATCTACGTCACCGCCAATCGGCAGGGCTCGGTGGAGATTTACCGCGATGGCCTGTTGATCAACACCCAATCGGTGCCCGCCGGTCTGCAGACCCTCGATACTCGACCGTTACCCGGCGGCATCTATGAAGTGGAAGTGCGCCTGATCGAAGACGGCCAGATCACCTCGACCACTCAGGAGCTGGTCTACAAGCCGAACAACTGGCGCAACCTCGACGAGCGCTGGCGCTACAACGTGTTTGCCGGCGAAGAAAGCAAATTGCTGAGTAACTGGGACACGCAGTCCAGCGGCAGCCCCACGGCCGGTGCGTCGGTCAATTATTTGATGCACCCGCGCGTGATTCTCGGCCTGTCGGCGCGGCAGGTCCGCGAAAAACTGCAATACGGCACGTCCGTCGACTGGACGCTGGCCAATCACCTCAGCCTGTTCGCCAACGTCTACAAGACCGAGGATTACGGCACCGGCCTGGACCTGCAAAGTCTTTACAACTATGGATCCGGCAGCCTGGTGATCAGCCACAACCGCAGTTGGCTCGACACCACCAACACCTACGACACCTTGCCCGACGGCACGCGTATTCGCCCGCGCAACGTGTTTATCGGCCAGACCAGTAATTCGTCGCTGGCGCTCAACCACCGGCTCAGCAGCAAGAATTCGCTCAACGCCCGGGTGTCGCACAGCGAGGGCAACGTTGAAGGTGCCGGCCTGGATCTGGGCTGGACGCAGCGCACGGTGTTGTTCGGCGGTGATGCCAGTTGGCGCTTGTCGGTGTTTGATCGGCCGGGCAGTTACAGCACCGGCGATGCGCGCAATCGCGGGGTTGACCTGAGCGTCAATCTGGCGCTCGGTGCGCCCGGCCAGCAGATCACCGGCAGCATCGGCTCGCGCACGGCGCGCGATGGAAAACGCGACAACAACGGTTCGATCGGCTGGCGCAAGGATCTCAAGGATCATGTGCTGCAAAGCGTTTCGGTCACGGCGCTGACCGACACTTACGGCCTCGGCATGTCCAGCCTGGCGAACTTCCGTACCGATACGGTGAATGGCGACGGCTTCGTTCAGCGCTCCTCCTACAACGGTAATTTCACCGGTGGCCTCAACGTCGACAGCACCCTGGTAATCGGGGGCCAGCAGATGCTGCTGACCAGTCAGAACGAGATGCGCGGTGCCGGGTTGATTGTCGACGTCGAGTCGGACATCGAAAACATCGCCTTGCGTGCCGATGACTTCAGCGGTGGCAGCGCCGCTTTGAAACCGGGGCGCAATTTCATCCCGATCACCGCTTACCAGAACAGCTCGGTGAGTTTCGATTTCGAGGGTAACCACGTCCCGGCGGCGACCATTGCCCCGGCGCGTACCCGTTATCACTTGAACAAGGGCGGGGTCGAGTACCGCAAGATTCGCGTGATGAAAACCCTCACCGTGCTCGGTCGTCTGGTTGACGCGCAAGGCCGGCCGCTCAAGGGCCACCACGTGATCAACCACGCCAGCCGTGGCGTGACCGAGGTCGACGGCTTCTTCTCGATGGAAATGAACGCGGGCTCGCCGACCCTCGAAGTGCGCCGGGATAACCAGCTGCTCTGCCAGTTCCGCCTTGTGGAGAACCAGCACCGAAGTGAAAACAACGTGCTGATGATCGGCGATCTGCGCTGCACGCCAGATACCCTGGCCGATGTCACCTCCACCGAACAGAAGGCGGGCTGATCAGATGAAAAGATTCACATGTGGTCTTGGCCTGTGCCTGGTGATGGCCACGCCGGCAATCGAAGCCGCCAGTCGCGAGATTCGCGCGTTGTTTCAGCCGGATTCGTCGCAACCGAACAAGAACGTGTTCGTCAACCAGACGCCGAACAGCGGCTACTGTGCCAACTACCCGTCCGAGTGCAGGGACAACAATATGTTCAGCATCCAGTTGCCGGTGCGCTTCGATTCCTTGCGGGCGTTAATGCCCAACGACAGCATTGATGTGCGGGTACCGGCCAATTGGCGACCGTTGACCGTGACCAATGCCGAAACCGGGGAAGCTGAAACGGTGGAAGTGCGGATCATCGGCATCGGCTCCAATTTCGTCCTGAGTCATCCAGCGGCCAATTTGGTGGGCGTCACCGACATACTTGAAGGGCATCAGAAACTCTGGACCGGCAGCAGTTGGGTATATGCGCCTGCGCCATGTCAGTACAGCGGCGTCGGCGCCTTCAATCCGTCAGCTTATTGGTTTTTCTGGAAAGCGCCGGTTGAGGCGGCGTGTAGCAAAGTCGCCGCGTACACCATTCCATCGATGTACTTCGACACCCTCGATTTCGCCTATGAACTGCGCACGCCCAATCCGCTGGGCATGTCTTCCGGTCTGTACACCGGTTCGATGACATATTCCCTGGGACCCAGCGGTGACTTCAGTCTGGGCCCGTTGATGGTGCCCAATGACGGCGTTCTGAATCTGGATTTCGTGCTCGACGTGCAGCACACCCTCAAAGTCGATCTGCCGCCGGGCGGCGATCGCGTCACGCTGGAGCCCGAAGGCGGCTGGATGCGCTGGATCGCCAGCGGCCAGAAGCCGACCAAGATCTACCGTGACCAACCGTTCTACCTGTCTGCCTCGTCGCGTTTCAAGGTCATGATCCTGTGCAACTCGACCGGCGGTCCGCGCTGCAAGATGATCAGCCCGAAAGGCAACTCCACCGAAGTCATAACCCAACTCACGCTGCCCCCCGGAATCACCGGTCCGGGCGGTGGCGACGTGAAGTTGCTCCAGTTGCAATACAACCACTGGAGCGGTCCCTTCCAGCCAAGCATCTATGTAGACCGCAAGGTCGGTTCGCTGCGTTTCGAAATGCCCAAAGACGCGATCGACTTTGTTCTCCGCCCGGGGCTCAGCGACACGTTCACCGGCAATATCACGGTTATCTGGGATTCCGAAGTGTGACCGCTCCGGGCTGGACCTATTGATTTTTCATGGAGTTGAAGACGATGAAACGTGGTTTTTTGCTGGGCGTGCTCAGTGTGTTTGGCCTGACGGCGCAGGCTGGTCCGCAGATCAATGTGGGGACGGTGTACGACTATCTGGACGCCGATAAAAGTACGTATTTGAAACGGATATTCAACAGCGGTGACGCGACGGCGTTCGTCAAGGTCAATGTCCTCGAAATCGTCTATGGCGCCGATGGCACACCGCAGGAAATTGCCGTCGAGAACGCCGCTGACGGCGCCTCACGCAACGGCGTCATGGCCAGTCCGGCGCGGTTGATCGTGCCGTCCCAAGGCATGCAGGGCACGCGTTTGCTGTACATGGGTGAGCGTGATCGCGAGCGCTATTTCCGCGTGCGTTTCGTGCCGGTGGTGCCGGAAAAGGAAGACGAGTTTGCGGTTAACAACGAGGAGCGCGAGGACTATAAAAAGGCCCTGAGCGCCGGGGTTAACGTGATGACCGGGTTCGGCACGATCTTTTTCGTGCGGCCCCGGGATGCGCGTTTTGCCACCGCGATCAATGAAACCGACAGCCGCTACGAATTGCGCAACAACGGCAACACCGTGGTGATCATTGACGAGTTCAAAAGCTGCGCGTTGACCAATGAAGCCGACTGCGGCGCAACGACCAAACACCATGTATTGGCCGGCAAGTCCTTCGCCTTCGATAAAGAGAAGGGCCGTCAGTATCGCTTCTTTCTGATCGAGGGCGCCGAGAAGAAGGTCCTGAAGGTCAGCAGTCGCTAGACCTGTTCTCCATTGACGCAACGGGTAACCCACATGATCAAGCAATGCACCGTCGCCGCTGTGATGGTCGCGGCGGCCCTGACGGCCACCGCGACCTGGGCGGCCCGCGAAGAGCACACCTTCGAGGTCTCGCTGACCGTGCCCAGTCGGCCGTTTTACGTCATTCCGGCGGAGCCCGACTGGATTCACCGGCCACAGCGGCTCGACTGGAATTACGTCACCTCAAGCCTGGGCAGCGTGCACAAGAATTTCGACGTACGTCACGACACCAGTGCGATCGAAGCGCGCCTGGAAGCCGTGCCCTACCTGTCCAACGGCAGGGCTGGTGAGGATATCGAATTGCGCGTCGCCTTCAATGGCGTGCCATTGAGCGCAGAGATGCCGCCGCGCCAGGTGGTTTCCCAAGAGGAGGCGGCGGCGGGCAAACGCGTGCTGCTGGAAATCGATCCGGTCAAACCCGCCGGGGGTTATCGCCCCGGCGAGTACAGCGGCAATGTGCTGTTGTTGTTCAATGCCAGGGCGCCCGGTGCGTGAGTCGTATTTTTCAGCGCTTGTTGTCGCGCACTTTTCTGGAGAACCAACGTGAATTTCATAAGCATTCGCCGGCCATGGAGCGGCTTGCTGCTGATGCTGTTTGCCGGTGCTGCACCGGCTGAAGTGCATAACATCGAAGCGACCTTCGAACCGGACTTTGCCAACCCGCAAAGAAATCAGTTCACGAACCGCACGCCGTCGGAAGGTTTCTGTCGACAAGCGCCTTGGGCGTGTGAGCCGTCAGGTTTGTTCAGCCTGGTCGCACGGATTCCTTTCACGGCCAATGCGCCGATCCTGGCCAACCACAGCGATCCTCGCCAGGGCGGGATGGCCAGAATTCCCTCCGACTGGCGCGACGTTACCGTGACCCATGCGTCCGGCAATACGCAGATCCTCCAGTTGAGGATTGCCGGTATCGGTCATGAAACGCGATTGCCACAGACGATTGAAGAGTTGACCGGTGGTGGCGGCTGGGATGATTTGTGGGCGGGTGGTGCATGGATGTACGCTCCGCCGCCTTGTCAGGGCATCGGTACTTTTTCGGCTGGATCGTTCGGCTACAACAGCTTCTGGAAGGTGCCGACCGGGGCCGGCGCCTGCAGCAAACAGGCAAAGTTCGACATTCCGGCGTCCATGCGCTACGTATTTTTCGTCTACGCCTACGAATTGCGTACGCCCAATCCACTGCAAATGGATGCAGGCAACTACACCGGTTCAATCAGCTACACCGTTGGCCCCAACCAGGATTTCGACATGGGCGACGTGATGATTCCATCCGACTCGTTGCTGACTTTGAATTTCCTCCTCACGGTCACCCACACGCTGAAAGTCGACCTCCCCCCGGGTGGTAACCGTGTGGTGCTGGAACCCGTCGGTGGCTGGCATTCGTGGCTCGATCAGGGGCGCAAACCGGCACGGCTGATGCGTGATCAGACGTTTCACATTTCCGCTTCAAGCCGTTTCAAGATGAACCTGACGTGCGAGTACGCCAGCGACAACAATTGTGCACTGTGGGAACCCACCGCTGGCCACGCCGTGCCACTGGAAGTCAGTGTCACGCTGCCCACCGGGCTGACCGACGCAGCGGGACGTCCGGTAAATCGCCGCCGACTGTTGCGCGACGGCAGTGGCAGCGAAATGTTCCAGCCGGGTTTCTACCTCGACCGCAAGCCCGGGATCCTGCATTTCGAGGTGGCCCGGGATGCGGTAGATGAAATGCTGCAGGAAGGTTACGCGCGCAGCTACTCAGGCAACGTCACGGTTGTCTGGGATTCGGAGTTGGGCTAGACGGTTTGGGTTTCTCCTCAAGACCGGCAGTCTGCAGCGCCTTGTGGGTCAGTTGTCTGGCCAGGTCATTGCGGGTGTACGCCAGGTCGCTCAACAGCCGGCTGTAGTAGGCATCGCTCATGACTTCGCCGCTGAAGATTTCAGCTTCGCGTGCGTTCAACTGTCTGGCCAGAGCCTCCATGCGGCGGGCCAGTGGATTCAGTCGCGTGGGGTCTGTGGTGTTGACCCACTGTGTCTGTAATTCACGCAACTCTTCCAGTCGCCGATGCTGTTCTTCGAACACCTGGTCATTGGCTTCAAATTGCGTGGGATGGGTTCTGCGCAAATGGCGCTCCCAGAAGCCGTCGACATACAAGTCGAGCATGCCGTTGGCGAGCCCCTCGCCACGTTCGCGCTCGATGATCGTGTCGTAGGCCCGGTCGATCATGCCCTGGTCTACGCCTGACCGCAGCTGATACATCATGCCGTCGGACTGCCATGGCAGGCCCAGACGCTCGGCCAGTCCCGTTTCGAAGGCCAGGTGCACTTCAAATTGATCCGGTGGCAGATTGACTGAAGGGTTGATCAGGTTCCGTTGTTGCTGGCGGCTGACTTCTTCGCGGGCGATATCACCCACTCTTTCCAGGCGCGCAGCACTGCGGGCCAGCCGCACCAGGTTATCGTCCAGTGTTCTGGCCGAGGTCCGCTCGGCGTAGGCTTTGGACACCAGCACCTTCAGCCCCATGGAGTTGAACAGTTGAGCGTTGCCGTCCTGGCAGGTTTCCGGCGCACGGGCCTGTTCGAACAATTGTTCACGCAGGTCGGTGTCAAGGGCGGCGGCCTCGATCAGTTCCCAGACGCGTCGGGTGAGTCTCTTGCGTGATCGCTCGGAGCGGTAATCCTCGCTCTCTCTTTGTTCGCGGATAATCCTGAACAAATCCTCGGAGCCGGGCTCGGCCATCACGTCCTGCCAGGATTCTTCGCGCTGTCGCCTGAGCGACTGTGATGCGCTGAACGTCGTTGGCTCATCCGATGACAGCCAATGGCTGACTTCGTTTTCCACCGCTGGGGAATACGCTTGCTGGCGGCTGAACCCCGCCGACTCGCGATAGTTGCCGTAACGAATGCGGTCGGCATCAACCAGCCGCTGGGTATCGAAGCGTGCGCGGGAAAGGATGAACGCTTCATCGGAGCCGGGCGTGACCTCAGGGACGGTGGTGATCGGGGATCGGCGCATGTCCAAGGCAAAACTGCGCGGGCGATGGCGCGGTGCATTGGCGACCCGGAACAGACCGCGCGGCCAGTCGCGGATATCGCTGTTGGCCAGACTCAATTCATTCAAGCGATACATGCGCCCGACGTCCGGCGCCTGACCCAACGGGTTGCCGGTCAAGCGCAGCGATTGCAGGCGGGTGAGGCCGCTCAGACGTGCGGCCGATTCGTCATTGAGCCTGATGCGGTTATCGGTCAGGTCGAGGGTCTGCAGATCACGCATTTCGCCGATGGCTGATGGCACGTTGTTCAGGCCGCACTGGCGGGCGCTCAACTGGCGCAGTTGCGGCAGGTCATTGAGCAATTGGCTGTCCGGGGAGAAGCGTCCATTGTCGATTTTCAGTGCGGTGATCTGATCGAGGTATTTTTTCATGCCGGGTTGCCGGCGCATTTCGTTCCACCAACGGTCGTGATCCGGGCGGGAAAGGTCGGAGGATAAATCCAGCGTGTAGCCTTGATCTGGATGCTGATCGCGCTCGGCGAACGCCTCGTTCTTGCGTTCAAAGCAATCGAGCAGGCGCTCCTCCAGGTGCAGTCCGCCAGTGCGCAGGAACTCGGCCGAAACGCCATGAATCGGTTCGCCGGCACTGTCCAGTCCCACCGGCTGACTGTTGCGCCAGCGTGCCAGTGTGCTGCGCAGTTCCTTGAGTTGGTCCTTGAGTTGTTGCAGCGCCGCTTCGGGATCCGGTTTGGCGCGCAAGGCTTCGGCAAAGTTGTTCACCTGACGCTCGTTCAGCTTTGGAAACAACTGTTTGATGCGCTCCTCGAAGGTTTTTTCGCCGAACGGCCATGGCCAGCCACGCACCAGCTCGACGGTTTCAATGCTCGCCACCGGGCGCACGGGCGGCTCGGCGAGGAGTACCCGACGTTCGGCCGGTGCCGCGGTTTTGTCCATGATCCAGAGTTTGAGCAAGCGTCCCTGACCTTTCTGATAACCGATCTGCTGACGCTTGTCCTCCGGCAGGGCCTGCAGCAGCGCTTCGTAAAAGTCGGCGGGGGCCTGCAGGGTACGGTTGTCGCCGTCGAGCACTTCGTAGCGGCCGTGTTCATCGCGGATCAGGCGTCTGACGCTGGCAGGTTCGTCCGGACCGACGCTGCAACGCAACGGGCCGTCGTAAGTGCCGTCACGCACTTCCAGGCGCATCTCGCCAAAACTGTCGCTAAAAGTGCGCAGGGTGTTGAGCGCAAGCCGTTCGGTGTCCGGCACCACCCGTTCGTCATGGTAGAAACCGTCGTAGGCGCGGGCCGTGGTGGCTTCGAAGTTGGCCTCGCGGGCCTGCGTCTTGATGCGCAGGGGCAGGCGGTTTTCGCTGACAATCCGCTCCAGCTCGGCCGGTCGGGCCTGGGCCAGTGTTTTTTCGGCGAGGCTCAGAGGCATGTCCGGGAAGGTCTGGGTCATGACCCGTACGTCGGCCTTGTTGGAGCGTTCCTTACCCTGATAAATGCGCGAAGCCAAATCACCCTGAAGGTCATCTACCGCATCGGCGAGCAGATTGCGCATGGCCTGGGGACGCTGTGCTGCCGGGACTTCACGACCGGCCAAGGCGCGCATTTCGCTGTCGGTGAGAAACACCGCCGCTCGCTCGGGCAGTCGGCCGGCGGTCAGATCCGGCAGGCCGATGCTCAGGGTATCGGCCTCGGTGGCGGCCGGATTGCCGTACTGGCGCGAGTGGCCGCTGAGGTCAGCGTTTTCACACACGCGCAATGCCCGCTCGGTTGGCCAGCCGGGCAGTCGGGTGATGATCGGTTCAAACCACACCGATTGCGCGTCGATCGGCCGCCCGGCGCGAATATCGGCGATGGTGGTGTCTGCATCGTCATAGGCCTTGTAACGCTTGATCGTGTCGGCCAGTACCGGTGGCGGCGGGCTGTTGTCGATGTGCATGCGCCGCAACTCTTCAGCGTCGGTGCCGCTGGCGACGCGGATCTGCTCCAGCTCCAGCGGCGAGAAGCGTTCGACGCTGTGGCCGAGCCGGCGCATCAGGGTCGGGCCTGACCAATCCTCGGGGTTTTCCGCTTCGTGCAGCCAGGCGCCGTGATCGTTGTGTTCAAGGGTCGGCTGATAGGCGTTGGCGCGTGAGGGGTGTTCGATGCGGTGGGTCTTGTGCGCCGGTTCGGTCGTGGCTTTCTGCACCTTGTACAGCTTGCCGTCGAGCGGCAGCAGCAGGTCGTTGCCATGACGGTGCAGGCCCAGTCGGTCGGGTTTCGAAGCCACCGACAGCGCCAGATTCTTCTGTTCGTAAGGGCCAAGATCCGGATGCCAGAGGCTGGCTTTGCCACTGGGCAAACGCACGGGTTTCATGTCGTCGACCAACTTGGAAAACTTGACGCGCAAAGTCGAGCCGATGGCGGTTCCGGCACTGAAGGCCGCCAGCTGAATCACGTCGGTGACCACGCTGATCACATGCTCGGCGGCTTCCTGCCCCAGTCCCTCGGCCAGATCGACAATGCCTTCGATGACGTCGCTGGTCAGTTGGTACACGGTGTAGGCCATCATCAACTCGCCGAGAAAAGGCACGAACGGCGTGGCGATCAGCAGGGCGGCATTGAAGATGTCCGAGACGATTTTCTTGAAGTTGTCCCACCAGGCCCAGCGCGTGTTGCTGTCGGTATCGGCAGTGGACACGGCGATCTCGCGGCCATCGTTGAGGATCTTGTTGAGCTTTTGCTGGTAGACGTGTCGCCAGTAATCGGCGGGCAGCGCGACGGTATCGATTTGCAGGCGTGGTCGCGGCACCGGCTCTTTGCGCCATGTCGGGCGTTGATCCGTCGGATCCCCGGGCGGATGCCATTGCAGCTTGAACAGGCGTTGCTCGAGGCTGGCGAAAAAATGCCCGCGCTGTTGTTGATCGACAAACTGGCTGAAGAATTGTCGATAGGTCATTTGTGAGGATGCAGCGAGTTTATCCTCACGCAACTGCCGCGCCAGTTCTTCGATAAACGCATCGACCGAGGCGTACTCCTTGAGCGGGTGGTCGGGGCCGTGGGGCAGGTACACGATCAACCGATTGATGCCACGGGTGTCGGGTCTGGCGGGGATCAGCAGGGTGATGCCGGTCAGGCGGTTGTCCATCATCGACAGGTCGCAGCACTGCATTCTGCGGCCATTGAGCACCAGCCGGGGTTTGTCCTTGGTCAATTCCAGCATCAGTTTGTAGACGTCGTACTGAATGTCGCCGGTGATCAACGCCAACTGTGCCGCCACCGTGAGTGCGTCTTTCTGGCTCTCGACGACTTTGTGCTTGAGCACCGCATCGGCGACGGCGTCGCCGGACAAAAGATAGCTTTCCAGATGTTTTTTGTACTGCGCGCCAATGTCCAGTTCCCGGCACAGCGTCTGGAACTCGCTGATGCTCAGATTGGCCAGCGTAAGCACCTCGAAGTGGCCCAGCGCATCGGGTTTGCTGATGAAAGCCGAGGCGGCATCGACCTGTTCGTCTTTGGCGAAATTGTGCAGTGCGGCATCCAGCAACGACACCGTGCGGGCCGTGGCACCCCCCGAGATGTCGATGGCCCACCAGGGTTTGTCCTTGGGCATGTACAAACGCAGCCAGGTGGTTTTGACGTCGATGTCGACGCCGCAGCGCTCCTTGAGTTTCGCTTGCAACAGCGGAGCGGCAAACGTGTAGATATCGAGTTTGGCCAGCAGTACGTCGACCTTGTTCTGCGAAGCCCAGGCCTTGAGATTGGCGGCTTTGAGTTTGTCGTGCTGGAGGGTGTGCGAGGTGGCGTACCACGCTTCGGGTTTCAGCGTCGCGGCACTGAGTGCCAGTCCTCGGTTGAGGGTGGCGGACTTGAACGTGCCGTGGAGCGTGTTTTTGATGAATTCGTGGTGCCGACCCTTGTGCAGATCGTCGGCGGAGGAGGGGGACGCAGGCATGGCAATCATCCTTGAGTGCTTGGTAGGGATGATCACCTTATCGGTGAAGGCTCAAAACAAAAGACTAAAAACCCACGTGTTTAAACCGGGGTTTTCGCGGCCGACCGGTCGAAAATTCGAATCGAAAAAAATAACTCTGTACCACCCGGTGCGCCGGGTTATCTCAACCTTCCTGACGCCGAACGCTGTTCAAAGACGCTCGACGGCAGGTGCTGTGACCAGGGTGACCTGGGTATTTTCCGCAGGCCGGCATTGCGAGTCACTACCCGGTTGCAAGTACGGTGTGAGAATCGGTGCCATGCCCTTGAGCACCTGTACCGGCAGGGCTGAGGTGAATTTGAAGTTCTCCGCAGAACGCCCCGGAACGAACGCGGTGAGGGTGCCGAAATGGTGATCGCCGATGTAGAAAACGAAGGTCGCCGTGCGGTTGATCGACTTCGAGCTGAGGATCCTTCCGCCTGAGCCGATGGCCTCGATCCGGTTGTCGCCGGTACCGGTTTTGCCACCCATGGCCAGCGGGCTGCCATCAGCCAGTTTGAAACTGCCGGAAACACGTTTTGCCGTGCCTGCGTCCACCACCTGCGACAAGGCTTCACGCATGGCTGTCGCAACTTCCGACGGCATCACCCGTTTGCCGACATGCGGGTCATTGACCAGTCGGGTTTCATAGGGGGTTCCGGCGGCGAAGTGCAGGCTGTCGATGCGCAGGGTCGGCATGCGCACGCCGTCGTTGAGGATGGTGCCGATCAGCTCTGCCAGGGCGGCCGGGCGGTCGCCGGAGCTGCCGATGGCGGTTGCCAGCGACGGCACCAGATGATCGAACGGGTAACCGACTTTCTGCCAGCGCTGATGGATTTCCAGGAACGCTTCGATCTCGAGCATGGTGCGGATGCGGCTGTCGCGCGCGCCCTTGTGCTTGCTCTTGAACAGCCAGCTGTAGACTTCCTGACGCTCGAACTGGCTGGCCTTGACCATCTGGCTAAACGTCGCGTCGGGGTTGTTCAACAGGTAACCCATCAGCCACAGGTCGAGCGGGTGCACCTTGGCGATGAAGCCTTGATCCGGCAGGTCGTAACTGCCCGGGCCATAGGAATCGTAGAGCCTGATCAGGCGATCGTCGGTGAGTTTCTCGGTGAGCTTGGCGCCCTTGAGGTGCGAGCGCACGAAGCTGTTGAAATCTTCCTGACTGGCGTTCGGCAACAGGTAACGGTGCACGGCGGCCATGCGGATCGGGGTAGGGCGCATGCTGTCGAGGAAGGTGTCGAGGCGCGCCTGGGTGTCCTTGTTTTTGTACTTTTTCCAGAACTTGAGCAGGAACGAAGTGCCTTCGCGGTCGGCGAAATTGGCCAGGTATTCCTGACGTCGCGGGTCGCGGTCGTCCTTGAGCAGTTCGGCGCTGCTGTTGGGACCGGAGTAGGTGACGTAGCGCACCACATCGCGCATCAGGCGAATGAACGGCAGGTTGATCGACTCACGCAACGCATCACGCAGGGTCGGCATGCGCCCGTTGTCTTCCTTGCGAAAGTTGTGGAACACGTGCAGCCCGCCACCGGTGAAAAACGCCTCGCCGGGGCTGGCCGAGTATTTGCGATCGAGGGCGGCGCCGAGCATCTTCGACAGGTCGTGATCCTTGTTCTGGATCAGATAGTCGATGACCCATTGGCTGAGGCGATCCTGATCCGGCACTTCGACTTTCTTCAGTTCCGGCACGCTCATGGCGCCGTATTTGTCGTGCAACTCGGCGATGATTTGCAGGTAGGTGGTGAGCACGCGCATCTTCGCCGTCGAGCCGAGTTCGAGTTTGCTGCCCTCGTTGATGTCGAACGGCTGGTCGGTGCTGTCGGTCTGCACCCGCACCCGCGAGCCGTCCGGGGTCAGTTCGAACAGGGTGAAGCTGTAGCGCACTTGAGTGGTGCTGGTGGGGGTCAACAGGCGTTCGCCAAGCAGGCCGATTTCGCCGGCGTAGGCCGGGTCGGCGAGTTTCTTCAGATAAGCGGTGGCCTGGGTTTGCAGGTCGCCCTGCAGAGTGCTGGTGGCCGAGAGGTCGAGGCGGTCAAGGTCGTACAGCGGACGATTGAGCATGCTTGCCAAACGGCTGCGGGCAACGCTGATGCCTTTGTTGGTTTCAATCGGCTGAATGGTCGGCTGGGTCTGCCAGTCGCGGTAGCTGACGGTGCTGGCCAGTGCCGCGTCGGCGAGGGCGCTGTCGATCACGCCGCTCTGCTTGAGCAGGCGCAAGTGGCTGTCGGTAAGGTCGGCGAGTTCTTCGTGGCCCTTGGTCAGGTAATGCGACGGGCGCCGCTGGGCAATCATCAGCGAGAGCATTTCACGCAAGGCCAGGCCTTTTTCGGCCATGGTTTTCGGGTCGGTCGCAGGGCTGTTCAACTGTTCGTTGGCCTTGTTGAAATCCGTGCCGTACCAGACCCGCAGCCCTTCGGCCATGCCGTGCACCTCGCCGTGGCCGGGCACGGCGGACAGCGGCACGCTGTTGAGGTAGTCGCGAATGATGTTCTGCCGCGCGCCGAGGGTTTCCGGGCCGGGCTGATAGGCGCGCACGCTGGCGGAAATCATCTGGCGAATCTTCTCGGCGCCGGACACCGTCAGGCCATCGGGCGAATGCCGGTATTTCTCCAGTTGCGTTGCCAGGGTACTGCCCCCGGCAGATTGCCCGGGCAGGTGCAGCAACTTCGCCACCTGTGACCACGCGGCCATGCCGAACCGTGGCCAGTCCACAGCCGGGTTGGCCAAGGGTTGCTTGGGGTCGAGCAGGAAGCGGTTTTCAATGAACAGCAGACTGTTGACCACCACTGGTGGAATCGCTGCGAAGCTCGAATACAGTTGCTGCGGATAGTTGTACTTGTACAGCGGTGCGGCGCGGCAATCGGTGATCGACAGCCCGGCCTGGATTTTCTCGGAGTAGGGCACAAACAGGCCTTTGTCGGTGTAGCTCAGCAGCGCCGGTGAAAAACGCGTCTGCTCGGTGACGACATAGTTGCGCTTGAGCAGGCGCGGCAGAAATTCATCAAGGGAGCTGTAACCCAGCCGCAGGTCGAACGGACCGTTGCCCGGATAACGAATGGCTTCACTGGGGCCCGGCTCCAGTTTGTAGGTCAGCGAGGCGGCATATTGGCTGAGTTCCCGGGATTGAAAACGCGAGGTGCGCATTTCCTTGGAGGCAGCCAGCCCCACCACCACCGCGATAATCAGCAGCAACAACCAGAAAGCCTTCCACCCGTGCCGGCTGCGGCGGGGTTTTTCAGGGACAGGCGCTTGATCATCCACACGTTCAGTCGGAACCACGGCTTTACTCGAATCGGTCTGCCACAAAGCGCCCATAGTCGATTGATCCATTCACGCAGATTGATCGGACTTGTCTGAAGCTTAGACGGTGGTTTGCGCTGGTGAAAAAATTGTGAAGGGGTGGGGGGAGGGAATTTATTGGCTCAGCAGAATTACTGTGGCGAGGGGATTTAGCGAAACGTCGCACCGCCCCGATGGGCTGCGAAGCAGCCCCAAAACCAGCCCCCCCATATATACAGTTACACCTACACCGCATTCTCAGGGCTTGGGCCTGCTGCGCAGGCCATCGGGGATAAATCCCCTCGCCACATTCGGGTTCAGAGCCAGCAGGCATCCCAGAGTGGATAGTCGCCTATCTTTTCTACCAGTCCGGCCCGTAGTGGGTTGGCGATGATGTAGCGGGCGAACGGTTTCAGGTCTTCTCCATCGCGGATGGCGCGGTCGTGAAACCCGGTTTGCCATAACGGCCCGCGTCTCCCGGTTTTTTTGTTAACAGCGTGAGTACAGCGAGCCTTGATCCCGCCAATGACAGCGCCAAGATCGTCGCTCTTCAACTGCATCAGCCAATGAAAATGGTCGGGCATTACAACCCAGGCAATAGACTCAGCCTGGCCTTTGTCGTGTGCCTGACGAAGTTGGTCGACAAGTAGACGGCCTGTTTGCCAATCGGAAAATATGGGCTGACGATTGTGGACTACAGCGGTGATGAAATAGGCGCGACCGACCTCGGAGCTTCGGCCCAGGCGCAGACGACAGGAATTTGGATAGGCAGACACTTTCACTTCCTTGTGGTTGATCTTTTTAGGTTAGTGCCGGGTTAGCCGAGTCGGATCTGTAACGCCTGAGTGAATTTTCTGATTTCTGTGAAGGACGGAGAGAGCGATTTAATTGGAGAGGAGATTGGTGTGCAGAGGAGGTATCTGTGGTGAGGGGGGGTATCTGTGGCGAGGGGATTTATCCCCGATGGGCTGCGCAGCAGCCCCAAAACCAGCCCCCCCCATATATACAGACACACCGCATTTTCAGGGTTTGAGCCTGCTGCGCAGGCCATCGGGGATAAATCCCCTCGCCACGGATAAATTTCCTCGCCACAGATAAAGCTTTGCCAACAATTGTCTTGGAGATGAGCAGGCCAGAGCCTTTGAGGGGATCAATTCGACCTAAGCACAAGCATGACGATGCACCAATGCTGTGCAATACTCGGCGCCTTTTTCGGCGGTGAAAATTCCTACGTAATGCAGGTAATGCCTCTCCGTAAACCGGGCTTTTGCCGA
Organism: Pseudomonas sp. NPDC087817; assembly: GCF_044742875.1. Lineage (NCBI taxonomy): Bacteria > Pseudomonadati > Pseudomonadota > Gammaproteobacteria > Pseudomonadales > Pseudomonadaceae > Pseudomonas > Pseudomonas sp. NPDC087817. Next base: position 56,185 of record NZ_JBIUVJ010000007.1, read on the forward strand.
GAGTTGTCGCTGAATGTTGTGTTTTATAGAGTGAAAATACCTGCCCAGCGCTTTTTATACTGCACGCCCCGCTGATCTTGCAGGTTTTGTCCTACAAGACGCGTTTGCCCACGAAGCAGGCGCGGTTTTCTACAAGCCAACGCCTATCGGTCGAGGCTTCGACACTCGGTGGTCCTATCCAATAACAAGACGAGGTTGCACCCCTATGCCAGTTGGCAATCACCTGCCCCACGGCGAAACCGCTCAGGGCGGTCCGCTCAAACGCGAACTCGGCGAACGGCATATTCGCCTGATGGCGCTCGGCGCCTGTATCGGCGTCGGCCTGTTTCTAGGTTCGGCCAAAGCCATCGAAATGGCCGGCCCGGCGATCATGCTTTCCTACATTCTTGGCGGTCTGGCGATCCTGGTGATCATGCGCGCCCTCGGCGAAATGGCCGTGCACAACCCGGTGGCCGGTTCGTTCAGCCGCTACGCGCAAGACTATCTCGGGCCTTTGGCGGGTTTCCTCACAGGCTGGAACTACTGGTTCCTGTGGCTGGTGACGTGCGTCGCGGAAATCACCGCCGTCGCCGTGTACATGGGCATCTGGTTCCCCGATGTGCCGCGCTGGATCTGGGCCCTCGCGGCGCTGGTCAGCATGGGCTCGATCAACCTGATCGCGGTGAAGGCCTTCGGTGAATTCGAATTCTGGTTCGCCCTGATCAAGATCGTCACCATCATCGCCATGGTGATCGGCGGCGTTGGCATCATCGCTTTCGGTTTCGGCAACGACGGCGTGGCCCTGGGAATTTCCAACCTGTGGGCGCACGGCGGTTTCATGCCTAACGGCGTGACCGGTGTGCTGATGTCGCTGCAAATGGTCATGTTCGCCTACCTCGGTGTCGAGATGATCGGCCTGACCGCCGGTGAAGCGAAGAACCCGCAGAAGACCATCCCTAACGCCATCGGCTCGGTGTTCTGGCGGATTCTGCTGTTCTACGTCGGTGCACTGTTCGTGATCCTGTCGATCTACCCATGGAATGAAATCGGCACGCAGGGCAGCCCGTTCGTGATGACCTTCGAACGTCTGGGCATCAAGACGGCGGCCGGCATCATCAACTTCGTGGTGATCACTGCGGCCCTGTCTTCCTGCAACGGCGGCATCTTCAGCACCGGGCGCATGCTCTACAGCCTGGCGCAGAACGGTCAGGCCCCGGCCGGTTTCGCCAAGACCTCCAACGGCGTGCCACGCCGGGCGTTGCTGCTGTCGATTTTTGCCTTGCTGATCGGCGTGTTGCTCAACTACCTGGTGCCGGAAAAAGTCTTCGTCTGGGTGACCTCGATTGCCACCTTCGGCGCGATCTGGACCTGGGTGATGATCCTGCTGGCGCAATTGAAATTCCGCAAAGGCCTGAGCGCCAGCGAGCGTGCCGGCCTGAAATACAAGATGTGGCTGTATCCGCTCAGTTCGTACTGTGCGCTGGCGTTTCTGGTGCTGGTGGTCGGCTTGATGGCGTACTTCCCGGACACGCGCATCGCGCTGTATGTCGGGCCGGTGTTTCTGGTGCTGCTGACTGTCTTGTTTTACGTGTTCAAACTGCAACCGACCAATGCGTCGCAGGGCGCGGTGCGTTCTGCTTCGTAAGTTGTAGCGGTTGAAACATCAAAGCCTCGGCCATTTGGTCGGGGTTTTTTTCTGGGCTGCAATAACCTTGTGGCGTGGGGCAGCGCCTTGCCGCTGGTCTGAATTACCGATAAAAAGCCGCCGCACGGGTTCCAAGCGTTATCCCTTCGCGCAGCAATGAACAGAGGCGCAGCCATGAGGACGAGTGCGTTTCTTGAGCGAGAACTCAGTCAGCGGCAAGTCTTGCTGTTCTTTCTACTGGCGACCTTTCTTTATGTTCTGCCAATAATCCTCGCCGACTTCCCCTACATCGACGACAACTGGCGCGCGCTCGCGGCCGGCAATGAGTGGGCCGGGCAGGGGCGTTTGTTCAGCGACTGGTTGTATCAGGCGCTCACGTTCACCGGTGCTGCGCCGGACATCTTTCCGCTGCCGCTGCTACTAGCCAGCATGGCGATGAGCCTGGCGCTGACCCGGCTGACTTTTCACTATTTTTCCGAGCCGACCCTGGCCTGTTGCTGCGTGGCGCTGCCAATCTGGTACAGCCCGTTCCTGTTGCAGAACCTGTCCTATCAATACGACGGCCCGGCCATGGCCTTGAGTGTGGTCGCGGTGGTGTATGCGATTACATTGCAGAGCGATTCCCGGATACAGCGCTGGCTGGTTCCAGCAGTGCTGATTGCCTTGGCCATCGGGCTTTATCAAATCTGCATCAACGTGTTTCTCGGTCTGTGCGCCGTGGAATTGATCCGGGTTGTGCATCGCCAAATGGCGTGGCGCGACGTGGCTTGTCTGTTCGGTGGAAAACTCGCGCAACTGGTGTTGGGCGTGCTGATTTACGGCATCACCGCGTACCCGTTCATGGCGTCCGGCCGTGGCGAACTGCTGAACTGGCGCGCCGATCCACTGTTGCAAATCGGCATCAACCTTGGCCGGGTGCTGGAGAAGGTCGCACTGTTGCTTCATGGCGGTTACGCATGGATTTTTGTCGGTCTGACGCTGTTTGCGTTGGCCGGTATCGCCTGGGTCAGTCGGCGGTGGAACTCGCGTGGGAATAGCGCGCTGCGCAGCCTGATCTGCCTACTGCCTCTGCCTTTATTGATGCTGCTGGTGCCGGGCATCACCCTGTTTTTCCGCGACTTCAATGAAGGCGCGCGCACGCTGATGGGCTTTGGTGTGCTGCTGGTGTTTCTGTTCTATCTCGCGCATATCGCCTTGGCGGCGCACCACCCGCGACTGCCGCTGCTGCTGATCATCCCTCTGCTGGCAACGCTGTCGCTGTCCTTCGCTTACGGCCGGGTGCTGACGATGCAAAAGATCTTCGCCAACAGCGCGCTCTACAGCTTGAGCCACGATATTGCAGCGCACCCCGAACTGCGCAAAGCCAAGCGGATTTACCTGTCAGTCAGCTATTCGGATCGTTGGCTGACGGCGGCAGCCGGGTCGTTCAGACAGCTACCGGTTTTGCATTATCTGCTTAACGTCGACTACTACATGCTCGCTGAAAATCTGCCGAGTGCAGGCATCACCAACGTGGTTGCCGAACGCGAGCGGCGCAACGCTACTCGCGTGGGGTATATGGGTTATTCAGCGCTGGTGGATAGCTTGAATTACCGGATCTACCTGTTGGGCGATTACGGTTTCATTGTCATGAAAGAGCCTCCGCACGGGAGGTTGTTGCAATGGTGAAGCAGCCATGACCGTTGGTCGGAACTACCCTCGTACCTGTAATTTCTGACAGTAGACCGGCCCATCGCCATGAACTAGCTTGAAAGCCCGCCAAGTGGAATCAGCAGGAATGGCCATGAAAGAATTCTCTGCAATCAGCGTGATCGGACTGGCCGACGCGCTGATCCATTGGCAAATATTTTTCGTACTCCGTACTGCCGTCGGTCTTGATCAGGCGGCCAGCAATTTTGCGGCGTTCTGCGTGGCCGCAGCGTTCTCGTTTTACGTGAACGCGCTTTACACGTTCGAGCGAGAAACATCGGTATTCCTTTATCTGATGTTCATCGCTGTGATGGGCGCCATAAGTTATGGCGTGGGGGTGATGGCGGATATCTGGCGTTTACCGGGGCTGGTGACGGTTGTTTCGTTTTCGTTGCTGAATCTGTTGCTGGGGTACGGTTTTTTCCGGTTTGTGTTGTTTCGCAATAATCCTGCTTGAGGCGCCAGCTGCGGGCAGACTGGCGCACTCAATCGTCAGGCCGCCGCCACTTCCTGCGGCTCAAAACTGTCCGCCCGCGCCATCTGCCACATCCGCGAATAAAACTCGCCGTTCACTTCGCCAGTGAGCAGTTCGCCGGGTTTGAGGAACACATGCAACTGCGAGAACAATTTGATCTCGGTCGCGGACATGCGTCGTACCAGGTGCTTGGCCGACAATTGTGATGGATGTTCTAGCCCGGCTGCGGCGAGCATTTCCGCCAGCGCCTTCAACGTGTTGCGATGGAAGTTGAACACTCGTTGCGCCTTGTCCGGCACGACCAGCGCACGCTGGCGCAGGGCATCCTGAGTGGCGACCCCGGTCGGGCATTTGTTGGTGTGGCAGCTTTGCGACTGGATGCAGCCGATGGCGAACATGAAGCCGCGCGCCGAGTTGGCCCAGTCGGCGCCGATGGCCAGCACGCTGGCGATGTCGAACGCGCTGACGATCTTGCCGCTGGCGCCGAGTTTGATCTTGTCGCGCAGATTCAGGCCGACCAGCGTGTTGTGCACGAACAGCAGGCCTTCACGCATCGGCACGCCGATGTGGTCGGTGAATTCCACGGGCGCAGCGCCGGTGCCACCTTCCTTGCCATCGACGACAATGAAGTCCGGAAGGATGCCGGTTTCCAGCATGGCTTTGGCGATGCCCATGAATTCCCATGGGTGGCCGAGGCAGAATTTGAAACCCACCGGTTTGCCGCCGGACAGTTCACGCAGTTGCTGGATGAAATGCATCATCTCGATCGGCGTGGAAAAGGCGCTGTGGCGTGATGGCGACACACAGTCTTCACCCATCATGATGCCGCGGGTTTCGGCGATTTCCTTGGTGACCTTGTGCTTGGGCAGGATGCCGCCATGGCCGGGTTTGGCACCCTGGCTCATCTTGATTTCGATCATCCGTACTTGCGGATTCTGCGCCTGGGCGGCGAAGCGTTCCGGGTCGAAACGGCCGTCGCTGGTGCGGCAGCCGAAGTAGCCGCTGCCCAGCTCCCAGGTCAGGTCGCCGCCGTGCTCGCGGTGATAGGGGCTGATGCTGCCTTCGCCGGTGTCGTGGGCGAAGTTGCCGAGTTTCGCGCCCTGGTTCAGTGCGCGAATCGCGTTGGCGCTCAGCGAGCCGAAGCTCATCGCCGAGATGTTGAACACCGACGCCGAGTACGGCTGGCTGCACTGCGGGCCGCCGACGGTAACGCGAAAGCTGCTCGGGTCACTCAGCGGTGCCGGGCGCATCGAGTGGCCGATGAATTCGAAACCCGATTGATAGACATCGATCAGCGTGCCGAAGGGTTTGTCAGCGGTTTCGTTTTTTGCCCGCGAATACACCAGCGAGCGCTGGGCGCGAGAGAAGGGCAGGGCATCGCTGTCGGATTCGAGCAGGTACTGGCGAATCTCCGGGCGAATGCCTTCGACCAGGTAGCGGATGTTGCCGAGGATCGGGTAGTTGCGGCGCACCGCGTGCGGGCTCTGCAACAGGTCGAACAGGCCGATCAGGCTTAATACGCCAGTGACGGCGGTGAATGGCCACAGCCAGTCATGTTCGAGAAAAGGCAGGCTGGCGAGGGTGAAAATCACGCAGACGGCAAAGAAGGCGTAGCGGCTCAGAAGTGACAGGCCCATACGGTTTCCTTGGTTCGGACTCAATGGGTTGCAAGCCTATGGCAGCAGGCGGGCCTGTTGATGAGATCTATTGTGGTGAGGGGATGAATCCCCTCGCCACAGGGGATATCAAGCCACTGCGTGCGTTGGCTGTTCAGGCGTTCTGCGCCTGAAGAAATATCGAAAACAGCTCCGACTGGGATTTGATCCCCAGCTTGCTGTACATGTGTTTCTTATGGACTTTCACGGTTTCTACGGAGATTTCCAGCTTACGGGCGATTTCTTTACTGGAGCAACCGCTGAGCATCAAACGGCCGACGTCCAGTTCGCGGGCGGTCAGTTGCGCGCCCTTGAGTTGTTGCACCGAGGCTTCCAGTTGCACCCGCCAATCCACCGCTGCGGGTGAGGTGGCAAGGGCCACGGTTTCGTTGATCTCATAAGGCAGACGCTGGCGCAACAGGCCCAGCACCCATGGCTGGATCAATGACAGCAAAGCGATCTGCTCGCCAGTGAAACGTTTTTTACTGCCCAGCGACAGGCACAACGTGCGCTCGCCTTCGAGCTGACAATTGAACTGGATTTCGTCGGCGACCACATTCAGACGAAAGTATCGCTGGTAATACTCGGTCAGCTCGAAATGCTCCGGCGCCACCTCCGAGAGGCGATACAAACCGGTACGCGATTGCTCGCGGCAGGCGATGTAGAACGGGTCGAGCAGGTACAGACCGCGCAGATAGTCCTGAAACAGTTGATCCGGACTGCCGTCCACGCCAGGGCATTCAGCGAACACCTGCGGGTGTTGATCGGCGCTGAACAACAGCGCAACCCAGCTATCGAACGCCACGTACTGGTCGAGCAAACGCACCAGTTGCGCCCAGAAATTCGGCTTGTCCAGCGCATCGATCAGCTGCCCGACGGCGCGGTGCCAGGTGATGTCGTCAAACGAAAGTGTCATCGATCTACCCCTATCGGGTTACCCCGGCCGCGTGATTCCCAGGCCGGTTGCTTGCTGCGCATACTGGCTCACAGACAGCCACCGGGCAATCTTTCAGCGCCCGGCACTCAGAACAAGGATTACCGATGAAAGTCGAACTCGCGCAACTGGCGGGCCGTGACAATGGCACCGCCTACAACCTCGAACGGGCCCTTGCCGCGATTGCCGCGTGTGCGGCCGACACGCAACTGATCGTGTTCCCGGAAACTCACCTGATGGGCTTCCCGACTGCCGCGACCGTTGCGCAAACATCCGAGCCAGTGGATGGCCCGACCGTGAACGCAGTGCTGGCCGCCGCCCGCGAACGCAACATGGCGGTGGTGATCGGCATGGCCGAGAACGACAACGGTCGCTTCTTCAACACCACACTGCTGATCACCCCCGAAGGCATTGCCTTGAAATATCGCAAGACGCATTTGTGGGCTTCCGATCGCGGTGTGTTCGAGGCGGGTGATCGCTATGCGACCTGCGTGTGGAACGGCGTGCGCATCGGTCTGCTGATCTGCTACGACATCGAGTTTCCGGAAACCGCCCGTGCCTTGGCGCAACTGGGTGCCGAGTTGCTGATCGTGACCAACGGCAACATGGACCCCTATGGCCCGACCCATCGCACCGCGATCATGGCGCGGGCTCAGGAAAATCAGGCGTTCGCGCTGATGGTCAACCGCGTGGACGCGGGGGATGACGGCTTGATGTTTGCCGGTGGCAGTGCGCTGGTGGATCCGCTGGGGGCGCTGTTGTTCGAGGCGGGGCGCGAAGAAGGGACGTTCAGCGTTGAGCTGGATTTCGCCCAATTGAAGATCGCGCGCAAGGATTACCGCTATCTGGATGATCAGCGCTTGAAGTTGCCGGGGGAGGTGGTGGAGCACGCTTGCGGGCGGCGCGAGTTGCTGATCCCTTGACCCGTTGTACCCGATCGTTCCCACGCTCTGCGTGGGAATGCAGCCCGGGACGCTCCGCGTCCCAAGAGCAGACGCAGAGCGTCCATTGAGGCATTCCCACGCAGAGCGTGGGAACGATCAGCCACACCCGAAACATTCGCCGAACTCGGCTCTGCCATAAAACCAATAATTCGGAGTAAGTCGCCCATGGCTCGTTTGCAACGCACCCTTTCGCTAGGGTCGGTGGTGCTGTTCGGCATCGCCTACATGACGCCGATCATTGTCCTCGGTACCTTCGGCATCCTCGCCCAATCCACCGCTGGCATGGTGCCCGCCGCTTATCTGGCCGCACTGATCGCGATGTTTTTCACCGCGATGAGCTACGGGCGCATGGCCGCTGCGTTCCCCGTCGCCGGCTCCGCCTACAGCTACGTACGCAAGGCGATCAGCCCGAAACTCGGGTTCATTGCCGGTTGGGCGGTGCTGCTCGACTATCTGTTCCTGCCGATGGCGATCTGGCTGATCGGCGCCGCGTACCTGGCCTCGGCCTTCCCGTCAATTGCGCAATGGATCTGGGTCCTTGGGTTCATCGGCATCACCAGTGCGATCAACATCATCGGCCTGAAACTGGCCAACGGCATCAACGCCTTGCTGATGCTGGTGCAGTTTCTTGTGCTGATTGCCTTCGTCGCGCTGTGCGTGCACTACATCGGAGGCGATGCGAGCACGCCGCTGTGGTCGATCAAACCGTTCTTCAACGGCGACATGCAGATGCCACTGATCATGAGCGGTGCGGCCATCGCCTGTTATTCGTTTCTGGGTTTTGACGCGGTCAGCACGTTGACCGAAGAAGCCCGCGATCCACGTCGAACCATTCCTCGGGCGATCATGTTGATCACCTTGATCGGCGGGCTGATTTTCGTCGGTGTTTCGTACTTCGTGCAGATCGCCCACCCGTCGTTCCAGTTCGACAGCGTCGACTCGGCGGCCTACGAAATTGCGCGCAACATTGGCGGCGACCTGTTCGTCTCGATCTTCCTCATCGGCCTGATCGTCGGTCAGTTTGCTTCCGGGCTTTCGGCGCAGGCCAGTGGCTCGCGACTGTTGTTCGCGATGGGTCGCGACGGCGTGCTGCCGAGATCGTTCTTCGGCACCTTGCACGCGCGCTTCGGCACACCGGTCAACAGCATTCTGCTCTGCGCGGTCGTGGCATTGCTGGCGCTGAAACTCGACGTGACCACCTCGACCTCGTTCATCAATTTCGGCGCGTTCCTGGCGTTCAGCCTGGTGAACCTGTCGGTGATCTTTCATTACTGGATAGGCGGTGAAAAGAAGGGGCTGCGCGAGCTGGTGCTGTTCCTGATTTTCCCGTTCATCGGTCTGGTGGCGGATTTATGGCTGATGGTCAGCCTCGATCACCTGGCGGTGTATCTGGGCCTGAGCTGGCTGGCAATCGGTGTCGTGTATCTGGCGGTGCTCACTGGCGGCTTCCGTCGCCAGCCGCCGGAGATGGATTTTCAGGAAGCCACCTGAGGCGTCCTCACGCGCCGGGCCGGCTCTGGCGCAGCGGCAGTTCGACGCGAAAAGTCGTGCCCACGCCTGGCTCGCTGCGCACTGAAATGTCTCCACCGTGTTTTTTCACGATGCCGTAGGACAGGGACAAGCCCAGCCCTGTCCCCTGGCCGACCGGTTTGGTGGTGAAGAAAGGGTCGAAGATTTTTTGCAGAGTGTCCGCTGCGATGCCCGAACCGGTATCGGCAACTTCAATCCATGCAGTGTCTTGCACCTGCCCGGTGCGCAAGGTGATGGTGCCGCGCTCGGCGCCCATGGCCTGAGCGGCGTTGACCACCAGATTCATGATGACCTGATTGATTTGCGACGGCAGGCACTCGATGTCCGGCAGCGCCTGATACTCCCTGACCACGTCGGCCTTGTATTTGAGTTCGCTGGCGACAATGTTCAGGGTCGACTCGATGCCTTGCTGCAGGTTGGCCCACTGCCATTGCTGATTGGTATCGACCCGGGAGAAATCCTTCAGATCCTTGACGATCTGTCCGACCCGGCCGATGCCTTCCTTGGATTCGCGGATCAGCACGGGAATGTCTTCAAGCAGAAAATCCAGTTCGATGTCTGTGCGCAATTGCTCCAGCCGTGCCACGGTCTCGCGGTCCTGGCTGGGGCCAAGCGTCTGGTAGGCGTCGAGCATGGTCAGCAGCTGCTTGAAGTAGCTGTCCAGAGTGCCGAGGTTGGAGGAAATGAAGCCGATCGGGTTGTTGATTTCATGGGCCACCCCGGCCGCCAGTTGCCCCAGTGACGCGAGTTTTTCCGACTGCACCAATTGCCCCTCCAATTGCTTGCGTTCGTCGATTTCTCTTTGCAGGGCTTCACTGGCCTGCTTGAACTGGGCGGTGCGCTGATCGACCAGATCCTCCAGATGATGCATTTGCAGCGAGGCGCGCTCCGTCATCTGCCATTTGGTCAACAGGGTATTGGCCATCTGTTGCACTTCGATGTTGTCGAACGGCTTCTTCAGGATCAGTAATCGATCATGGGCGTGCAGACGTTCCAGCAGTTCGTCCCAGGAATAATCCGAGTACGCCGTGCACACCACCACTTGCAGCAGCGGATCCTGTTGCCAAAGGTGTTCGATGGTTTTCGCGCCGTCCCAGCCATCGGGCATGCGCATATCCACAAAGGCCAGCGCGTAGGGGCGTTGTTCCTGCATGGCCTGCACCAGCTTGCCCAGACCTTCTTCGCCGCCATAGGCCGAATCCAGTTCAAACAGCGGACGCTCGGCATGAGCCTGAGTGCCGAACAGTGCGGCTTCCATCTCGTCCAGTTCCACCGATTGCGCTGCCGGTGGCGCGAGAATCTTGCGAAAGTCCTCATGGATCGACGGCATGTCGTCGATCAGCAGAATACGGCGGTTGGTCTGCTCGCTCATGCGTTCTCCGTGACGCTGATCAGAGGGATCTGCAGGGTGAACAGCGCGCCTTTGCCCGGTCCGTCGCTGTGGGCGGTGAGGTGGCCGTTCATCTCGATGGCCGCCAGGGCGCAGCTGTGCAGGCCGAAGCCGTGGCCTTCCTTGCGCGTAGTAAAACCGTGGGCAAAGATCCGCGTCATGTTCTCGGCGGCAATGCCTTCGCCATCGTCCCGAACGCTGATTTCGAGGAAGTGGTCATCGACGATTTTTACGCCCAGGGTCATGGTGCGTGGGCGATTGCTGAGGTCGGACATGGCGTATTTGGCATTGCTGATGAGGTTGATCAGAATCAGCAGCAAGCGGTGTTTGTCGCCCATCACCTGAGGCACATCGGCGTACTCCTTGACCACCGTGACGTGATGCCGGGTCAGGGCGCCGGCGTTCATGCGCAGCGCGTCTTCGAGCAGTTCGTTGATGAACAGCGGCTCGGTCATGCTGTTGGCCCCGGCATAGGATTGCTGGGTGGCGACAATGTCCTTGATGTGGTCGACGCTCTTGTTCATCTGGTTCAGCTCATCGACCATTTCCTGCTGTTCCAGGGCAATGGCGGCGACCAGTTGATTGAGGTAGCCGGGGAGCAATTTGCCCTTGGCATCCTCGCTGAGAAAATGGCCGAGGTCGTGGGGGTGTTCGTTGATCAACTGCATGGCCTTGCCCAATCCCTGGCTTTTGCTGGCACGCAGTTTTCGCGCGATCAGGTCGGAGGAAATGTTCACGCTGTTAAGCACGTTGCCGACGTTGTGCAGCACGTTGGTCGCGATCTCCGCCATGCCGGCCTGACGCGCGGCGTCGAGCAGTTCGCTCTGGGCGTTCTTCAGTTCGCGGGTGCGCTCCTCGACCCGTTGTTCCAGTGCATCGTTGGCGGCTTGCAAGGCGCTGTTGACCCGATTGATTTCGGCGAAACTGCGAATCAGGCGAACGGCCAGCCACATCAGCGACAACATCAGCAGCACGGAAAACAGCAGCAGATAGAAGTGGTATTTGCGGTCGATGATTTCGACCCGCTGCTGATCCTGGTCGAGCATGGTGGTGATGGTGTCCAGACGGTCGGCCACGGGAATTGCTTCGATACTTTCAAGCAATTGATTGACCCGCGGCTGCTCCCGCGCAATCAGTCTGATGTGGTTACTCAAGATCCTGATCGGCGCCTGAAACTCCTGGGGCAGGCGTTGTGCATTCACCGCCAGTTTGTTCAGACCGACCTCGATGTCGGCGGCCTTTTCGGCGGAGGTGACCTGAGCAAACTCCAGGGCGCTGAGCAGCAGGTCGTAGGTATCGGTGGTGATGTTCTGCAGTTGCAATTTATCGAAATCGGCCAGGTTGGCCAGCTGCGCCTGGATGTCGTCTTCTGCCGTCGGCAGGAATGCCAGCGAGTTGCGCAGCAAGGCGTTGTGCGACTTGAACTGTTCGACCAGACGGGTCTTTTCCTGCATGGCTTGCAGGTAGGCCTCATGGGCGTCGTTCCATTGCGCCGAGTCGTTGCGCCCGTGCCCGGACTCCAGAGAATCAAAGCGCTCCCAGAGCCGGCTCATCTCGTTCATCGGCGATACCAGCGGGTCGTAGTTGTGAGAGATCGCCACTCTGGCCTTGAGCACCTCGTTTTCCCATAGCGCGTTCTGTTGTTTGATTTGCCGGATCAGGTCCCGGGAATCGGTGTACGTCATGGTCCGTTCGGAACTGGACTTGAGGTAAAGAAACAACAGGGTCGAGGCCAGGATCACCGCGAGCAGAGTGAGCAACAGCAGGCTGCCGCGACGTGAGATGTGGTTCATGGCGTGCCCTCCCATCGGCCGGTCAGGGTCTGCAGAAACTGAATGATCAGGGCCTTGTCTTCGTCGCTCGGCATACGCCCCAACTGGTATTGGAACATCACGTCCACGGCCCGCTCGAGGGTCGGCGCCGAGCCGTCGTGGAAGTAGGGCGCGGTCAGTGCGACATTGCGCAGACTCGGCACCTTGAACACGGCACGATCCGCTTCGTCAGCGGTGACATTGAAGCGTCCCTGGTCGGCCTCCGTCGGGTGGCCGCGATCAGCGATGTAATCACCGAACACCCCGAATTTCTGGAACATGTTGCCGCCGATGTTCACGCCTTGATGGCAGGCAATGCAGCCGTAATCCTTGAAACGCTGGTAGCCGTACTTTTCTTCCAGGGTCAGGATGTCGGTGTTGCCCGACAGGTATTGATCGAAACGCGAGTCAGGGGTCAGCAAGGTGCGTTCGAAGCTGGCCAGCGCTTGCTGGATATTGGCCTTGCTCACGCCGCCCGGGTAGGCGGCGGCGAAGTCCCGGCGATAATCGGCGTCGCTGGCGATACGCTCGACAACGGTGCTCCAGTCACTGCCCATTTCATGCGGGCTGGTGATGACGACGTTGCTCTGCTGCTCCAGTGTTTCGACGCGGCCGTCCCAGAACTGGCGAAAGTTGAGGACGGCGTTGAAAACGCTAGGCGTGTTGAACGCTACCGGTTTGCCGTCGAAGCCCAGTGAAAAGGTACGGCTGTCGGCACCGTTCTTGTCCAGTTGGTGGCAGCTGGCGCAGGACAGCGTGTTGTTGATCGATAACCGTGGCTCGTGGAATAACCGGCGACCGAGTTCGACACGCCGGGCATCCTGTTGCTCAACCTTGGGCAAAGGCTTGAGCGGTTCGTCCAGCGGCTCGGCGCGGGCGTTTGCGCAGAGCACGCAAAACAGCAAAAGCATGGCGCGATGCAAAAGGTTCATCGATAAGGAACTCCCTGATTCGAGGCCGGTTTCACGGGAGGGCATCAAACCGTCCATGGCGCGGATCCGGCGCCGCTCAGCAAAGCCACAAATTCAGTGGCCGGCAGGGCTTTGCTGAAAAAGTAGCCCTGTCCTTCTTCGCAGTGGTGAGTCTTGAGAAAGGCCAGTTGTCCGGCGGTTTCGATGCCTTCGGCGATGACCTTCAGGCCCAGGCTTTTTCCCAGGCTGATGATGGCGCCGACGAGGGCGGCATCGTTGCTGTCATTGCTCAGGCTGCGAATGAACGATTGATCGATCTTCAGCACATCAATGGGAAACCGGCGCAGGTAGCTCAGGCTGGAATAGCCGGTACCGAAGTCGTCGATGGCCAGGCGTATGCCCAGTGCCTTCAGACGATTGAGCGCGCTCATCGTCGCCTCGACGTTTTGCATCAGTACGTTTTCGGTGATTTCCAGCTCCAGCCAATCGGCCGCCAGCCCCGACTGCGCCAGCGCCCGCTCGACACTGTCGACGAAATCCCGCTGACGAAAGTCGATCGGTGAAATGTTCACTGACATGCGGATCGGCGGCAGTCCGGCCACTTGCCAGGCCTGCGTCTGGCGACAGGCCTCGCCCAGCACCCATTGGGTCAGTGGCACGATCAGTCCGCTGTCTTCGGCCACAGGAATGAAGTCCGCCGGATATACCCAGCCGTGCCCGGGTTTCTGCCAGCGCACCAGTGCTTCGGCGCCGACCACCCGGCTGCTGCGCAGATCGATTTTCGGTTGATAGTGGAGGACGAATTCGTGCTGTTGCAGGGCCCGGCGAATGCCTGACTCGATGCCTTGTTGCTCACGGGCCCGCAGGTTCATGGCTTCGATGAAGAAACCGATGTCGTTGGGGCCGGTTTCCTTGACGTTGCGCATCGCGGTCTCGGCTTTCTTGATCAGCTCGATGGCATCCAGTCCGTCTTCGGGGTAGACGCTGATGCCCACGCTGGCCGTAACGCTGACGTCATGGCCGGTAATCGTCTGTGGCAGGCGGATGGCGGCAAGCACTTTTTCGGCGATGCCGCGGGTCTGCTGAGGGTGGCTGATGTCGCTGAGAATCACCACGAACTCGTCGGAGCCGTAGCGAAAGACCGAGTCTGATTCACGCACGCACAACAACAGTTGCTGGCCCACCCGTTTGAGCATCTCGTCACCCGCCGGATGCCCCAGCGCATTGTTGATGCGCTTGAACCGGTCCAGCCCCAGAAACATCACCACCAGTTGCTTGTCATGGCGCCGGCAGACGGCCAGCGCCTGACTCAAACGATCACCGAGCAGGGTGCTGTTGGGCAGGCCGGTGAGGCTGTCGTATTGCAGCAGGTGCGACACTTTCAGCAATTCGTGCACCCGCGCCTCGATGGTTCGTTCAAGGCCGAGCATCTTCAGGGCGGCGTCTTGGGCCAGCTGCCATTTCCACGTCAGGGCGTTGGCCATCTGGCGGATTTCCAGGCTGTCGAACGGTTTCTTCAGGATCAGCAATTGATCGCCGAACTCCAGACGTTCGGCCATGGCTTCCCAGCTGTAGTCACTGTAGGCGGTGCACAAGGCGATTTGCAGGTCAGGATCGGCGCGCCACAGTTGCTCGATGGTTTCCAGGCCGTCCCAGCCGGGCGGCATGCGCATGTCGATGAAGGCGAGGGCGTAAGGGCTGCCGGCAGCCAGTGCGCGCTGGACCAGGGCCAGAGCCTCCTGACCTTGATAGGCGGAGTCGAGCTGGAACGTCAAATGCGGCGACAGGGGGCTGCCAAACAGCGTTTGCTCAAGCTGATTCAGATCGACTTCGTCTTGCGCCTGCGGGGCGAGGATCTTGCGGAAGTCATCGTGAATTGCCGGCGTGTCGTCGATGATCAGGATGCGCCGGTTGGTTTGCGGGGAAGGCTTTTTCATCCCTCGTCTTCCTGTGTGGGCGCAGCCGATGCGTGTCCGTCCTTGAGCAATTGTCCTGCCTGCTCGGCGCTGACGGCTTCGCTGAAGTAGAGACCCTGCGCGCTGGGCAGCGGGGCAACGGCGGACGCTGCGTAATGCCGATTCTGCGGAGGCTGGCCTTCGGCGATGATGCCGATGTCCAGGTCCCGGGCGAAATTGACGATCGCTCGCAGAGCGTTGGCGCCGGCCACATCCTGAGTCGCGCTGTCGATAAAGCTCTGGGCGAGTTTGAGGTGATTGACCCGGTAGGTTTTCAGGTAATCGAACGATGAGTATTCGGTGCCGAAATCATCGATGGCGATGGTCACGCCCAGTTCGCGCAGGCGCGGCAGTACGTCGTTGTGCGTCCACTTGGTCTGGGCCAGCGTCGCCTCGGTGACATCAAAACGCAGGTCCCAGGGCGCCAGCTCCCAGCGTGCAGTGGTGCGCAGTACGTCGTAAATCAGCTCCGGGCCGCTCTTGAGTTGGGCCAATGAAAGCTTGATCGCGATCACCGGCGGCGCGACACCTTCGTCGCGCCATATCTGCATCTGGCGGCAGGCGCGATCCAGCACCCAGCGGCCCAGCGGAATGATCGCGCCGGTTCGCTCCGCCGCCGGCACAAAGGCGCCCGCCGTCAGCAGCCCGAGTCGCGGATGTTGCCAGACGATTTGTGCCTCCATGCCCAGAATCCTGCCGCTGTGCAAATCCATCTCCGGCGCGTAATGCAGCCGCAGCTCATCGCCCTCAAGCGCGGTCATCAATTCACTGACAATGGTCATGCGCTCGGCCACTTCCCGGGAGATCTCCTCCGAGTGGAAGTGGTACTGGTTGCGGCCCATTTCCTTGGCGCGATACAGGGCCATGTCGGCCTGCCCGAGCAGGCTGTCGGCATCGAGGCTGCTGGCGCTGTAGGTGCTGATGCCGATGCTCACGGAAATGTGCAACGCATTGCCGGCCAGGTTGTAGGGCGTCAGCAGTGCGTCGCGGATATTGGCCGCCATCGCGGCCGATTGGGTCGGGTCGCTGACGTCAAATTGCAGGATCGCGAACTCGTCACCCCCGAGGCGCGCGACGACATCGTTTTCGCGCACACCGGTCCTGATGCGCCGGGCCACCTCCTGCAACAGCAGATCGCCGACGGGATGGCCCAATGTGTCATTGATCCGCTTGAAGTGGTCCAGGTCCAGATAAAACACCGCGAAGGGCATGGCGCCTCGGCGTGCGGCGGCAAACGCCTGATGCAGACGCTCAATCAGCGTGGCGCGATTGGCCAGCCCCGTGAGGCCGTCGAGGCGGGCCAGCAATGCCAGTTTTTCCTCGGCGAGGCGACGCTCGGTGATGTCCAGAATAATGCCTTCGACTTCCAGCAGTCGGCCGTCGTGATCGCGTACCGGGATGTAGCGGTTTTCCACCCAGCGCCAGGTGCCCTGACCGGTGCGCAGACGAAATTCGATCGACGCCCCCGACGCATGACGATCCAGCACCCGGGCCATGGCGACATCGACGCAGGGCTGGTCGTCCGGGTGAATCAGTACCTGAGCCCAGTTCGCTGAGCCGACGAGGTCCGCCGCGACATGGCCGTAGCGGGTGATGTTGTGGGAGATATACATCAGCGCAAACGAAGGGTCGCCGCGCAGCCGGTAAAGGATGGTCGGGCTGTTCTGCACGATGATGTTGGCGTCGGACAGTTCCCGGGTGCGCGCCTGAACCGCTTGTTCGAGCCGGTTGAGCTTGAGTTCGGCGTCTTCGGTCATTTGCCATTTGACCGTCAGGGCACTGGCCATCTGGCGAATCTCGATCGCATCGAAGGGCTTTTTCAGAATCAGCAAGCGATCGTTCAACGCCAGGCGCCGGTCGATGTCTTCCCAGGAATAGTCGGAATAAGCCGTACACAGCGCGACCTGCAACCTGGGATCGACCTGCCACAGCCGTTCGATGGTCTCCAGGCCATCCCAGCCCGGTGGCATGCGCATGTCGATAAAGGCCATGGCATACGGACGATTGTCGGCCAACGCGGCTTCGAGCTTGTCCAGGGCTTCGCGGCCCTGAAACGCCGAATCGATTTCGAATAGCTGAGGCTGGGCCACAGACGGTGTGCCGAACAACAGGCTTTCGGTTGCGTCCAGACCGTCGTCTTCGGGAGCGGCGGGGCTGAGAATCTTGGCAAAATCGCCATGAATGGCCGGACTGTCATCGACAATGAGCACACGGCGATTGATCTGCGTCGATGGCAGGCTCATGCCGCAACGTCCATGGGGTCACATGCTGCTGTCATCGGGAGCATCCTTTCCCTCGTGTCAGGCCTGTTCGAAGGCTGACGGAGTCGTACAACGTGATGAGCATAGTTGTCCCGGCGCCATTTCGCCTGTGCAGCCGGGCCGAAGATTTGCGTGAGCGCTGCAAAAAATCATCTAGCCTTTGAGGCAGGCGCGGGGCAAGCGGGGTGGTAGGTCGGTGCGTCGATCAAGTTCACTGTCACGCTTGAGGGCACGCCATGGAAGAGCAATCCACCTCGACGCACAGCCGCCCCAAGGTGCTGCTGGTCGATGACGAAGAGTCGATTCTCAACAGCTTGCGCCGCTTGTTGCGGGGACAGCCCTACGATGTTCTGTTGGCCACCAGTGGCGCGCAGGCGCTGGAGATGCTCCAGACGCAGGCGGTGGATCTGGTCATGAGTGACGCACGCATGCCCAATATGGACGGCGCCTCGTTGCTGGCCCTTGTCCGCGAACGCCATCCGGCCGCTGTGCGCATCATGCTCACCGGTTATGCCGACCCGTCCGCCATCATCAAGGCGATCAATGACGGGCAGATTCACCGCTACATCAGCAAACCGTGGAATGACGAGGAGTTGCTGCTGATCCTGCGCCAGTCCCTTGAGCATCAGCACTCCGAGCAGGAGCGCCAGCGTCTGGAGCAGGTGACGCGGGTGCAGAACGACCAGCTCAAGCTGCTCAACAGTACCCTTGAAAAGCATGTCGCCGCGCGTACGGCCGAACTGCAGCAGACCGCCGACATGCTTGATCTGGCCTACGAGGAGCTCAAGCACAGCTATGTCACCGGCACCGAAGTGTTCTCGTTGCTGGCCAATCTGCGCTTGCCCCCGGCCAAACAGACCAACCGGCAGATCATCGAACTGGTGCGCAGCTACTGCACACAGCATGGTCTGGACGAGGCCACCAGCCGTGACCTGACCATGGCGGCGGCGCTGTACAACGTCGGCAAACTGAGCTGGACCGACGGCATGATGATCACGCCCTCGGACCTGCTACGGCATACCGATCGCGAGCGTTATCGCGCTTATCCCAAGCAGAGCGAATCACTGTTGATGACGCTGGACCCGATGAAGGATGCGGCACGCCTGATCCTGCATCATCAGGAGCGTTGGGACGGCAGCGGTTTTCCTGACCGGCTCAAGGGCGAGGCGATTCCGTTTGGTTCACGCTTGCTGAAACTGGCGGTGGACTTCGTTGAATTGCAACGTGGTTTGATTCTTGAGCGGCAGATGAACAGTGACGAAGCGCTGCTGTACCTGCGCCAGTACGCCGGGCGCTTGTACGATCCCGATCTGATCGAAGATTTCATTCAGGTGTGTGCGGCCTTCCTCAGTGACGTCACCTTGGCGGATCCCACGGTCAAGGTACTGACCACTCGGGATCTGGCGGCGGGAATGATCCTGGCACGCAATCTGAATGCCGATAACGGCATGTTGCTGCTCAATGCCGGCAAAGTCCTCAGCGGTCTGCTGGTGGAAAAGCTGATTGCCTTCGAAGCCATGGAAGGCGCCAAGTACAGGATATTCGTCAAGGTGCCGGAGGAGGTCGAAGCCGCGCTCAAGGCTCAGGGGTGAGGCCGGGCAACGTGACGTCATCGGGCGAGCATGGGATCCTTGCGTTTTTTCAAGGCTGGTGGCTGACCCATGACCTCTGCATCCGTTGTCCCTCCACTGATTCGTATCGCCGCCGCCCTGCTGGTTCGTGCCGATGGCCAGACATTGCTGGTACGCAAGCGCGGCACCACGGCGTTCATGCAACCGGGCGGCAAGATCGAGGCGCATGAGTTGCCGGTGCATGCGCTGGCCCGTGAGTTGGAGGAGGAGCTGGGATTGGCGATCGATCCTGCTCAGGCAGCGTTCCTCGGGCAGTTCTCGGCACCCGCCGCCAACGAACCGGGGTTTATCGTTCAGGCCGAGATATTCCAGCTGAGCATCGACGCCGAGGTGTCTCCGGCCGCTGAAATCGAAGAAGTCATCTGGATCGACCCCACCACTGATCCTGCTGTGGTTCTGGCGCCATTGACACGCGACCTGATCCTGCCGTTTTATCGAGCCTCGCTGACTGCGATCGCCTGATCATCCACGCAAAGGACGCCCACCATGATCCCGCTTCAAGACCTGCTGATCTTCGCTGCCGCCGCGTTGCTGATGGTACTGACGCCGGGGCCGAACATGATCTACCTGATCTCGCGTTCGATCTGCCAGGGACGCAAGGCCGGGGTCACGTCATTGCTCGGTGTGGTGGCCGGGTTCTTCGTGCATATGTTTGCCGCAGCCGCCGGTTTGACGGCGGTGTTCCTCGCGGTGCCGATGGCTTATGAAGTATTGAAGTGGGCCGGTGCGCTGTACCTGCTGTGGCTGGCCTGGCAAGCGGTGAAACCCGGCGCGCGCTCGCCGTTCGAAGCCCAGCAGTTGCCGCCGGATTCGTCGCGCAAACTGATCACCATGGGTTTTCTCACCAGCGCGCTGAACCCGAAAATCGCCGTGTTCTACCTCTCGGTGTTTCCGCAATTCATCAGCCCTGAACACGGCTCGGTGTTCACCCAAAGCATCATCCTCGGCCTGACCCAGATCAGCGTCAGCTTCTGCGTCAATCTGCTGATCGCGTTGTTTGCGGCGGGCATTGCTTCGTGGTTCGTGCGCAATCCGACGTGGCTGGCGCTGCAGCGTTATTTCATGGGGATGGTGCTCGGCGGTCTGGCTGTGCGTCTGATGCTTGAGCAACGCAGGACGGCCTGACCATGTGGATCGAACGGCTGGACGCCAGTCATGCGCTGGCCTATCGCGAGCTGATGCTCGAAGCGTATGACCGGCATCCGCAGGCGTTTACCTCCAGCGTGCGCGAGCGAGCGGTGATGCCGTTGAGTTGGTGGGAGGCGCGTCTGACCAGCAAACTCGATGCAGTGCTGGGCGCATTCGAAACGGGTGTGCTGGCCGGCATCGTCGGTCTCGCGTTTGAACCGCGTGAGAAGGCCCGGCACAAGGTGACGCTGTTCGGCATGTACGTTTCGGCGGATTTTCGTCAGCACGGTTTCGGTCAGGAACTGGTGCAAGCCGCACTCGCCGAAGCCGGCAGACATCCCGAGCTGAAGCTTATCCAGCTCACCGTCACCGCCGGTAATGACGCCGCGTTCAAGCTGTATCAGCGCTGCGGTTTCATCCAGTTCGGCCTGGAGCCACTGGCGGTTCGGGTCGGCGAGGACTACTTCGACAAGATCCACATGTGGCGTGAGCTCTGACCCCTCCACTGTTCCATCCTGTAGGAGCTGACGAAGGCTGCGATCTTTTGACCTTCGCTTTTTGGTAATGACCGTTCGTCGAAAACCCGCTCGCACCTGTCAGATCTGACAGGTGCGCTTTTCCTAAATCCCACGTTCAATCACTCCGTCGCCCCCACCATCGACCGGAGCCCGCCGCCATGACCACGTCCCAACATCCGCTAGCCCTCAAACCGCTGTACTTTCCTGCGCTGGTCACCCTGAACCCCGCCGAGCATTACAGCGGTGGCATTCCCATCCGGGCGGTGGAGGACGACCTGCAAGGCATCATTCCCGCCTGGTTCAACATGAACATTGGCGACAAGGCCGAGGTGTTCTGGGGCAATGCCAATTCGGCGGTCTGGAGCAAGACCCTCGATCTCGATATCGAGCTCAACAAGGACCTGTCGTTCACCATTCCGAAGGCACACGTACTCGACGGCGAGGCCAAGCCAGTGTTCTACCGGATCACCTACAAGAACCAGACGTCGGAAGATTCCAAACCCGAACTGATCCTGCTGGTCAAGCTCACGCGTCCCGGCGAATACGATGACATTCCCGGCGATGACGGCCACTCCGATCTGAAATTTTCCCTCGACCATGACGAGGTTGACCAAAACCTGCCGGCCAAGGGCGTGACGATGCGCATCGTGCCCTACCGCAACCTCACCCGCTACGATCGCATCCTCGCCCGCTGGGGCAGTCAGCAAGTCACTCACGTTGTCACGCCGGAACAGGCCCAGGACCCGGTCCGCCATCCGATCGACGTGGTGTTCAGTCGCGCCGTGATCGAGACGGCGGGTGATGGCCCGGAAGTGGCGGTGGCTTATCAGGTCGTCGATCGCTGCGGCAATTACCCGGACGAGCGCGCGCCGTGGTCGGCCATTCGCAAAGTGCTGGTGGATCTGGGCGGCAATCGACTGGACGTTCCATTGGTGCTGGTCAAAGGCCAGCCGGCCAACAGCATCAATCTCGATCAGCTCGGCGATGACGATGTGGAGGTCCTCGTCAACACGCCGGCAGCTGATTTCAAGGTCGGTGACAAGGTGTTCCTGACCTGGACAGGCACCCCGGCGCAAGGCTCGCAGATCATCGTCGGGCCACTTGAATTGCCGGTCGCGGTCGTATCGTTTCCTCTGAAATTTCCCATTCCCAATGCATCGGTCAGGGCCATCGCCAAGGGCAGCGCCTCGGTCGGCTACATCTGTCAGCGCAGCGGGATCGCCGACCGCCCTTCGAAAAACGCCAGCGTCCCGGTAATTGGTGAAATCAGCCAATTGCGCGCTCCCACTGTGGACGAAGCTCCGGGAGGCACCTTGCCGCCGGAGACACCTTGGGCGACGGTGAACATTCCCTGGTATCCCGGCCGCAACAGCAGCGACCTGATCAATCTGATCTGGCAGGCCCAGGCGCCGGGTGGTAGTACCGTCTATTACGAAGATCCGCGTCCGGTCGGCGACATCGCGGAAAACCAGCCCGTCCAACGCAACGTGAGCAATGCCGAAATCCGGCGCTTCAACGGCCTGAACGTCAAGGTCTTTTACACCGTCACCAACAGCGAAACGGCGCTGCTGAGCGTGCGCGAATCGCTGGTATTTCCGATGCAGGTCGGCGTGGCCTTGCCGACGTTTGACCGACCGGAAGTCGAGGGCGCAGACAATGACGTGCTCGATCCGGACAAGGTGCCGCCGCTCGGCGCCACGCTGGTGGTGCCGTACCTGGGCACCCGCGACAAGGACCGCGTGACCTGGCGCTGGCGCGGTTCGGCCAGCGGCGGCAGCACCAGCGGCCATATCGACCTGATCCCCGCCACCGCCGGCAAACCTGTGCGCATCACCGTAAACAAGCAATACGTGACGGCCAACCTCAACGGCACGGTGGTCGCCGATTACAGCATTCAGCGAGCCGGGGCGACGGTAGGAAATTCGCATGAATTGACGTTGCGTATTGGCGCGGCGCTGGGTCTGGACGCACCGAAGATCAAGGAGGCCAATGGCAGCACCAGCCTCAATCCGTTAGCGGCCAAGGACAGCCTGACTGCCATCGTCGACTACACCGGTATGGCCATCGGTGATGACATCGTCGTTACCTGGACTGGCACGACGCCGAACGGCTCGGACACCTCCGCGAAAAAAACCGTGACCACGCTGGGGCCACAATCGATCGAGCTGAAAAAATCGGTTGTAGCCTTCAACCTGGGCAAAGCGGTGACGGTGAGCTACACCGTGACGCGCGGGGGAGCGCCGGTGCCTTCGAAGGTTTTGCCGCTGACGGTGCTGACGATCCCGCATGAACATGCACAACTGCCCAAGGCAACCATCGATGGCGCGTCCAACGATGATCTCGATGTGACCGCCCTGGCCAATGCGTCCACCCGCGTGGCTGCCTGGCCTTTGATTGCTGCGAATCAGAAAATCTGGCTGCGCTACAGCGGCACCAAAGCCGATGGATCGGAGTACAAAAAAACGACTTATGAGGGGGAAACTCTACGCGGTGATGGCGTGATCGTAGGGCCTTACCCGGCGACACCGGTGGCCGAGTTGCGCGGTCTCAAGGACAACTCGACACTGAAAATCGAATTCAAGGTCACTTTCGACGGCAGCCCCGATGAAGCCAAAGCCGTGACCTTCCCGCCGCGCGTTTACAAAGTCAAAGCCGTGCAGGATGTGAAACCCGTGATCAGCACGGTGAAAGACTCCAAGGGTGAAGACATTCCGCATAACGGTGGCACGGTCGATCCGAAGATCAAACTGACCGGCACTGCGGCACCGCTTCAGGAAGTCGAGGTGTTCGAGGGCGCTGCCACTAAAGGTAAACACCCGGTCAATGCCGGTGGCATCTGGACCTGCGAAATCACACTGGCCGGCATTGCCACTCGCACGTTCACCGCCAAAGCGCAGTACGGTACGGGGCAGGTATCGGTTGGCAGAATCCTCACCCTTTCGAATGCCATCAAGCCAAGCGTCACCTCGGTGAAAGACTCGACAGGCATTGAAATTCCCTCTAACGGCAAGACGTACGATAACACTCTCAAATTGACCGGCGGCGGTACACCGCGCCTGAAAGTCGAGATCTTTGACGGGCCGACGTCCAAAGGTATAGCGGAGGTGCGTGCCGATAACGGCCGTTGGGAACTTGAGGTGAAAGAACTGAACGCCGCGCTGCACAGTTTCACCGCCAAGGCGCTGTACGCTCCGGGGGAGATATCTGCCGCAAGGACATTAACCGTAATGACGCGTCCTGAACTTATCGTGGATCCGTCCCTGCTCAGAATCACCGGATACAACATATCAATCGAAGGCTCGGGACTGCCATGGGTCCTGACTGGCGTCGATCCTATCGGAACCGCGTTCGATCGTAGTGCCGAAGGTGGGGTTCCTCCTTATATCTATGAATCCCTCGACGAGCGCATTGCTTCAGTTGATCGCCTTCTCGGTATCGTCAGAAGTCAAGGCAACGGAAGGACCACTATCAGAGTTCGCGACCAGGCGAATCAAATTAAGGAGTTCCCCGTCACCGTTTCCAATGTAGCCCATTACGTATCTTCCAATAATCAGAAATTCAATCATGAGGAATACCGCGCATGGGCGCAAAGCGTTGGTGCGGAACCAATCCCAGTTCATGAACGCTATAATCACATGGCAGTCATAAATACAAAATTCTCAGCTACCGTGCATTACCCAGAAGTCTGGTGGCATGGGCCTATTCAGAAGGATCACGATAGAGAGCTGGCATTCAGCACAGGCTATCTTGATTATGCAAAAAAATGGACTCTCCAGAGAACTTTGTTGAGCGCGCAGAACCGCGGTGTGGCCATGTACGTTCCCGATCAAAAAAAAACTACCTGATCGCATTAATAGGACAACTTTGATTTGTCCCATCCACTGCCCTTCCTAGAGCAGTGGATGAGGTTGTTCCTGAAACAGGCGCTCTTTTAATGATAAGTAACCAGCATGATTCCTATTGAGATGGGCTAACGCTTTCGATGGTGAGTCTGGTCGGTTCGATATAACGTCGGCGAAGGGTCGTGATGTCGCTGCATGATGGCTGTGTTGGCCCAGTATGTTCAGGCTCGGATCAGACGGAGAGAAAATCAAAGATCACCGCCTTCGGCAGTTCCTACATGGATCGGTGTAGGCGCTGCCGAACGTTGCGATTTTTGTTTTTAAACACCTTCGTTTAAGTGACACGGCAAGACACGTAATCAGGCTACACGACCTTGCGTAATTGCCTACAGCTACGCCAGAATCCGCCGGCTTGTGCGCCTTGGGGGCGGGTTCTATTGTGGTGCGGTCGCTGACTAATCAGCGATCGGGTTTAGCGACTCGGATCAACTCAAAGGGTGCATCAGCGTTCCAGGCTGCGTTGCAGATATTTATGTCTGCGATTTCGCTATGGTGGCTGTATGCGGGAGACCTTCGCGGTCTGCCGGGTACCTTTGACCGGTTCGCTAACCTGCGTACAGCTGCCACCCTTCCTGTTTAGCGACAGGATATGGCGGCTCCACTTCAAAGGAGCTTCACCATGATCAAACCAACACCCAACCCGCCCGAAACCGACCTTACCTCGCCCTACGAATCCCTCGATTCGAAAAAGCTCAACGACGCCGCCGACCGCGCCCTCGATCACTATCTCTGCCCGCCCGGGTCCACGCCACCGCCCCGCAGAACCCGCAGGATGTACGCCGTTACTGCGGACTTCAAAAACGAGGAGATGCTGGCCGATGCCTTCGAGACCCTTGCTTCGGCAAGAACCATCGCCAGTGACTTCGCTCACCTCTTGCCAGCGTCGCAGCGCAGGACGCTGTTGGGGATTGCGCAGTTGATCATGCTCGGGGAGTTGGCGGTGAATCGGGTGTTGGATAATTTGCAAATTCCGGACTGACACCTGCCCCCTGTGGCGAGGGGATAAATCCCCTCACCACAGGTATGGTGTTTTTGAAGGATCGAAGTCGCAGATTTTTGGGCTGCAGCGCAGCCAATCGGGGCGGTGCGAGGGTTCGCTAAATCCTCTCATCACAATGACTATGTGGAGCGAGCCTGCTCGCGATAGCGATCTTTCAGTCTGCATCCAGGTGACTGACACACCGCTATCGCGAGCAGGCTCGCTCCTACAGGGGAGGGTGGCGTTGTTTCGATCAGCGTACGGCGCTGACGCCATCCAGGGTCGAGAACGAGGTGTCCTTGGCCGTCAGCAAAAAATCGCGCATGTACGGCGCATCGAGCATGTCTGCACGGATCGCTGCGTACAGCGTGGCGAACAGACCTTTCTCGCCCAGCCGCTTGCCCTTCACGTAACCACGCGAGCTGTACTCATGCAGCGCCCAGTGCGGCATGCCGCAGACGCCACGGCCGCTGGCGACCAGTTGCATCATCATCACTGTCAGTTCCGAGGTGCGCACCTGAGCGGGTTCGATGTCGGCCGGTTCGAGGAAGCGCGTGAAGATGTCCAGACGATCGCGTTCCACCGGGTAGGTGATCAGCGTTTCCGTCAGCAAATCCTCAGGGACGATGTACGGTTTGCTGGCCAACGCGTGCTGATTGGCCACCGCGAGCATGGCTTCGTAAGTGAACAACGGCACGTAGGTAATGCCGGAGATGTCCAGCGGGTCGGAGGTCACCACCAGATCGAGATCACCCCGGGCCAGCGCCGGCAGCGGGGCGAAGGAGAAGCCCGAAGCGAGGTCGAGTTCGACTTCCGGCCACGCATCGCGGAACTGGTCGATGGTCGGCATCAGCCACTGGAAGCAGCTGTGGCATTCGATTGCCATGTGCAAACGTCCGGCGGTGCCACCGGCCAGGCGACCGATATCACGCTCGGCGGCGCGCAGCAGCGGCAGAGTGGCGTCGGCCAGTTGCAGCAGGCGCAGGCCGGCGCTGGTGAAGCGCACCGGTTTGGTCTTGCGCACGAACAACGGCATGCCCATGCGCTCTTCGAGTTCCTTGAACTGGTGGGACAGCGCCGATTGGGTCAGGTGCAAACGGTCGGCGGCATCGACCAGGCTGTCGGCTTCGCGCAGTGCGTGCAGGGTTTTCAGGTGACGGATTTCAAGCACCGGCTGGCTCCATGAGGAAAACTTGTGATCAACACGAAAAGGTTGAGTTTGTCTCATGTTGGTCGGGCTGTCGACAATGGCGCCATCTTTTACGCAAATGGAGCACCTTCGACATGGCCGTGGCCCACACCCTTGGTTTTCCGCGCATCGGCGCCGACCGCGAACTGAAAAAATCCCTCGAAGCCTACTGGAAAGGCGATCTCGATCAGGCCGCGCTGAACCAGGTCGGCCGTGATCTGCGCGCCGCTCACTGGCAGTTGCAGAAAGATGCCGGCATCGACCTGCTGCCGGTCGGCGACTTCGCCTGGTATGACCAGGTGCTGACTCATTCGCTGACCTTCGGCGTGATCCCCGAGCGTTTCGACAATGTGCGCGATGAACACGGCCAGCCGAGCCTCGACACGCTGTTCGCCATGGCTCGCGGCGCGACGGCAGGCTGCTGCGGCGGCGAGCACGGCAAGACTCAGTACGCCCAAGAGCTGACCAAGTGGTTCGACACTAACTACCACTATCTCGTCCCGGAATTCACCGCTGACCAACCGTTCAAGCTGAGCTGGGAACAGCTGTTCGACGAAGTCGAAGAGGCCCGGGCACTGGGGCACAACGTCAAACCGGTGATCATCGGCCCGCTGACTTACCTGTGGCTGGGCAAGGCCAAAGGCAACGAATTCGACAAACTCGATCTGCTTGAACGCCTGCTGCCGGTGTACAACGAAATCCTCGGCCGCCTCGCTGGCCAAGGCGTGGAATGGGTGCAGATCGATGAGCCGATCCTCACCCTCGACTTGCCGCAAGCGTGGAAAAGCGCCTTCGAACGCGCCTATCACATCCTCCAGTATTCGCCGCTGAAGAAACTCGTGGCGACCTACTTCAGTGGTCTGCAAGACAACCTCGGTCTGGCCGTGGGCCTGCCGGTGCAAGGCTTGCACATCGATGCGGTGCGGGCGCCGGAGCAACTCGGCCAGGTGCTGGATCGCCTGCCGACCTACAAGATTCTCTCGGTGGGCCTGGTCAACGGGCGCAACGTCTGGCGCTGCGAACTGGAGCAGGCGCTGGCGCAACTGCAACCGGCGCAGGAGCGTTTTGGCGACAACCTGTGGGTCAGCAGTTCTTGCTCGTTGCTGCACAGCCCGGTGGATGTCGAGCGTGAAGACAAGCTCGATCCGGAACTCAAGGGCTGGCTGGCGTTTGCCGTACAGAAGTGCAGCGAAATCTCGGTGCTGCGCGATGCCTTGAATGATCCACAAGCGCCCAAAGTGCAAAACGCACTGGCTCAGAGCCGGGCGATTCAGGCCAGCCGTGCGCAGTCGTCGCGCATTCATAAACCCGAGGTTCAGGCGCGGATCAGCGCGATCAATGCTGAGGACAGTCAGCGTCATTCGCCGTTCGCCAAACGCATCGCCCGGCAACAGGCGCGCCTGCAATTGCCGACGTTCCCGACCACCACGATTGGCTCGTTCCCGCAGACCGGTGCAATCCGTCTGGCGCGTCAGGCGTTCAAGCAGGGCAAGCTGTCGGCCAACGATTATCACGACGCCATGCGCAGTGAAATCCGCCACGCCGTGCAGGTGCAGGAACGCCTCGGCCTGGACGTGCTGGTGCACGGTGAAGCCGAGCGCAATGACATGGTCGAGTACTTCGCCGAGCAGCTCGACGGCTACCTGTTCACGCGTTTCGGCTGGGTGCAGAGCTACGGTTCGCGTTGTGTGAAACCGGCGGTGATTTATGGCGACCTCAGTCGTCCGCAAGCCATGACCGTTGACTGGATCACCTACGCGCAGAGCCTGACCGACAAGGTCATGAAAGGCATGCTCACCGGTCCCGTAACCATGCTGATGTGGTCGTTCCCTCGCGAAGACGTGTCGCGCAAAGTCCAGGCGCAACAACTGGCGCTGGCCCTGCGTGATGAAGTGGTGGATCTGGAACGCGCCGGGATCAAGATCGTGCAAATCGACGAAGCCGCTTTCCGCGAAGGCCTGCCGCTGCGCCGGGCGCAATGGCAGGAGTATCTGGAGTGGGCGGTGGAAGCGTTTCGTCTCACAGCCTCCGGCGTCAACGATGAGACGCAGATCCACACCCACATGTGCTACAGCGAATTCAACGACGTGATCCAGGCGATTGCCGCCATGGACGCCGACGTCATCACCATCGAAACCTCGCGCTCGGACATGGAATTGCTGGAAGCCTTTGAAGCGTTCGACTACCCGAACGACATCGGCCCGGGCGTCTACGACATTCACTCGCCACGGGTGCCGGACACGGCGGAAATGGTCAAGTTGATGAGCAAGGCAGTGAAGCGGATTCCCGCCGAGCGCCTGTGGGTCAACCCCGATTGCGGCTTGAAGACGCGTGCGTGGCCGGAGACGGAAGCGGCGCTGGTGAACATGGTGGCGGCGGCGCGACAGTTGCGCAGCCAACTGGCGTAAACCTTCGGCCTGTCCGTTGATGCAGAACACCCGCTGAGCCAAAAAGCCAGCGGGTGTTTTGTTTAAGGGCGGCGATCAAAGCGCTTCGAAATGCGTCAACACCGCCGACTGTTTACCAATATCGGCATATGGCAGGCTGGCGTTATCGGCATGAGTCAAGAAGCGGTGTTCAGGCAGTTTCAGGTGGGCCTTTTCGAATGTGCGCATCACCGGCGTTGCGCTGGCGTAATGAAAGTGGGCATACCACAGTAGCTCATTGGGGATCAGGGTCTGATCCCAGATCTCATACTCCTGCAGGTAGTCTTTGCGCGCTTTTGGTTTGCTGAGGTTTTTCAGCAGGCTGGGTTTGCGGATCTCTACGGCGTCCTGTTCGATCAGGTCCAGCAGCATGCCGTCAGTGGGCCTTTTACTGGTCAGTGACTGGCGGGTACGCAGGTTGCGACCGGTGGCTATCAGCTCGTTGGCCTTGTTGCGTAGTTGGGGAATGACCGGATCCTGCGGCGCGACGTTCGCGATCCGGTCGGCGCGGTGGCTCAGCTCTGCGGCTTCACTGACCATCATGTGTTCAAGGTCGACCGGCAGCATGTCCTGGTCGGCATAGGACTCGACCCGGGCCCGATAACTCGCCTGAAAGTCCAGGCGTTTGCGCGCTTCGTTTACCAGTGTCGACAGGCTCAGTTGAGGCGGCGCCGGTGGCGCAGACTCTGTCAGTCGATACTTGCCGCTTGCGGTCTGTTCCCAGACTTCGCCGCTGTTCATTTCGAACTGAAGCTTCTTGTTTTTCTTGTCCCATCGCTCTACGCCGATCAGCCATTGATCGTCTTCGGTGGGAAAGACTTTGCGATTGATACTGCCTTGCGGTGGCGTGGCATGCACCGGGGTGCCAATGTTTTTGCGCGCCTGTTCGCCGAGCTTTTCTATCCCGGAGATCAGCGGCTCTATCAGTTCTTCATGGAAATACTGCGGGTAGCTGGCGGTCCAGACTTTCATTTCACGGATAAATTGCGCGTACGTATCGACGCAGTCTTGAAGAATGGCATCGCGCTGTACGCGGGTGACGTTGGCGCTGAGCAGATCGTGATGGGTATTGAGCGCACGGGCGACCTTTTCCCGTAATCGGCGCGCCTGCCCCAGCAGATAAATCCATGAAGCGTCGCCGACGCTACCGGCACGCTGTACCGCCTCAAGGCGTTGATAGGTCTTCTGAAAGCTCAGTAGAAACGGACTGTGTTTGGCGTTCAGGTCATCGACAAGGCTGGCCACCAGTTTCTTGTCCGCCGCAACGCGAACGCGTTCATACCAATGGTTGACGTCAACCCTGAGGTCTTCCATCCGGTCCAGTTTGCGCAGGTATTCCAGCCGCAGTTGGCGGCGCTCTTCCATCAGTGTCAGGCGTTGCGCGAGAGCATCGTGCGGCAGTTCATCCAGTTGCCTGTTCAGTTCCAGGATCCGTTTTGTCAGTGGCACGGTACTGTGCGAGTTGTGAATGGCGCGGCGTGTGTATCGGTCAGCCAGCAGTGCGGCGTTTTTGCTTTGCATCTCGATCAAGGCGCGACGTTTGTTGCCGTGGGTCAGCGGTTCCAGTTCGAGCAATGCCTGATAACGTCGGGTAGCCAGTTCAATATCACCGATGGCGGCAGCTTCGGCGGCAGGCAGAAGGGGTTGACGTGCCGCATCCGTCTTCGCTGCGCCATAACGGTTGATGGTCACGTCGCTGTTTCCGCCGCGTCTTTCCAGTTGCACGGCAAGGTCGTCGGCGAGCTCGGTCAGGTAGTGATGACGGCGAAAGGTCCGGTCCGCCCACCAGCGCGGCAGGCGTTGACGAATTGCCTGCGGCCAGATCGGATCAAGCGCATCAGCCAGATGCCCTGCCACATTTCCGCCACCCAGACCACCGCCCTCGAACGTACTGCCGTAGACGCCGAACCAGGTGTCCCATTCGCCGTTTTCATTGAGTGCGACCGGTTGTTTGTAGGTGGCCTTGCGCGTGCCGCGCAAGCGCCAGTTGCGTGAATCGTTGCTGCGCTGCACCTCGAAGATCCGCCCCTGACGCAGAATGAAATCGCCGTCGGCATGCCGGTAAATGCCGCGATACACGCCATCGCGGCCCGGTTGCAGGCCGGCCAGGGAAATCGGTTTTTCATATTCGTAACCGGAGAACCGTACCGCGAGATGTCGAGCCTGACGCCGGGATGTGCTCCTTAGCGCTGCCGTGGTTCTGAGTAACACGCGCATCTGGCGTGCGCGAGTCACTGAGCGGGCCGCACGCGACAAGGCCGAAGACGCCAGTTCACCGGGCAGCAGATCCATGGCCGCGTCGATCAATGACAGCAGGACCGATTCGAGTTCGGCCAGACCGTCACCGACCTCGCCACGCAGAAACGCGGCCACCGCCTGGTTGGCCGCCGTCCAGGCATCGTAAACGGCGATGGCGCTGCCGATGAAGGGCAGCAGGCCGATGGCCATTTTCAGGTAGTTGAACGCGCGCGGTCCCTTCAGCGCGTGGCGTTCCATGTACAGCGCATCGTTGGAGCGCGAGGTGCCGCGATGGGCTTCGATCAGGCGTCCCATGTGCGCATCCAGCAAGTGCGCGGCGAACGAAGTACTGGCCGGCCAGCGCTCGCCGACGCCAATGATCGCGTCGAAATGCTTGAGCACGGCCTGGTTGAGCCGGCTCACGTGCGCCCGGACGTTACCCTGCAAGGCCCGGCCGGCCAGATAGCGGATCCAGGTGTCCTGTGTGCACATTCTGTACAACGCCATGCGCGCTGCTTCGAGGTTGTCGTAACGGCGCAGAAAGTGGTCGTCGGGACTGTCGGGCAGGTACAGCAGAGTGATGCCGCTGACCTGCTCCTCGATGAAGGTCACACCGGACAAGGTGACCGCACCTTCATTGGGCGTGTCCGCGCCGCCGGCGCTCAGATAGGCCGGAAGGATGACTACGCGTTTGCGCTCGGATCGCCAGGCTTGCGCGGTGTTGGCGTCAGCAGCAATGGTGAGGATCTGCAATTCCTCCAGGCTGATGTGGTGTTGCAAACGGGCGAATTCACCTTGCAGTTTGAGCATCGCGCGCCAGGGTTCGATCAGGCATTCGCGGCGATGCTCCCTGACGAAAGCCGATTCGTCGGACGCGCCGGTGAACGCTTCGCGAATGCGTTTTTCGTAGGCCTGGGGCAGATCCAGTTCCGGCAGCACGCGTTTCAGCCAGGTCAGGGTGAGACCTTTTTTCAAGGTTTCAGCCTCGACCGCATCGCTTGCATTGACCTCCACCCGCATGTACGTCAGGCGCAATGAAAGCGGTTCGAGCTGCATCGATGGCGTGTTGTCGATGTTAAGTTGGGCCAGTTCCACCAGCGGCATTTTGCTGCGGGTGGCACTGGGCTCCAGCACCAATTCATAGCCCGAGTGGCCGGGAGCGGGTTTGTAGCGTTTGACCATTTTTACCGAGTCGGGCAAGTCGAGGGTGATCTCGAAACTGCCCTTGAGTGCGAAGTCCTTGCGCAGTCGCTCATGCAGATGTGTGCGGGTGAAGTCGTCCCGTGGTTCCAGAGCGAGGGTCAGTTGCTTATGGCTGCGTTGCATCGCGAGCAGGAACGTCTCGGTCAGTTGCTTGAGCGCACTGCGCTCAGTCTTGCCGAGCCGGGCGAGCCAGTCCGGTAGCGTGTCGGCGAGCGTGCCGCTGTTTGCCTGCTCCAGCACCTGAGTGAACGCCAGGCTGCGAGCGGCGTTGACCGGCACCTGTAACGTGCCGAGGCTGCGCTGGCGCAGGTCGGCGAGTTGTTCGTCGTACTCGGCTTTTTTACTCGTGTCGGCAAGGCGCGAGCGCAGGAGGCCGGCCTGTTCGTCGAAGTCACTGGTCAGTTGGTTGAGGCCATGCTGCAGCGGATCACCGCTGATTTTTTTCAACTGCAAGGCAAGTGCCGTGTCTACCTCGGCGATCTTGAATACCTGCTGTTCCAGCGCCCGCCGATTGGCGAAACGTTGCAAACCACCGCCCGTGCCCGGCCAGTACAGCAACACGCTGTGCGCAGACGCCCGATCGAGCAATGCCTGCGGGTGGGTCATGACAAACGGGCCGTTGAGTTCAGCGGGGGCCGAGCTCTTGGCATCCGGCTCATGGGTCGACAGGATCAGGCTGGCCGCGACATGCTCGGCGCCGGGGTTTTGTGGCGTGTCGAGCAGGGCCTTGATCCGGTCTCGTTCGTCCTGGTTCAGTTCGGCCAGCAAGCCTTGTAATTCGGCTTCGGCGTGCAGACCGCTCTTGTGCGCCTGGTGCAGGGCGGTGAATTCACGGTTGAACGTCGTCAGATCGAGGACGCGCGCACGGCCGAGCAAGGCAGTCGCAGCCTTGTCGGCGGCTTGCTCGGCCGCTTCCAGTGTCTCGTGTGCCTGCTTGAAAGGTTGCAGGGCGGTGTTGGCATCGGCGCTGTCGAGCAGCGTTTCGAGCGCGTCGCGGTGCCGGTTGAGGGCTGCCTGGCGCAGGGGCCAGGGAATGTCGGCGTAGAGGCTGCCGAACAGGGCCAGCTGCTCAGGCTCGATCACTACGTTGTCGAGCGTTGGCGGCGAGGCAAACACCGCGCCGGTCTTGCGCTGATGATCGGTCTGATCGACGTTGTCGAGGGCCAGACTGGCCTGTTCGTACAGGTCCGCTTTGCCGACACTGCCATTGCGCAGCGCATCGAGTTGGGCTTTGTATTGGTGAGCCAGCAGATCGGTCATGCCTGCCGTCAATGGCAGGTGTCTGCCGGTGTATTCAAATTTCAGGTCGGTGTGCGGCAGACCGGCGGGTACCAACGGTTGCGTCGATAGCCAGGTCTCAAGGTCCTGACGTTGGGCAAACACCTGGAATGCTTCGGGTCGCAACGGCAAGTACAACCACTGGGTGACCGGCGCCTCAGTCCCGAAACTGATGACCCAGGCAGCGGGCAATTTGACCTTGCTGCCATTACTCAGCACCAGTGACAGTTGCTCGGTGGTGATGGCGGGTGTGGCGGCGCTGGCCTCCTGTAGTGTGGCGAGCGCCAGCAATTGTTCGGCGGTCAGGCTGCGCCGGGCGAAGGCGAGCTGCGCGGCCGCGTCCAGATGTTCGCGGTACAACTGGCTGGCGCGCTCGCGGCGCGATACCGGGCTGCCCGGCGCGCGGGCATCCCAATAGGTGTTCCAGCGCGCCTCCAGGGCCTGTTCGAGGGATAGCGCCTTGAGCTTCGCGAGCAATTGCACCGGCGTGATGCCGAACAAACTGTGAGCGGTAGAAACGCCGGTGACCTGACAGGACGCATCGACGGCAATTGTTGCCGATGGCTGCTGCAAGACAAAGGCACACACCTGCACCAGCGGGATGAACCGTTGCGGACGCGGGTCCTGCGCGTCAAAGAGCAGGCCGACGCCGGTTTGTTCCAGATTCAGGTGCTGCTTGAGCACCTGTAACAGCGTGTCCCGCGCGGCAGGCACTTGGGCAAACAACTGGTGCAACGCCTCGCAGCTTTCTCGCCAGCGGTGGGCGGCATCCAGCAGCAGACCCTCGTCGTGGTGGGCCGGCAAGCGCCCTGCCGTCGACTGGACGGGCGGCTCAAGGGTGGGGGTGTTCAACAATAATCGATCGGGCATGGTTAACGGCTCGCGGTGGGGAGCGGCGGAGGCGCTCCGGTCCTGAGCCATTCAACGGCGAAAGCGCTCGGCCATGGCGGTAGATAGTTATCGCCTGGGCGATGACCGCTCGGCACTCTTCATCAAACTGTCATCGAACTGTGGCAGCGCGCTTGTACAAACTTCATCAGACTCGCGCTCTACTGGGGTTCTGCGTTTCGGTGTTTTTCATGGGTAAGTTTTTTCTCTCGATCGCGGCCGTGCTGGCCGCGCTTTTGTTCGGCTCGCCGGCCTACGCCGCCTCACGGTGCGACGTCAATGTGCCGACCGAACGGGTCGACCTGGCGCAGGTGAGCCTGGCCTACCAGAGCATTGGCCGGGCGTCGGACCCGGCGCTGCTGCTGGTGATGGGCCTGGGTGGGCAGTTGATTCACTGGCCGGACGAAGTGGTGGTGGCGCTGTGTCAGCAGGGCTTTCGGGTGATCCGCTATGACAACCGCGATGTCGGTCTGTCGACCTGGCGGCAGGCCCCGGTCGAGGCCAATCTGACCTTTGAAGTGTTGCGCTACAAACTCGGGTTGCCGGTGGCGGCGCCGTACACGTTGACCGACATGGCCGACGATGCGCTGGGTTTGATGGATGCGTTGCACGTCGAGCAATTCCATGTGCTGGGCGCGAGCATGGGCGGGATGATCGCCCAGCACCTGGCCGCGATGGCGCCGCAGCGGGTCGAGAGCCTGACGTTGATCATGACCAGTTCCGGTGCCGAAGGTTTGCCGGCGCCGAGTGCGGCGCTGGTGCAGTTATTGTCGCGACGCGGCGCGCCCAACCGCGAGGTGGCGCTGGAGCAACAAGCTGACTTGCTGGCCGCGCTGGGCAGCCCGGCGGTCACCGATGATCGACAGGTTTTGCTGCAACAAGCGGCGGCGTCGTATGACCGTGCGTTCAATCCCGAAGGGGTCAAACGTCAGATCATGGCGATCCTGGCGGAGCCGAGCCGGGTAGCCCTGCTCAATCAATTGCGGGTGCCGACGCTGGTGGTGCATGGCACGGCCGATCCTTTGCTGCCGGTGATGCATGGCGTGCATCTGGCGGCACATATTCGTGGCAGCCAGTTGAAGCTGATTCCCGGGTTGGCGCATCGCTTTCAAGAGGCCTTCAAGGCACCGCTGCTGGCGGCAGTGTTGCCGTATTTGCAGGCGCACCGTGAAGACACTTCGCACTGGGCGCAGATTGAGCCGGTGGTAGGCGGGAATCTGCTGTAACTGAAATTTCGCGGTGTCTGCTCTGGCGCCTTCGGGAGCAAGCCCCCTCCCACAGGTTCGGTTTGATCCTTGTGGGAGCTGGCTTGCCAGCGATAGGGCCATCACTGTCGCTGCAAGACCTGACAGGTGTATCGTCTGGATTTTGCCGTGCGAGGTGAGTCATGAATTCCACTCTGAACATCGACTTCGTCAGCGACGTTTCCTGCCCCTGGTGCGTCGTCGGTCTGTACGGCTTGCTGCAGGCGCTGGAGATCCTGCGTAACGAAGTGCAGGCCAACATTCATTTCCAGCCGTTCGAACTGAACCCGAAGATGGGCCCGCAAGGGCAGAACATTACCGAGCACATCGGCGAGAAATACGGCTCGACGCCGGAGCAGTCGCAGAAGAATCGCGAGGCGATTCGTGCCCGTGGCGCCGAACTCGGGTTTGCCTTTCGCACCAACGGCAACAGTCGCATCTACAACACCTTCGATGCGCACCGCTTGCTGCATTGGGCCGGGCTTGAGGGGTTGCAGTTGCCGTTGAAGGAGGCGTTGTTCAGGGCTTATTTCAGCGATGGCGGCAATCCTTCCGATCACGGCCAACTGGTGCAGATTGCTGAAAGTGTCGGGCTGGATCGTCAGCGTGCCGAGGCGATTCTGGCGTCCGATGAATTTGCCGACCAGGTGCGCGAAGACGAGCAATTGTGGTTGCAGCGCGGGGTGAGTTCGGTGCCGACGGTGGTATTTAACGGCCAGTACGCGGTGACGGGTGGACAGCCGGTGGAGACGTTTGTCGGCGCGATTCGGCAGATTATGGCTGAGTCAAAAGGTGGCACCGTCAACTGAAAAGCTAAAAGCCCCTCACCCTGACCCTCCCGAAACGTCGGACCGCCCAGAGGGAGAGGGGACTGAATGGGGGATGCTGGAGTGATACGCCGACCTGAGGGTGTTGTAGCGAATCCATAATCGACTGGATCTTTCAGGTCGATGTCAGACGCAAGACACCTCGCCCCCTCTCCCGGAGGGAGAGGGCTGGGGTGAGGGTCAGCTGTGCAGGCGCACCCAAACGGTCACCAACACAGTGGCGGCCATCAACCACGCTACCGCCGCCACTGCCAGCGAAGCCTCCAGCCTTAACCGGTCGACCATCACATACAACGTCGCCAGATACACAAAATACGGAATGATCGACCACATCCCGAAGACGATGGTGGTCTTCAGATCATCCACCGAGCGCCCCTTGCCAACGATGTAATGGGCGATCAGCGCAAACGTCGGAAACAGCGGCACCAGGCCCGCGATGTAATAGTTTCTGGTCTTGGCCAGTGCCGCGAGAATCACGACAACCGCGGCACCGAGTGCGGCTTTCAGCAACAGATCCATCAGTGGCTCAACCCGTATTTTTTGACTTTGTCGAACAGCGTGGTCTTGGCCATGCCCAGCTCCAGGCTGGCCTGGGTCAGGTTGCCGCCGCTGCGGTGCAGGGCGTCGCTGAGCAGGTTGCGCTCGAACGCTTCCACCGCTTCGGCAAACGCCAGACCCTGCCCCGCACTGCCCGCGCCGGACTTCTTGAAGGCCGGCAGGCCGAGGGCGAAGCGTTCGGCGACATTGCGCAATTCACGCACGTTGCCTGGCCAGTCGTGGCTCATCAGGCTCGACAGGGTCTGGTTGTCCAGTTCCGGCAAGGCGCGGTCGAAGCGCAGGGCCGACTGCTGGGTGAAGTGTTCGAACAGTTGCAGGATGTCTTCGCGGCGCTCGCGCAATGGCGGCAATTCCAGCGTGACCACGTTGAGGCGGTAATACAGGTCGCTGCGGAATTCGCCGGCCTTGCTCGATTCGTCGAGGTCGGATTTGGTCGCTGCGATCACCCGGCAATCCACCGCCACGCTCTGGTTCGAGCCGAGGCGTTCGAGGGTGCGTTCCTGCAGCACGCGCAGCAGTTTGATCTGCAACGGCAGCGGCATGCTTTCCACCTCATCGAGGAACAGCGTGCCGCCGTCGGCGTGTTCGATCTTGCCGATACGGCGTTTGCCGGCGCCGGTAAAGGCGTTGGCCTCGTGGCCGAAGATCTCGCTTTCGAAAAGGTTTTCCGGCAGACCACCGCAGTTCAACGCGACGAACTGCTTGCTGTGACGGCGGCTGAAATCGTGCAGGCAACGGGCGACCAATTCCTTACCCGTGCCAGTCTCGCCTTCGATCAAGACGTTGGCCGAAGTGTCGGCGACGTTGGCGATCAGTTCACGCAGGTTCTGCATGGCCGGCGAACGGCCGATGATCCGGCCTTCAAGGGAGTCGCGCTCGGCCAGTTGCCGACGCAACGACGAGACTTCGCGCGCGAGGCTGCGTTGCTCCAGCGCACGGCGGGCGACGTCGACCAGACGCTCCGGCGAGAACGGTTTTTCCATGAAGTCGTAGGCGCCTTTCTGCATCGCGCCGACCGCCATGGAGATGTCGCCGTGGCCGGTGATCAGCACCACCGGCAGGCTGCGGTCGCGCTGCTTGAGGCGGGTCAGCAACTCCAGGCCATCGATGCCCGGCAGGCGAATGTCGCTGATGACGATCCCGGCAAAGTTGTCGCCGACACGCTCCAGCGCCTCTTCGGCACTGCCGACACCGACGCAGGGAATGTCTTCCAGTGTCAGCGCTTGCTGGCAGCCGAGCAGCACATGGGGGTCGTCTTCGACGATCAGCACACTAAGGTCGTGGTTCATATTGGCTCGGCAGGAGTAGGGCTTACCAACGGTAAACTGAGGACGAAGGTGGTACCACCGCCACCGGGGTGTTCGACACCCAGATGGCCACCGGTGGCGGCGGCGAGGCTGGCGGAAAGGGTCAGGCCCAGACCCAGGCCTTGCTCGCCGGGTTTGGTGGTGAAGAACGGTTCGAACAGATGCTTGCGCGCTTCGGCATCGACACCGTGGCCGTTGTCGCGCACCCGAAGGCGATATTTGCCGTTGAACTCTTCACCTTCCAGCCACAGTTGTGGCAGCGGTTGCGCTTGCATGGCGTCGAGGGCATTGCCGATCAGGTTGACCAGAATCTGTTCGAGGCGGGTCTGGTCAATGTGCAACTGCACATCAATAAATTGCCGGTGCAGTTGCAATGCCGGGTTTTCCAGCCGTGCGCCGAGCAACTGCAGCGCCGCGTCCACGGCTTTGCCGAGGCTGGCCTGGCCCTGGTTGTCACCCCGGCGGGCAAACGAACGCAGGCTGGCGGTGATCCGGCCCATGCGGTCGATCAGGTCGTTGATGGTCTTGAGATTGGTGCTGGCGACATCGAGCTGCCCACGCTCCAGAAAACGTACGGTGTTGCCCGACAACGTGCGCATCGCCGCCAGTGGCTGATTCAATTCGTGGGCGATGCTGGTGGACATCTGGCCAATGGCGGCCAGTTTTCCGGCCTGGACCAGTTCATCCTGAGCGCGGCGCAAAGTCTCTTCAGCCTGGCGCCGTTCGCGGATCTGGCTTTTCAATCGATCGTTGCTGGCGCGCAGGTCGGCGGTGCGTTCGGTAATCCGACGCTCCAGTTGGTTGTTGGCTTCCTGCAGGGCTTCGCGGGCGGCGAGGCGGGTGGCGATGACCTTGCGCCGTTCGTTCCAGGCGATCAGCAGAAACGCCACCAAGGCAAACGCGACGGCGACCAGAATCCCCTGATTGATCGCTTCACGGCGCAGGTCCTGCAACGGCGTGAGCAGGGTGAAATTCCACGGCGTATCGCTCAAGGGGCGGGTCTGCGCCAGATAACTGATGTTTTCTTCGTCGGAATCAACTTCGCTGTTGGCCGGGAAGGTGAGTTTTTCTACGCCCTCGGCCAATGTTTCGCGGGCCAGCGGTTGCAGTTCGTTGAGCGGGAACCAGTAGTACTGCAGGCTGCGGGCGAGTTTTTCTTTAGTCTCGTCACTCAACGGCACTACCGATTTGAGGCGCCGGGCCGGATCGCTGGAGAGAATGATGATGCCGTTTTCATCGCTGACAAACGCTTCGAGACGCGCCCGTTGCCAGCGTTCTTCCATGGCTTCGAGGCGCACCTTGACCACGGCGACGCCGACGATCTTGCCGTGTTCTTCGAGACCATGGGCGAGGTAGTAGCCGGGTTCGCCGTTAGTGCTGCCGATGCCGTAGAAACGCCCGGGTTCGCCACGGACGGCTTTTTGAAAATAGGCGCGGAAGGACAGGTCTTCACCCAGGTAACTGTCGACATCGCGCCAGTTGCTGGTGGCCATGACGCGGCCGGTGGTGTCCATCACATAGATGGCCCGACTGCGGCTGCGCCGGTTCAGGCCTTCGAGGTAGTCGTTGACCGTTTGCCGGTGTTCCGGCGTCGGCTCGGCCAGCAGTTGCGGGACACTGGTTTCCAGTTCCAGCAGGCTGGGCAGGTAGGTGTATTTGCTGATCTCGCTTTCGACCGCGCGGGCGTGCAGTTCCAGCTGACGCTGGCCGTTCTCGCTAAGGCTGCGAATGCCGAAATGCTCACTGGTCCAGAAGCCGATAAAACCCAGGCCGATCATCAGCGCGATGACCAGTGGCGGCAGGAACAGATGACGAATCAGACGGGGCTTCACGGCAAGTGATGGCGGCGCGGCGCGATAGAGAGTGGGGTCGCATTTCATCACAGATGCCTTGGGTCAACCACAACACTTACCTGATAGCGAACACCGTCCCCTGTGGGAGCTGGCTTGCCAGCGATAGCGGTCTGACAGTCGACATCATGGTCGATTGACAGGGCCCCATCGCGGGCAAGCCCGCTCCCACAGGGATCGCGGTGCTTTTAGTGCTGCAGGATTTTCTCGAGGAAGTGCTGCGCGCGTTCGGAGCGGGCGTTGATGTCGCCGAAGAACTCTTCTTTCGGGCAGTCTTCGATGATTTTGCCGGCGTCCATGAAAATCACGCGGTCAGCCACTTTGCGGGCGAAACCCATTTCGTGGGTCACGCACATCATGGTCATGCCTTCGTGAGCCAGTTGCACCATCACGTCGAGCACTTCGTTGACCATCTCCGGGTCGAGCGCCGAGGTCGGCTCGTCGAACAGCATGACGATCGGGTCCATCGCCAGCGCACGGGCAATCGCCACACGCTGTTGCTGACCGCCGGACAGTTGGCCCGGGTGCTTGTGGGCGTGGGCCGACAAGCCAACGCGCTCGAGCAGTTGCAGACCTTTCTTGGTCGCCTCTTCCTTGCTGCGGCCCAACACCTTGATCTGCGCGATGGTCAGGTTTTCGGTGATGGTCAGGTGCGGGAACAGTTCGAAATGCTGGAACACCATGCCCACGCGCGAACGCAGTTTCGGCAGGTTGGTCTTCGGGTCGGCAATCGAAGTGCCGTCGACGACGATGTCGCCTTTCTGGAACGGTTCCAGCGCGTTGACGCATTTGATCAGGGTCGATTTGCCGGAACCCGACGGGCCGCAGACCACGATCACTTCGCCTTTTTTGACCTCGGTGCTGCAATCAGTCAGCACCTGGAAGTCCCCATACCACTTGTTGATGTTCTTGATAGAGATCATACGGCGAACCTTTTTTGCAGACGCTTGACCAACCGCGAGGCGGCGAAGCTGATGATGAAGTACACGAGCCCCGCGAAAATCAGGAACTCATTGGAGCGGCCAATGATGTCGCCACTGGCGCGGGACGCGTTGAGGAAGTCCACCAGGCCCACGGTGTAAACCAGCGAGGTGTCCTGGAACAGGATGATCGACTGTTGCAGCAGCAACGGGGTCATCTTGCGGAACGCCTGGGGCAGGATGATCAGGCGCATCATCTGCCCGTAGCTCATGCCCAGCGCTTGCGCCGCGCCCATCTGGCCTTTCGGGATCGACTGCACGCCGGCCCGGACGATTTCGCAGAAGTACGCCGCTTCGAACATCATGAACGCGACGATGCACGAGGTGAACGCGCCGATCGGGGTGTCTTCGCCGGTGATCCAGCGCAGCACGAACGGCACCGCCAGATAGAACCAGGTGATCACCAGCAGCAGCGGGATCGAACGGAAATAGTTGACGTACGCGCCGGCAACGTTCGACAACAGTTTGTTATGCGACAGCCGGCACAGCGCGAGAATGGTGCCGAGAATGATCCCGCCCACCACGCCCATGGCCATCAGCTTGAG
Organism: Pseudomonas sp. NPDC087817; assembly: GCF_044742875.1. Classification (NCBI taxonomy): domain Bacteria; kingdom Pseudomonadati; phylum Pseudomonadota; class Gammaproteobacteria; order Pseudomonadales; family Pseudomonadaceae; genus Pseudomonas; species Pseudomonas sp. NPDC087817. The sequence goes on from NZ_JBIUVJ010000007.1 coordinate 98,055, forward strand.
GGTCATCACCATGCCGTTCCACAAACCGGGAATGGCCGGGACGATGCCACTGAAATCGAATTCCATTATTTACCCCCCACGGAGATCAGGCCGGGCACGGCAACTTTCTTCTCGACCAGGCGCATCAGCAGCATCAGGCTCATGTTCAGGGTGAAATAGATCAGGGTCGCCAGGGTGAACGCTTCGAACAGGTTGGCCGAGAATTCGGCGGTCTGTTTGGTCTGTGCGAGCAGTTCCATCAGACCGATCAAGGACGCCACGGAGGAGTTCTTGAACACGTTCAGAAATTCCGAGGTGAGCGGCGGAATGATGATCCGGTAGGCCTGGGGCAGCAGCACGTTCCAGTAGATCTGTGGCAGCTTGAAACCCATCGCACGAGCGGCCGATTCCTGGCCACGCGGCAGCGCCTGGATGCCGGTGCGCACTTGTTCGCAGACGCGCGCGGCGGTGAACAGGCCCAGGCACACGACGACGCTCAGGTAAGCCGAGGTGGTCGGGTTGAGGTCCTGCTTGTACCACTCTTGCAGATCCGGCGGCAGCAGATCAGGCACCAGGAAGTACCAGATGAACAGCTGAACCAGCAGCGGCACGTTACGGAACAGCTCGACGTAGCAGGTCGCAATGCCCGACACGATGCGGTTCGGCACGGTGCGCATGACACCCAGTATCGAGCCCAGCAGCAGGGCGATGATCCAGGCCACGATGGCGATGGCAATGGTCCAGCCCAGCCCGGAGATGAACCAGTCGAGATAAGTCTCGCTGCCCACGCCGGTGGACTTGAAGAACACGCCCCAGTCCCAGTTGTAATTCATTAGGGTCTCCCCTCGATTCGATCGATGTACAAGTGCCCGCTTGGGGAACTCCGTTCCCTCCCTGATCGTGAAGATCAGGCACACGCGATCGGCTCGACAGCCACCGGTTCGAGTGTTTCCAAAAAAAGTGCCAGCAGGGAGTGACAAACTCCTGAAAGGGCTGCGCCCCTTCAGGAGATAAGGTTAGTCAGAAATCAGGATTTCTTGTCGTCAGCCGCTTTGTCGGTCGGATTGGCGATCAGGGCCTTGAGTTCGTCGCTCATCGGGAAGTTCAGGTTCAGGCCTTTTGGCGGGATCGGTTGCATGAACCACTTGTCGTAGATCTTGTTGATCGCGCCCGATGCGTAGGTCGCCTTGATCGCGTCGTCGACAGCCTTTTTGAACGGCTCGTCGCCTTTGCGCATCATGCAACCGTAGATTTCGTACGACTGTGGGGTGCCGGTGACGGCCCAGTCATCAGCCTTCTTGGCTTTGGCGGCTTCGCCGGCCAGCAGGGCGTCGTCCATCATGAATGCAACGGCACGACCCGATTCCAGCATCTGGAAGGATTCGCCGTGGTCTTTGGCGGAGATGACGTTCATGCCCATCTGCTTGTCGGCGTTCATCGACTTGAGGATGCGCTCGGACGTGGTGCCGGCGGTGGTCACGACGTTCTTGCCTTTCAGGTCATCGAAATCCTTGTACTGGGAGCCTTTCTTGGACAGCAGGCGAGTACCGATTTCGAAGATGCCGACGGAGAAGTCAACTTGCTGCTGACGCTCGACGTTGTTGGTGGTGGAGCCGCACTCGACGTCCACGGTGCCGTTCTGCACCAGCGGGATACGGGTTTGCGAGGTCACCAGGTTGTATTTGACTTGCAGGTTTGGCAGGTCGAGGTCTTTTTTGATCGCTTCGACGATGGCCACCTGGATGTCGTGGGAGTAGCCGACTGGCTTGCCCGACGCATCAGCGATGTAGGAAAACGGGATGGAGGCGTCGCGGTGGCCCAGGGTGATCACACCGGACTCTTTGATCTTCTTCAGGGTGCCGGTGAGTTCGGCGGCGAAAACTGGCGTGCTGATCAGAGCGGCAGCAATGGCTGCGCCCAGGATATGGGGAACGATGCGCATCAAATTTTCCTCGACATTGTTTTTTTTATGGAGCCAGTTTGTCGGCCCTTTTGTGCTTCGAATGCCTGACGGCTCCTGAAGTGTTGGCACAGCAGGCATTCGTCGAGAGAGTGTAGAGCATGAGTCGTGCCAGACCAGTCGCCGAAGGTTAACTGGCTGATTTACAAGGTGATTAAGTTTTTGTGGCGGTATTTTTCGCAACAACTGATCCGGTTAACCGAATCGACCGCAAAGTCGCGTTCGGAAAACCGAACGAGCTTTTAACCGTTAGTCGGGGTGAACGCAGTTTCATGCAGGTATTGCCACTCAACACGGTCTGCCTGGACTCGCAGAATCGCTACCGAGACGCGTGAGGTGACGTTCTCACCCTGGCGATGGGTTTCGGTATAGCTCAGCGCAATCGTCTCGCCTTCCTGCCAGACCGTGTGCAGGTCACTGATGACGATCTCAAGCCCCGGCCTGCCACCCACATTTCGCCTGAACAGTTGTTCTACCTGCGCCCGATCAACCGTCACCCCCGAGGTGGCGACCATGCTGAAGTCCTTGGCGAAGGCATCCATCAGCGGTGCGATGGTGGCTGCGCCGCTGCCGTCAGTATCGGTAAACACGCGGTGAATCAGTTCATGCACGTGGTGAATGCTGTGTTGCGCTAGTTCAATCGGGTTGTTGTTCATGGTTTGCCTTTGCAGGGTTCAATTGACTCATAAAAAACAGCGGGAACAGGCCGACCAACGCCGCAATCGCAAACGTCGCGTGATAGGCCGAAGGGGTGTCGAACGGCTTGAGCAGCAGGTTGAAAATCATCAGAAACAGCGCGGCACCGAGGCTGAATGACATCTGCCGATTGATGTTCCAGATCACGCTGGCCTTGTGCGTGTCGCTGCCGTTGAAATCCATCAGTGAGGTGGTTTGCGCGGTGTTGGCACCGATGCCGCCGCCAATGCCCATCAGGCTGTAGGCGATGACAATCAGCCAGAGATCGCTCGGCGCATTCACCTGTGTGAGGGTGACGATGCCGGCGCTGTGCAACAGCATGCCGAGGATGAACAGGCGCTTGGCGCCGATCCGGTTGTAGACCCGGCCGCCAATGGTCATCGCGATGAACGCGCCGATGGCGTAGACAATCATGAATGCGCCGGTCAGCCGGGCGCTGAAGTGCAGGGTGTTTTGCAGGAAGAAGATGCTCAACAGATTGACCCCGGTGAACACGCCGGGAATCGCGTAATAGATGAAGATCGACGTGCTGAGCCGCGTGCTGCTGAGCAAGCTCAGATCGATGATTGCGTGGCGCGACTGGCGGTAATGGCGCAGGTACAGCGCTATGAACAGCAGGCCCGCTGCGATGCAGGCCATGGCCAGCAATGTCCGGGAGTCGCCGCCATACAGCGACATGCCCATCAGCAGGCTGGCGAGTGCCGTACTCACCAGCAACAGGCCTTTGATGTCCGGGCGTGACAGGTCGCCCGGCTTCGCTTCCTTGATCCACCACCACGATAAACCGGCTGCGATCAGCGAGAACGGCACATTGCTGTAAAACACCCAGCGCCATGAACTGCTGTCGACGATGAAGCCGCCAACCGTCGGTGAAATCGCCGGGGCAATCAGCGCAACCGCCATCACCAGCGTGGAGATCTTCGCTCGTTGCTCACCCTGAAACAGATTGAACGTCAGCGCCTGCCCGACCGGTATCAACAGACCGCCACCGATGCCCTGCACGAAACGCCAGATCACCAGTTCCGCGAAACTGTTCGCCAGCCCGCACATCCACACCGCTACGCTGAACAGCAGCATTGAAGCGGTGAGCACGTTCCGGCTATCGAAACGCGCGGCCAGCCAAGTGCTCAGTGGGATGATCAGGGTCAGCCCGAGAATGTAGGCGTTGGCGACCCACGCCACGGACGCGCTGCTGACGTGCAGCGTCGCCGACAGGCTGGGCAAGGCCACGGCCGACATGAAGATATTGATGCAGTCGATAAAGAAGCCGATCAGGAAGATCGACGCGACCTTGTAGCGATAACTCATGGTGTTTCCCCTTTGTCGGCGAGCTTAGGGGCGATAGACTCCGGGCGTCGATGCAATGGGGCTGAACACAATGTTTGAAGGGATTTGACAGTGAATCAGGGCGCCATGCACGGGCATTTGAATCGGGTCCAGACGTTTCTCGCGATCGTCGATCTGGGCTCTTTCACCAAGGCTGCCGATTACCTGAATATCAGCAGGGCCATGGCCAGCCTGCACATCAAGGCGCTGGAAGAGGCGTTGGCCACTACGCTGCTGATCCGCACGACCCGCACGGTAGCGCTGACTGAAACCGGTCAGAGCTTCTATAACGAGTTCAAGGAAATCGTCGCCGATATCGACAGTGCCTTTGATAACGTCCTGAAGGGCAGCAATCGGGTGTCCGGCAAGTTGCGGATCAGTTCGACCAGTGAGTACGGCGAGAAATACATCCTGCCGTTGATCCCGTTGTTTTTGCAGACCTATCCGCAGATCAGGCTGAGCTACCACGTCAACTCTTCATTGAATGATCTGGTGGCGGAGAAGCTTGATCTGGTGATTCGTCTGGGCCGCCTGGCCGACTCGGCGTTCAAGAGTCGCAAGATTGCTGACTATGAAATCGTCCTGGTCGCCACCGAGCAATTTCTCGGTCGTCATCCGGTGCGCGAGCCACAGGACCTGAGTGGTGTGCCATGGATCGCCAACAGCAATCTGCAGACGCCGACCCAGTGGTTAATGCGCGATGAGCGAGGGCAGGGCGTCGAGGTCAGCGGTGTGCATCACTTCGAAACCAATTCTTCGGCGGCAATGCGTTCGATGGCCCTGTCGTCGCTTGGGGTGTCGGTGCTGCCGAAGTGGCTGATCGAGGATGACCTTGCCAGTGGACGGTTGATTCGCTTGTTGCCGGCGTATTCGTTGCCGCAGCGGTCGATCAATGTGGTGTTTCCCAACACGGCGCACTTGCCGCACAAGTCGCGGGTGTTTATTGATTTTCTGCTGTTGCATCTGGCGCGCTGACATCGCTGGTGGTGGTGCAGCCTTGTGGCGAGGGGATTTATCCCCGATGGGCTGCTTAGCAGCCCCGCTTTTGTTTCAAGTGAGGGGCCGCTGCGCGACCCATCGGGGATAAATCCCCTCGCCACAGGTCAGCGCCTGATCCTGAGAAAAGAAAAAGCCCCTGAATCTCGCGATTCAGGGGCTTTCGTTTAAGCGCTGCTCAAGTCAGGCCGCTTCGATCTTGCGGTTCTGCTCGACCTTACCCAGATACGCCGCCAGTTTTTCCTGTTCGGCCGGGGTGGTGAACAGCCCCAGTTTGCTCCGGCGCCAGAGAATGTCGTGGGCCGTCGTCGCCCATTCTTCGCTGCACAGGTAATCGACTTCACGGGTATAGAGCCCGCCGCCGAGGTGTTCGCCCATGTCCGCCAGGGTTTCCACACCTTCAAGCATGCGCCAGGTACGGCTGCCGTAGGTAGTGGCCCAGCGGCGGGCGATCTCGGTTGGCACGAAGTCGAACTTGTCGCGGATCAGCGCGCTCAAGGCTTGCGGCGTAGTCATGTCTTCGCCGCCGGGCAGGGTGGCCGTGGCCGTCCAACTCGGACGCATCTGGGTGAAGAACGGCAGCAGCTGCGCCATCGCCGACTCGGCGAGTTTGCGGTAGGTGGTCAGCTTGCCGCCGAACACCGACAGCAGCGGCGCTTCTTCACTGCTGCCCGACAGTGCCAGGGTGTAATCGCGGGTGACGGCCGAAGGGTTGTCGGATTCGTCGTTGCACAGCGGTCGTACGCCCGAGTAACTGTGCTGGATGTCGTCGCGGCTGATTTGCTTCTTGAAGTGGGCGTTGACCACTTTCAACAGGTAATCGGTTTCGCCTTCGGTGATTGCCACTTTCGCTGGATCACCGGTGTATTCACGGTCGGTGGTGCCGATCAGGGTGAAATGGTTCAGGTACGGAATGGTGAAAACGATGCGCTGATCTTCGTTTTGCAGAATGTGCGCGTGATCACCTTCGTACAGCTTCGGCACGATGATGTGGCTGCCCTGAATCAAGCGGATGCCGTACGGCGATTCCATCTTCAGATCGTCACGGATGAACTTGGCCACCCACGGGCCGGCCGCGTTCACCAGCGCTTTGGCGGTGATCGAAAACAGGCTGCCGTCGGCGCGTTCCAGGTTCAGGTGCCACAGGCCTTTGGCGCGGCGGGCGCTGACGCAACGGGTCTGGGTGTGGACGTGGGCGCCTTTTTCACGGGCGGCCATGGCGTTGAGGACAACGAGGCGGGCGTCGTCGACCCAGCAGTCGGAGTATTCGAAGCCTTTCTTGATTTCGCTTTTCAACGCGCTATCGGCACCGAACTTCAGGCTTTTCGAACCCGGCAGTTTTTCGCGCTTGCCGAGGTTGTCATACAGGAACAGGCCGGCACGGATCATCCACGCCGGACGCAGGTGCGGACGGTGCGGCAGCACGAAGCGCATTGGCTTGACGATGTGCGGCGCCTTGGCCAGCAACACTTCGCGCTCGGCCAGCGCTTCGCGCACCAGACGGAATTCGTAATGTTCGAGGTAGCGCAGGCCACCGTGGATCAGCTTGCTGCTGGCTGACGACGTGTGGCTGGCCAAGTCATCCTTTTCGCAAAGGAACACCGAAAGCCCGCGACCGGCGGCATCCGCTGCGATCCCCACGCCATTGATCCCGCCGCCGATGACGGCGAGGTCGTAGATCTCGGAGATAGGGGGCGTACGCAAGGTAGATGTGGACATCGGCTGGCCTCGGGCTCTTTTGATTTTCTGTATTGGAAATCGAACATGAATGTTCATTTGCGAAAATGGTAGCCCATAAACACGCGCACAGCCAGTCGCCTTCGATTGAAAATACTCATCGAAGGGCAGGTAAAGGAAAATTTTCGAACATTCACAGGCAGATCGTTCCCATGCTCCGCGTGGGAATGCATCCATCGACGCTCTGCGTTGGCTTTTGAGATGGGACGCAGAGCGTCCCGGGCGGCATTCCCACGCAGAGCGTGGGAACGAGGGGTTAAACGACTTCCAGACGAATTTTGTGCTGTGTCAGCAACTGCGCCAGCGCCGGCACTGGCTGCTGATCGGTCACCAGACAATCGATCAGGCTGATCGGGCCGAGGCGGATCATCGCGTTACGCCCGAACTTGCTCGAGTCCGCTGCCAGGATCACCTGGCGCGCATTGGCAATGATCGCCTGGGAAACCCGCACTTCCTGATAATCGAAGTCGAGCAGGCTGCCGTCCTCGTCGATGCCACTGATACCGACCAGCGCAAAATCAACCTTGAACTGATTGATGAAGTCCACGCTCGCCTGACCCACCACACCGCCATCGCGGCGCACATTGCCGCCAGTCAACAGCACGTCGAAATCATCCTTGGCACTGAGCATCGACGCCACGTGCAGGTTGTTGGTGATGATCTTCAGGTGATTGTGATTGAGCAGGGCGCGGGCAATCGATTCGGTAGTGGTACCGATGTTGATGAACAGCGAGGCATGATCGGGGATCTGTGCGGCGATCGCTTCACCGATGCGTTGTTTTTCGTCGCGCATCTGATCGGCGCGCATCGCATAGGCAGTGTTTTCGACACTGGAATCATAGGCCGCGCCGCCATGGTAGCGACGTAGCAGATTGGCTTCCGCGAGCTGATTGATGTCGCGGCGGATGGTTTGCGGGGTAACAACGAACAGCGTGGCCATCTCCTCGATGCTCACATAGCCGCGTTCGCGGACCAGCTCGAGGATTTGCTGCTGACGGGGAGGCAGATTCATGGGGCTTCCTTTGGGCTGCCGTGCAAAATTTGCCCATGATGCCGCAGGAATCCGCTCCCTACCAGTTAGATGCCTATCTGGATCTGAAGGTTGGCTTATTCAGCGTCTTCACGCGCCCAGTCACGGGTGCGGCTGACGGCTTTTTTCCAGCCTTTGTACAGCTTCTCTTTCTCCACTTCGTCCAGGCTCGGTTCGAACTCACGCTCGATCACGGCCTTGCCGCGCAGTTCGTCCAGGCTGCCCCAGAAACCGCAGGCCAGACCGGCCAGATAAGCCGCGCCGAGTGCTGTGGTTTCGCGCATTTGCGGGCGCTCGACCTGCGTGCCAAGGATGTCGGCCTGGAACTGCATCAGGAAGTTGTTCGCTACCGCGCCGCCGTCCACGCGCAGGGCCTTGAGGCGTTCGCCGGAGTCCTGTTGCATGGCGTCGAGCACGTCGCGGGTCTGGTAAGCGATCGATTCCAGCGCAGCACGGATGATGTGGTCAACACGTACACCGCGCGTCAGGCCGAACAGCGCACCACGGGCATACGGGTCCCAGTACGGAGCGCCCAGACCGGTGAAGGCCGGTACCAGGTACACGCCGTTGCTGTCCTTCACTTTATTGGCGAAGTATTCGGTGTCGTGGGCGTCGTTGATGATTTTCAGTTCATCACGCAGCCACTGCACGGTCGAACCGCCGTTGAACACCGCACCTTCCAGGGCATAGGCGACTTCGCCACGCGGGCCGCAGGCGATGGTAGTGAGCATGCCGTGCTTGGATTTCACTGCTTTGTCGCCAGTGTTCATCAGCAGGAAGCAACCGGTGCCGTAGGTGTTTTTCGCCTGGCCCGGCTCGACGCACATCTGGCCGAACAGTGCTGCTTGCTGGTCGCCGGCGATCCCGCCGATGGCGATGCCGCTCTTGGTGCGGCCGTAGATTTCCGACGAGGCTTTGACTTCCGGGAGCATCTCGCGCGGGATATCGAGGATCTCCAGCATCTTCGCGTCCCACTCCAGCGAGTGAATGTTGAAGAGCATGGTGCGCGAGGCGTTGGTGTAGTCGGTGACGTGCACCTTGCCACCGGTGAATTTCCAGATCAGCCAGCTATCGACGGTGCCGAACAGCAGTTCGCCGTTGCGCGCACGCTCGCGGCTGCCTTCGACGTTGTCGAGGATCCACTTCAGCTTGGTGCCGGAGAAGTACGGGTCGGTGACCAGACCGGTATTGTCGCGGATATAGTCTTCGTGGCCATCACGCTTGAGCTGCTGGCAGATCTCGGTGCTGCGGCGGCACTGCCAGACGATGGCGTTGTAGACCGGACGGCCGGTGGTCTTGTCCCAGACCACGGTGGTTTCACGCTGGTTGGTGATGCCGATGGCGGCTACCTGATCGTGATGCAGGCCGGCCTGGGCCAGCGCTTCAACCATCACCGCGCTCTGGGTGGCGAAGATTTCCATCGGGTCGTGTTCGACCCAACCGGCTTGCGGGTAATGCTGAGCGAATTCACGCTGGGCGGTGCAGACCACGTTCGCGTCGCGGTCGAAAATGATCGCGCGGGAGCTGGTCGTACCCTGATCGAGGGCAATGATGTAGTTCTTATTCTGAATGTCGGTCATGTCGATTGCCTTGGACGAAATAAGGGAGAGTGGGCCGGGGCGCAGGCTCTATCTGGCAGGAGCCTGCGCCGACTGTTTCAAGAAGTTCTTGGTTTGCCGTCAATGGCCGGTTCTGCATCCTTTGTAGCAGGTGTGGCGCCGGTCAGGTGACGGGCGATGAGCCCGCGATACCCGGCAGCGCCGAGGCAGGCACCGACAATCGGTGCAAAAATCGGAATCAGGAAGTACGGAATATCGCGACCGCCAGTGAAGGAAATTTCACCCCAGCCCGCGAAGAAAGTCATCAGTTTAGGACCGAAGTCACGTGCCGGGTTCATCGCAAAACCGGTCAGTGGGCCCATCGAGCTGCCGATTACGGCGATCAGCAAACCAATCAGCAGCGGCGCCATCGGGCCTTTCGGCAAGCCGTTGTTATCGTCGGTCAGGGCCATGATCACGCCCATCAGGATGGCGGTGATGATCATCTCGACCAGAAAGGCCTGGGCGGTGGACAGCACCGGGTTCGGGAAGGTGGAGAACACCGACGCCAACTCCAGGCTGGCAGCCGAGCCGCGAACCATTTGGTGAGTTTGTTCGAAATCGAAGAACAGGTTGCTGTACAGCGTGTAAACCAACAGCGCGCCGCAGAAGGCGCCGGCAATCTGCGACAGGATGTAGAACGGCAGTTTGCGTTTTTCGAAGTCGGCGAAGATGGTCAGCGCGATGCTCACGGCCGGGTTCAGATGTGCGCCGGAAACGCCAGCGGTGAGGTAGATCGCCATGCTTACGCCGACGCCCCAGATGATGCTGATTTCCCACAGACCGAAGCTGGCGCCCGCGACTTTGAGCGCGGCGACGCAGCCGGTACCGAAAAAGATCAGTAAGGCAGTACCCAGAAACTCGGCCAGGCATTGGCCCGAGAGCGTTGGTTGCTGTAAAGCAGTTGTCATTGAAAACCTCGATTTTTGTTGTTGTCTGGCGCTTTGCCGACAGGGCAAGGCGCGATTTTCCCCGGGGCAGGATCCCCATCCTGTTCCCGGTTTACTGCTGAGTGCTGCGGTAACCATAATTCTTACATTATTCAGATTCGAAAAAATATAGACAAGAAACAAACCTGTCAAAGGTCGAAAGTGAACTGTCGGTCACAATAAAACTATTAGCGCCATGAATGATCCTCGGTGAGCGGTGTTCCCCATCGTTCTGGTAAGTCTGCAGGCCACGGGAAACGCGGCGTTGAACTAGAGCCTTTTGTGATCTGATCGCCTAGAATCCGGCGCAGGATTTTTCTGCCACTGCCAAGCCTGGAGCTGCCATGACCCCTGCGTTGGACTTGTTGAAAAAAGTTCGTGCCGAACATCGCGTGCACAGTTACGAACATGACCCGAAGGCCGCGTCCTATGGGCTGGAGGCCGCAGAAAAGCTGGGGCTTGAGCCGGCGCAGGTGTTCAAGACGCTGCTGGCTGCCAGTGAAAAGGGCGAATTGTTGGTGGCGGTGGTGCCGGTCGTCGGAAGTCTCGACCTCAAAGGTCTGGCGCATGCGGCAGGGGTGAAAAAAGTCGAGATGGCGGATCCGGCAGCGGCGCAGCGCTCCACCGGTTATCTGTTGGGTGGCATCAGTCCGCTGGGGCAGAAGAAACGCCTGCGTACCTTCATCGATAACTCGGCTCAGGCTTTTGCGACTATTTATGTCAGCGCCGGTCGGCGCGGGCTGGAAGTTGAACTGGCACCTGCCGTGCTGGCTGAACATACCCAAGCCAAATTCGCCGACATCGGTCGCGCGTAAGAGAAACCAGCGCTGTATGAAGAAAATTGGCCGGTTCTGTCACTGGCGCTGACCCGGCCAGCGCTGCATGCTCTGCCGACTGACTCAGGGAGTAGGTTATGCAGCTTGATTTTCATCAGGTCGACGCATTCAGTGATCGGCCATTCAGTGGCAACCCGGCGATGGTCTATCGGCTCGACGCGTGGCTCGCGGATGAGTTGATGCAGAAGATCGCCGCCGAACACAATCTGGCGGAAACCGCGTTTTTGGTGCGTGAAGGTTCGGCGTGGCATATCCGCTGGTTCACCCCGACCACCGAAGTACCGTTGTGCGGCCACGCGACGCTGGCCAGCGCTTATGTGCTGTTCGAGATCTACAAGGAAACTGCTGAGCGTCTGGACTTCATTTGCAAGTCCGGGCCGCTGAGTGTCAGTCGTGAGGATGGCCGCTTGTGGCTGGACTTCCCGTCAATCGTGCCTTCGGAAATTGGCGTGACGCTGGATGTCGAACGGGCGCTGGGCGTTGAAGCGGTGGATGTACTCGGCTCCAACGAGCTGTTTGTGGTACTGGAGTCGGAGCAGGCCGTGCTCGACTGCAAACCGGACATGGTCGCACTGGCCAAGCTGCCGTGGCTTGGGGCGATCGTCACCGCGCGCGGCAACCAGCACGATTTCGTCTCGCGCTACTTCGCTCCGGCAATTGGCATCAACGAAGATCCGGTCACCGGTTCGACCCATTGCAGCCTGATTCCGTATTGGTCAAAACGTCTGGGCAAGTCGAGCCTGACCGCCTGCCAGCGCTCGGCGCGGGGTGGCGAGTTGTTCTGTCGGCTTGAGGGTGAGCGGGTGAAGATCGGTGGCCATGCCACGCTCGTGGCGAGCGGCACCCTGATCCTCGGTTAACGCAACCCCCTGTAGGAGTGAGCCTGCTCGCGATCACGGTATATCAGTCAAATCTTCTGTGACGGATGTACCGCGATCGCGAGCAGGCTCACTCCTACAGGGCAATGGTGTTGGATCAGAGTGCAGTGCTGTAGCGGCGCACGCCGTTTTCCACCACCGGAATCTGCGCGGCGGTGCTGCCCGAGGCCTGGAACAACACCAGATGTTCAGCTGCAACCCGAATCCCCACTTGCGCACCCAGCTGATGGTCAGCATGGCTCGGGAAAATCGACTCCAACTGCGCACCGGTCGGCAATTGCAGGCGATACAGCGTCGAAGCACCAAGGAAAGTCTTGCCGACAATCCGTGCCTTCAGCGCACTATCCGGCGCATAAACGATGTCATCCGGGCGCAGCAACACATCCACTGCGCCGCCAATCGGCCAGGTATAGGCACGATTGCCACGCAGTTCGCCGAGTTCGGTCTGCACCGATTCCGGGCTGGCGAGCTGGCCGCGAATGAAATAACCCTGACCGATGAAACTTGCCACGAACGGCGTCGCCGGCTCGTGATACAGGTTGTACGGCGTGTCCCACTGCTCCAGCCGACCTTCCTTGAAGACGCCGACGTGATCGCTCACGGCAAAGGCTTCTTCCTGATCGTGGGTCACCAGAATCGCACTGGTGCCGCGAGCCTTGAGGATGTCGCGCACTTCGTGGCTGAGCTTGCGGCGCAACTCGCCGTCGAGGTTGGAAAACGGCTCATCCAGCAATAGCAGTTGCGGCTCGGGCGCCAGGGCCCGAGCGAGGGCCACGCGTTGCTGCTGGCCGCCGGACAGCTCGTGTGGGAAGCGCTTGCCGAGGTTTTTCAGGTTGACCAGTTCGAGCAATTCTTCGGTGACGCGATCTTTTTGCGGGTGTTTGCGAATGCCGAACGCGATGTTGTCCGCGACGCTCAGGTGCGGGAACAGCGCGTAGTCCTGAAACACCATGCCGATCCGGCGTTTCTCCGGCGCCAAGGTGAAACCGGCGCTGGAAATGGTTTTGCCACCCAGGGTGATTTCACCTTCGTGCACCGGCTCGAAACCGGCAATGGCGCGCAACGTGGTGGTCTTGCCGCAGCCGGACGAGCCGAGCAGGCAGCCGATGTCACCGGCATTGAGGTGCAGATTGAGGTTCTGCACCACTCGTTGATCTTGATAGCCGCAAGCGAGGTTGCGCAGGTTCAGCAGTAATTCATGGCTCATGCGTGGTGATATGCCGGTTCGACGAGGAACTCGAGCAGGGCCTTCTGTGCGTGGAGACGGTTTTCTGCCTGATCCCAGGCGACGGAGCGCGGGTCATCAAGCAGGTCGAGACTGATTTCTTCGCCACGGTGCGCCGGCAGGCAGTGCATGAACAGCACGTCCTCGGCAGCGAGGTCGAGCAGGGCACGGTTGACCTGGAACGGTGCGAACAGCTTGAGGCGCTTGGCAGTTTCCTCTTCCTGGCCCATCGAGGTCCAGACGTCGGTGCTGACCAGATGCGCGCCGCGCACGGCATCCTGCGGATCGCGGACGATGGTCACGCGATCGCCGGCCTTGGCCACGAATTCAGGATTCGGCTCGTAACCTTCCGGGCAGGCGACACGCAACTGGAAGTCGAACTGGATCGCCGCTTCTATATAGCTGTTGCACATGTTGTTGCCGTCGCCGATCCAGGCCACGGTCTTGCCCTGGATCGAGCCACGGTGCTCAAGAAAGGTTTGCATGTCGGCCAGCAACTGGCACGGGTGCAGGTCATCGGACAGTCCGTTGATCACCGGCACGCGCGAGTTGGCGGCGAATTCGGTCAGGGTGCTGTGGGCAAAGGTACGGATCATCACCGCATCGAGCATGCTCGACATGACAATGGCGCAGTCGCCGATTGGCTCGCCACGGCCCAGTTGCGTATCACGCGGCGACAGGAAGATCGCCTGACCGCCGAGCTGGATCATGCCCGCCTCGAAGGAGATCCGGGTACGGGTCGAGGATTTCTCGAAGATCATCCCCAGCACGCGGTTTTTCAGAGGCTCGAACAGTACGCCGCGGTTACGCAGGTCCTTGAGCTCAACGCCTCGACGGATCACGCTGACCAGCTCTTCGGGCGTGCAATCCATCAGGGAGAGAAAGTGCCTTGCGCTCATCATTGACTACCTTTTGCTACAAACCGCAGATGCTCAAAGCCTTGTTTAACGGAACAACGGGCGAGACCTGCGGCGTAAGCCGCACGGGGGCGACGAAATAGGGGAAGGCGCGATATTGACACTAAATGTCGCGTTTTTCCAATAGGCTACTTTTGTTGTGGGATTCGGAGGGCGGACTGCACGGTGCAGTAACGCATTTGAAGCCGGGTTCAGGACAGCAGCGAAGCACTTTGTACACTGGCGTCCCGGGGCTTGGCAATCCGGCGTGACGCGGATGCAGCGCTTTGGTCGGTTCGAGACCGAGTGGTTGCAGATTCGCTTGGTCGGATGCGCAGGCTGAAACATTTGCTAAAGCAAAGTGCTGGGTTATAACTACCTTTCGAGCGACGCAGGAAGCCTTTGAATGGAATCGAAAGAAAAACTGTTGATGGAGTTGCTGGGCCACACGGCTCGCTCCCTGACCCATCTCACCGCGTCGGTCACCTCCATGTCCTTCGAGTTGTTGCGCAGCGAAGATGACGTGGTCAAGGCTGCCAGCCGCCAGATGATCGACCGCATGGCGACGATCAGTGCCGGGCTTGACGAGCACTGGCGCCTCATCGGCGAGCTCACCGGCGTACACGTCGCTCACGAGCAGATCGAAACCATTCAGGAAATCCAGTTGCAGGCGCCGCCGCAGTTGCCACCGAACTGATTCGACGGGCTATCGGCTCGCCTGATGGTCGTCGATTCACAAGACGAACGTCGCTGGCGCCTGGCTGGCGCACGGGCCATAGTTTTGTTCCCGCAGGCGTTGTTGCCTGCCCAGAACACAACAGAGACTGGCCATGACCAAGACTCTCCATCACCGTGCCTGCCACCTGTGCGAAGCCATTTGCGGTCTGACCATCGAAACCACTGAAACCGACGGCCATGTCGCGATCACCTCGATCAAGGGTGATGCCCTCGACACCTTCAGTCGTGGCCATATCTGTCCCAAAGCCGTCGCCCTGCAAGACATTCAGAATGATCCCGATCGCCTGCGTCAGCCAATGCGCCGGGTCGGCAGTGAATGGCTGCCAATCGAGTGGGACGAGGCATTTGCACTGGTAGCCGAGCGGCTGGCGGCGATTCAGGAGCGACATGGGCAGAATGCTGTCGCGGTGTATCAGGGCAATCCGAGCGTGCACAATTACGGGCTGATGACCCACAGCAATTACTTTCTCGGCCTGCTGAAAACCCGCAATCGCTTCTCCGCCACCTCGGTCGATCAGTTGCCCCATCACCTCAGCAGCTACCTGATGTACGGCCACGGTTTGCTGTTGCCGATCCCGGACATCGATCACACCGATTTCATGCTGATTCTCGGCGGTAATCCGCTGGCGTCCAACGGCAGCATCATGACCGTGCCAGATGTTGAAAAACGCCTGAAAGCGATTCAGGCGCGCGGCGGCAAGGTCGTGGTGGTCGATCCACGGCGCAGCGAGACGGCTGCGATGGCCGATCAGCATCTGTTCGTGCGTCCCGGTGGTGATGCTGCATTGCTGTTCGGGCTGCTCAACACGCTGTTTGACGAAGGCCTGGTCCGCGGCAGTCATTTGCCGGTCGAGGGTCTGGACGAGGTTCGCACGGCCGTGGCGTCGTTCACTGCCGAAGCCATGAGTCCATTGTGCGCCGTGCCTGCCGAGCAGATCCGTCGGCTGGCCCGCGACTTTGCCGCTGCGCCGAGCGCCGTGTGTTACGGACGTATGGGCGTTTCTACCCAGGCGTTCGGCACGTTGTGCCACTGGGTGGTGCAGTTGATCAATCTGGTCACCGGCAACCTCGACCGGGTCGGTGGTGCGCTGTGTACCGAACCGGCGGTGGATCTGGTGGCGTCGACCTCCGGCGGGCATTTCAACAAATGGCAAAGTCGTGTGTCGGGCCGTCCCGAGTATGGCGGTGAGTTACCGGTCTCGGCGCTGGCCGAAGAGATGCTCACCGAAGGCGAGGGGCAGATCCGTGCACTGATTACCGTCGCCGGCAACCCGGTGCTGTCGACGCCGAACGGGCGGCAGTTGGAGCAAGCGCTTGATGGTCTGGAGTTCATGGTCAGCATCGACCTGTACATCAACGAGACCACGCGTTACGCCGATCTGATCCTGCCGTCGACCTCGGCGCTGGAGAACGATCACTACGACACCACGTTCAACCTGTTCGCGGTGCGCAACGTGACCCGCTTCAATCGCGCAATCCTCGCCAAGCCCGAAGGCGCGCTGCATGACTGGGAGATCTTCGTCGGCCTGGCCAAGGCCTTTGCCGAGAAGACCGGCAAGGAGCTGAAGCCGACCATGCCACCGGCGAAGATGATCGACATGGGCCTGCGCATGGGTTTCTACGGCGATGCCTCCGAACACAAACTGTCGCTGACGACACTGTTCGATCATCCCCACGGGCTAGACCTTGGAGCATTGAAGCCGAATCTGGCCAAGCGTTTAAAAACGCCTGATCAGCGCGTGCAGGCTGCGCCCCCCGAGATCCTCGCCGACCTCGCACGCTTCGCCGCCTTACGGGCGCCAGCCGCCGATGAACTGCTGATGATCGGGCGCCGCCATGTGCGCAGTAACAATTCATGGATGCACAACTATCACCGTCTGGTGAAGGGCAAGCCGCGTCATCAGTTGTTGATGCATCCGGACGATCTTGCCAGCCGAGGCCTCAACGATGGGCAGTTGGTGCGTGTGAGCTCGCGGGTCGGGCAGATCGAAGTGGAAGTGCTCGGCAGTCTGGACATGATGAAAGGCGTGGTCAGCCTGCCGCACGGTTGGGGACATGCAAGGCCGGGGGTGCAGATGGCGATTGCCAGCGGCCAGCCGGGTTCGAGCGCGAACGATCTGACCGATGAATGTCAGCTCGACGAGTTGTCCGGCAATGCCGCGCTGAATGGCGTGCCGGTGACCGTCGCGGCGGCGTGAGCATGTCTGTCGGGGAGACCGAGCAGGGCGCTCGGGATTCCGTTACAATGCGCCACCGTGCCGACCCATGAGTCGGAAAGTTCAGCCGAGGTGCTCCATGGATATCATCGAAACGATTAAAGAGCAGATTGCCAACAACACCATTCTGCTTTACATGAAAGGTTCGCCGAATGCCCCACAATGTGGCTTCTCCGCGAAAGCTGCACAGGCTGTGATGGCGTGTGGCGAAAAGTTTGCGTACGTGGACATCCTGCAGAACCCGGAAATCCGCGCCAACCTGCCAAAGTACGCCAACTGGCCGACTTTCCCACAACTGTGGGTCGGCGGTGAACTGGTCGGCGGTAGCGACATCATGACCGAGATGGCTGCTGACGGTTCGCTGCAAAGCACCATCAAGGCGGCTGTCGAAGCGGCTGCTGCGAACAAGTCGGAAGCCTGATCGGCCTCTGTGAGAGCCAGCAATCTGGCTCTCACACTGGTTTTACCCGGCACCTGCTCCCTGTAGGAGCTGTCGAGTGAAACGAGGCTGTGATCTTTTGATCTGCAGCCAATAAAAAGCCCCGCGCCTCGAAAGAGGGCGGGGCTTTTTAGTGTCTCGTGTTTAGCGGGCGCTAACTTACTCTTCGCCCATCTGCGATTGCAGATAGTTCTCAAGACCGACTTTATCGATCAGGCCCAGTTGGGTTTCCAGCCAGTCGATGTGTTCTTCTTCGGATTCGAGAATATCTTCGAGCAGTTCGCGGCTGCCGAAATCGCCAACGGTTTCGCAATGAGCGATCGCGGCTTTCAGATCAGCGTGGCCGGTCTTCTCGATGCGCAGGTCGCACTCCAGCATTTCCCGGGTGTGCTCGCCGATGTGCAGCTTGCCGAGGTCCTGCACGTTCGGCAGGCCTTCGAGGAACAGGATGCGCTTGATCAGCTTGTCCGCGTGCTTCATCTCGTCGATGGATTCTTTGTACTCGTGCTTGCCCAGCTTGTTCAGGCCCCAATCTTCATACATGCGTGCATGCAGGAAGTACTGATTGATCGCGACCAGCTCATTGGCAAGGATCTTGTTGAGATGCTGGATGACTGTAATGTCGCCTTTCATGATCGGAGTCCTGCCCTGTAATAGCTGTATATAAGGCGGAGTTTGAGCTTCGTACTTATAAGTGTCAAACCTAAGTTATTGAATAATATATGAAAATTAATCGGAATAAGAATGTTTGTGTTCCGCGTCTAGACGCTAACCAATTGATTTTCAGGCATAAAAAAACCGGACATAAGTCCGGTTCTTTGAAATAGGGGTAATTTACGCAGCGGTAAATTCTACAGGATAGGGGATCGCAGCCTGGGCGGTTTGCAGCTTGGTCAGGGTTTCGCGTACGACTTCCTTGGCAAGGCAGGCACATTTGCCGCATTGGCTGGCGACGCCGGTGGCCTGGCGGACTTCTTTATAGCTGCAGCAACCTTCATAGATCGCTTCGCGGATCTGTCCGTCGGTGACGCCAGTGCAGAGACAAACATACATAAGTGAGAACCGTCGCTGGTTGTGACTCAATTGCGATGGATCTTAATGTTAACGAGAATGATTGTCAAAGTGCTTTCGGAAAGCTTTGCGCAGGATTTGCGCGTGACTGACGAGCGGTAATGACTGGCCATCTGCCTGGCCCCGTAAATGCAGCGCCGTTAACCGCTGCTTTAAAAAACCGTTAAGGACAGGCCAAAAACGCAGTGTATGATGGTCGGCCCTTGCGAAGGGGGTTCGTGTCACAGGGCTGTCGCCTGAGGGTGGCAGGCTGGCCCGGACCCTGAACTTCAAGTTTTTACACCAGGAGATATCAATGAGCGTACTCGTAGGCAAACAAGACCCTGACTTCACCGTCCCGGCCGTACTCGGCAATGGCGAGATCGTTGACAGCTTCACTCTTTGCTCGTACTTCATTGTCTTATTTGGATTTGTTTTGTTGTATCATT
>NZ_JBIUVJ010000007.1:117042-136877 GCF_044742875.1 Pseudomonas sp. NPDC087817
ACAGCTTCACTCTGTCCTCGGCCATCAAAGGCAAATACGGCCTGGTGTTCTTCTACCCACTGGACTTCACCTTCGTCTGCCCGTCCGAGCTGATCGCTCTGGACAACCGCATGGCTGACTTCAAGGCTCGCAACGTTGAAGTGATCGCCGTGTCGATCGACTCGCACTTCACCCACAACGCCTGGCGCAACACCCCAGTGAACAATGGCGGCATCGGCCAGGTGAAATACACCATGGCTGCCGACATGAAACACGACATCGCCAAGGCCTACGACGTTGAGTCCGAAGGCGGCGTGGCTTTCCGTGGCGCATTCCTGATCGATGACAAGGGCGTTGTCCGCTCGCAGATCATCAACGACCTGCCGCTGGGCCGTAACATGGAAGAGCTGATCCGTCTGGTCGACGCTCTGCAATTCCACGAAGAGCACGGCGAAGTCTGCCCTGCCAACTGGAAAAAAGGCGACAAAGGCATGAACGCTTCGCCAGAAGGCGTTGCTGCATACCTGACCGAGAACGCTGCTGCCCTGTAAGGCGCAACGTCGAGGTACAAAAAAACCGGCCCACGTGGCCGGTTTTTTTATGTGGAGAATTATTTGAAACAGCCTTTCGGCATCATTTGTTTCAAATGCGCGAGAAAAATACTGGATGACTGAACAGTGGTTGGATAGGGTTGTGCTCGAGCGATAACAGGTCGCCTCACTTCAGTAAGGACGGTGCAATGGATTGCATGATGCAGAAGGGGATTCAAATGCCGAGTAGCCTGGACGTTGCGGATTATTTCCTCTGCCTGGAAGGGCATGAGGGGGAGATCTCCAATCTTAAAATTCAAAAAATGGTTTATTACGCTCAAGGATTCAGTCTGGCCGTCCATGGCGAGGCTCTCTTCCCTGAAAAGCTGGAAGCGTGGATGCACGGGCCAGTGGTTCCGGATCTGTATCGAAGATTCAGCCAATTTGGATCGAGTGCCATTCCTCCTCCAAGTGATTTCAATCCAGATGTCTTCAGTGCCAAACAACAAAGTTTGCTCAACGAAGTGTTCGACGTTTATGGCCAATTCTCGGCGTGGAAACTACGTCAGCTGACACATGAAGAAGCCCCTTGGCGTAGAAACTTCAAGGAAGGGGAGTTCAGCCGAGAAATTCCCGCCTGTGAGATGCAGGAGTATTTCCGAGAGCATTTGGTGAACTGAAAAATGGCCAGGTTCAAACGCAGGGAACGCGATGCGGCGGCTGCAGTAACGGCAAGGACGTCCACCATCGAAATGGATTCATCGGAAGCACGACCTCCGGTTTTCTCATTTGAATATTTGCAGAATGGATGGTGCATTCAAGATTGCGAGGCCGTCGAACGCTCGAAAATGCTTGAGCGTCTGAGGATTCCGGGAAAAATGCCTTGGAGAGAAATGCGCAAGGAGCATAGGCATCGATATGGCTGTGAAACGATTGAGAGAAACAGCTTGAAAGTCGGGATACCTGATTTTTTAACAGGTGATGTCAGATTGTTGGTGTTTCGGGCTTTCGAGCGTGTAGCGATGGTTGGCTACAAAAACCATCGGGTTTTCTACGTCATGTGGATTGATCGAGAATTTAAGCTCTATAAGCATTAAACGAAAAACCGGCCCACGTGGCCGGTTTTTTCATGTGCAGGATTTACCCGACGAGGATCAGTCGTCGAAGTCTTCCCAGCCCCCCATCTGTTTCCAGCGGTTGACGATGCCACAGAACAGCTCAGCGGTTTTCTCGGTGTCGTAACGCGCGGAGTGCGCCTCACGGCCGTCGAAATCGATGTCGGCGGCCTGGCAGGCTTTTGCCAGTACGGTTTGACCGTACGCCAGACCGGCCAGCGTCGCGGTGTCAAAGCTGGAGAACGGGTGGAACGGGTTGCGCTTCATGTCCAGTCGCGCAACCGCAGCGTTGAGGAAACCGAGGTCGAAGCTGCTGTTGTGGCCGACCAGAATCGCCCGTTTGCAGCCGTTGGCCTTCAGCGCCTTGCGAATGCCGCGGAAGATGTCGGTCAGTGCCGTCTCTTCGCTGACGGCCATGCGCAGCGGATGATCGAGCTTGATCCCGGTGAACTCCAGCGCTGCCGCTTCGATGTTGGCGCCTTCAAACGGCTCAACGCGGAAGAAGTAGGTGTGATCCGGGTAGACAAAACCCTTTTCATCCATGGCGATGGTGGTCGCGGCAATCTCCAGTAACGCATCGGTGGCAGAATTGAAGCCACCGGTTTCTACGTCGACGACAACCGGCAGGTAGCCACGAAAGCGTGCTGCCATCGGGTGACGGGAACCGCCACCGCCACTTTGACCGTCCAGTTCGTCGTCGAAATGGTCTTCACTCACGCGTGTTCCTCCAGCAGGCGCCAGCGCAGTTTTTCACCGGCGCGCAGCGGGATAACGGTCAGCTCGCCGAATGGCAGGCTGGTCGGGGCGGTCCATTCTTCACGAACCAGGGTAATGCGATCGGTATTCGCCGGCAGGCCATAGAAGCGCGGGCCGTTGAGGCTGGCGAAGGCTTCGAGCTTGTCCAGCGCATTACGCTGTTCGAAGGCTTCGGCGTACATCTCGATGGCGGCGTACGCGGTGTAGCAGCCGGCGCAGCCGCAGGCGGCTTCCTTGGCGTGCTGGGCGTGCGGCGCCGAGTCGGTACCGAGGAAGAACTTCGCGCTGCCGCTGGTGGCGGCGTCGAGCAGAGCTTCCTGATGCGTATTGCGCTTGAGGATCGGCAGGCAATAGAAGTGCGGCCGAATCCCGCCAACCAGCATGTGGTTGCGGTTATAGAGCAGGTGATGTGCGGTGATGGTCGCGCCGACGTTGGCCGAGGCCTCGTTGACGAACTGCACGGCATCGCCGGTGGTGATGTGTTCGAACACCACTTTCAGGGTCGGGAAACGCTCGACCACACGACGCATGTGCTCGTCGATGAAGATCTTTTCGCGGTCGAAGACATCGACATCGCCACGGGTCACTTCGCCGTGGATCAGCAGGGGCATGCCGACTTCGGCCATGGCTTCCAGCGCCGGGAAAATCTTGTCGATGCTGGTCACCCCGGAATCGGAGTTGGTGGTCGCCCCGGCCGGGTACAGCTTGGCGGCGTGTACGAAACCGCTGGCCTTGGCTTCACGAATTTCTTCGGGCTGGGTGCGGTCGGTGAGGTACAGCACCATCAGCGGCTCAAAGCGACTGCCGGCCGGGCGGGCAGCGAGAATCCGCTGGCGATAGCCGTCGGCTTCAGCGGCGTTGCGCACTGGCGGGACCAGGTTGGGCATGATGATGGCGCGGCCAAAGGTGCGCGCAACATCGGCAACGGTATTGGTCAACACGGCACCATCGCGAAGATGAATGTGCCAGTCGTCGGGACGCAGCAGGGTCAGGCGGTCGGACATGAGGGGATTCCAGGCGGGTCAAACTGAGGCGAATGCTACCGGAAAAGACTCTTGCAGGCACTCGCTATCAAGTTTTGCGGGATGCTTCCGATATCCCGTAGGTATGCCGTAAACATAGTGTGAATCGGTCTTTGTGTTTCAGAAGCCAATGGAGCCTCCCGTGCGCCAGCGTTATTTAGCCTTGCTCAGTGTGTTTGCCAGCCTTCCCGCGATGGCGCTCACCTACCAGACTCGCCTGGAGAACATTGAGTGGACGGTCGCCGGCGACAAGTTCGAGTGCCGCCTGACACAGCCGATCACCGATTTCGGTTCGGGTGAATTCGTGCGCAAGGCTGGCGAACAGGCGATCTTTCGTCTGAATGCCTACAACGCCATGCTCGGCGGCGGTTCGGCGACTTTGCTGGCAGCCGCCGCGCCTTGGCAGCCGGGGCGCGGTGACATCAATCTGGGCAGCGTCAGGCTCGGCAGTGGCAATGTCTTGTTCAGCAGCTCGCAGTCCCAGGCCGGTGGCCTGATCAGCGGTCTGCTGGACGGTCGTAGCCCGGTCGTGCGTCGTGCTTCGGGCGATGGCCGCGTGTCGGAAGTGCGTTTGTTGCCGGTGAAATTCAGTAAGGCGTTTAACGACTATCAAACCTGTGTGGCGAAATTGCTGCCGCAGAATTTCGACCAGATCAAGCAGTCGCAGATCGGCTTCCCCGGCGAGGGCGTTGACCTGGACGCTGCCGCCAAGGCCAAGCTGCAAGTGATGCTCGAATTCATGAAGGCTGATCCGACGGTCAATCACATTGAGCTCGATGGGCATTCCGACAACAGCGGCAATCGCTTGACCAACCGTGAACTGTCGCGCCGTCGGGCGCTGGCGGTGGTCGACTTCTTCAAGGCCAACGGCATTCAGGAATCGCAGATCACCGTGCGTTTCCATGGCGAGCAATATCCCATTGTGCCGAACACCAATGCGGCCAATCGGGCGAAGAATCGTCGGGTTAACGTAAAACTCGCGCGCGTGGCTCCAGTCACGGCCCCGGCACCACAAGCGAGCACTCCAGCCAACACTGCTGCGACTTCCTGACCCACCGGTCATCGTCGCGCTCTCGACAGATTCTGTCGCTTTGTCGTCTTAAGCTGTCGCGCCTCTGTAAATTATCGCGTTTGAGCGGTAGACTCCTCGGCTTTCCGTAGAACCCCGTGGAGTGATGGCATGGCGGACGTAAACAAGGTCGTTCTGGCGTATTCCGGCGGCCTGGACACTTCGGTGATCCTCAAGTGGCTGCAGGATACTTATAACTGTGAAGTGGTGACCTTCACCGCTGATCTCGGTCAAGGCGAAGAGGTCGAGCCGGCCCGCGCCAAGGCTCAGGCCATGGGCGTCAAAGAAATCTACATCGACGACCTGCGCGAAGAATTCGTGCGCGATTTCGTATTCCCGATGTTCCGCGCCAACACCGTTTACGAAGGCGAGTACCTGCTGGGTACTTCCATCGCACGTCCGCTGATCGCCAAACGTCTGATCGAAATCGCCAACGAAACCGGCGCTGACGCCATTTCCCATGGCGCCACCGGCAAGGGCAACGACCAGGTGCGTTTCGAACTGGGCGCCTACGCGCTCAAGCCAGGCGTGAAAGTAATTGCCCCTTGGCGTGAGTGGGACCTGCTGTCCCGCGAGAAGCTGATGGACTACGCCGAGAAGCACGCGATCCCGATCGAGCGTCATGGCAAGAAGAAGTCCCCGTACTCGATGGACGCCAACTTGCTGCACATCTCCTATGAAGGCGGCGTGCTGGAAGACACCTGGACCGAGCACGAAGAAGACATGTGGCGTTGGACCGTCTCCCCGGAGAACGCGCCTGACACCCCGCAATACCTGGAACTGACCTATCGTAACGGCGACATCGTTGCGCTGGACGGCGTCGAAATGACCCCGGCCACCGTACTGGCGACGCTGAACAAGATCGGCGGTGCTCACGGTATCGGCCGTCTCGACATCGTCGAGAACCGTTACGTCGGCATGAAGTCCCGTGGCTGCTACGAAACCCCGGGCGGCACCATCATGCTGCGCGCTCACCGCGCCATCGAATCGATCACCCTGGACCGCGAAGTCGCTCACCTCAAAGACGAGCTGATGCCGAAATACGCCAGCCTGATCTACACCGGCTACTGGTGGAGCCCTGAGCGTCTGATGCTGCAGCAGATGATCGACGCTTCGCAGGTCAACGTGAACGGTGTGGTTCGCCTGAAACTGTATAAAGGTAACGTGATCGTCACTGGCCGCAAGTCCGACGATTCGCTGTTCGACGCAAACATCGCGACCTTCGAAGAAGACGGCGGTGCTTACAACCAGGCCGACGCGGCGGGCTTTATCAAGCTCAACGCGCTGCGCATGCGCATTGCTGCC
The DNA here is from genome assembly GCF_044742875.1 of Pseudomonas sp. NPDC087817. NCBI lineage: Bacteria > Pseudomonadati > Pseudomonadota > Gammaproteobacteria > Pseudomonadales > Pseudomonadaceae > Pseudomonas > Pseudomonas sp. NPDC087817. The sequence goes on from NZ_JBIUVJ010000007.1 coordinate 122,819, forward strand.
AACAAGGGCCGCAAGCTGTTCTGATTTTTCAGACTGACGCGCAATAAAAGGGCGGCCTTGTCTTCGAGACAGGGCCGCCCTTTTTTACATGATTCTTTTTTTCGGCGCTCATCGAGCAATGTCTCTGGTCTGTCCGCTTGCGCGGCAACGACCCCATCCTTCAAGTCCGTCCCAACAGCGTCACCGCTTGTGAGCACAGGTTGTAAACAATACACAGCGTGGTGCCTGAGTCTTTCCTGGCGTGTTTGATCTGTAGCAGCGCACTCTTCGTCAGTGAAGCGTCTGACACATGATTGGAAAGAAACACGATGACGCGGGTGGTTTTCCTGTCGTTGAGCCGGATTCTTTGCACAATTGTGGCGAGTTCTCTCGACGCATCGATGTCACGGGCATCAATGATGTGCAGGTTGCTGACGCAAACGGGCAACTGAATATTGTGTTGGACCGTCAGGTTTGACCTCGCACGGGGGGGCGTTGGCGGATCGGGCGCGTTGTGGATTTCGCACGAGTCCGCGCATTGTGCGGCGGTATCATGAGGTACGACGCGACTCGAAATTCCGAAAGTATGGTGTGTGGTGGATCCCTCTTTGGATGTGTTGCGTTTGTTGTCGCGGTCATTGCTGTCCATGGCTTTCAAGAAAGTCGCGTCCTTACCGAAATCGGAAGGTGAATAGAGTGAGCGATAATTGAAGTTCAAAGTTATAAAAAAAAGAAATAACAAATAGAACGGAAAGCTGATCAGGAACCATACATAGATGGCGCGATCCTCACTGTTGAGGAACGGCAAGGATATCGCTGCAGATGCTTCTGAGATGCCAGCGAATATAGCGATTACCGTCATTGGATTGGTGATTTTGTTTTTTATCTTTAACATGCTTGTGCTCTTGTGTTTGGTTTTTCTCATAGATGGGTTGTTCATGTTTTGTGAGATTGTCATAGTTGAGAGAGTGTTGTTGTATTTATAGCAAAAGTGTTTGATTGAGTATAAATATCTTGTTTCAAGTGTTTGTGGGGCGTGGAGGTGCATGAAAGTTGTGAAAGAGAGTGTTATTGCTTGATGTTTCCAGTTTGCACACGTGATCATTCTTGTTAGGTATATGTCGTCCATCCGTAATGGAGTCGGAGTGTGGAATGGCCGCTGCATGGCACAAGGGTCGTAATCTGTTACAAGTTAAAGTGGGGAATATAACGAGGGAGTTAGTGCGTTACAGCGTCGGATTTATAGAGTGAAAAGGATTTTTTGTAGGAATTATCTTCAATGGTTGTAGGGAATGTCTTTCGATGCAAGTGCATGAGAGCCCCGACATGCCACTGCGCAAGTGACTGGGATATGGTGCGTGTTCTAAAAATTCGAACAGCGAAACTGGACTTGCCCATGAATAAAGTGCTGATCGTGGATGACCATCCCGTCATTCGTCTTGCGGTACGTATGCTGATGGAACGTCATGGCTACGAAGTCATTGCAGAAACTGATAACGGTGTGGATGCACTGCAACTTGCGCGCGAGCAGATGCCGGATATTGTAATTCTGGATATTGGAATACCCAAACTTGATGGACTGGAAGTTATTGCGCGTCTGACCTCGACCGCCATGCCAATTAAAGTTCTGGTACTGACCTCCCAGGCGCCTGGACATTTTTCAATGCGCTGCATGCAATCGGGAGCGGCGGGATATGTGTGTAAGCAACAGGACCTGACTGAATTGCTTAGCGCAATCAAGGCCGTTTTGTCCGGCTACAGTTACTTTCCAAATCAGGCGTTGCATACAGTACGTACCAGTCTGGGTAATGCCAGTGAAGCAGACATGGTGGATCGTCTGTCCGGGCGCGAAATGATGGTGTTGCAACAATTGGCGCGAGGCAAGACCAACAAGGAAATCGCCGACGGCATGTTTCTGAGCAACAAAACCGTGAGTACCTACAAGACCCGCTTATTGCTGAAGCTCAATGCGCGTTCACTGGTTGATTTGATCGAGCTGGCGCAACGCAATGGACTCGTCTGAATGTTTTATCAGCTGACGGGGTCATGGGCCGATCGAGTTCAGCTAGCCGCAGAAAGTGAAAAGCCTCCGTTTCGGGAGGCTTTCAAGCATCAGAGATCAAAATCGTAATCGGCCAATTGCCTTTGCAGTCGGCGCTCCTCCAGCAGGTTATCGATTGTGCGACGTTTGCTGAGGTTGGTTTTGGCCACCTCGACAACCGGTTCCGGGTCATCGGTCTCAGTGGGGGTGAAATCGTCTTCTACGTCCAATCGCTCTTTTTCGGTACTCATAAAGCTGACTCCCGGCTAAGACTGCCTTTGGCGCTCCTTATATCGGTAATGCAGCGAAGGGTAAAAAAGATTTTTTCAATCGATCAATCAATAAACCTAATGCTTGATCAATCGTCCGATGTTTTGGCTTTGTACTCGCACAAATCTTCGATCCTGCAACTGCCGCACCGCGGCTTGCGTGCCAGGCACACATAGCGGCCGTGAAGAATCAGCCAGTGGTGGGAATCGAGCAGAAATTCCTTGGGGACGAACTTCATCAGTTTCATTTCCACTTCGACAACATTCTTGCCGGGAGCGATACCGGTGCGGTTGCTGACGCGGAAAATGTGGGTGTCGACGGCCATGGTCAGTTGGCGGAAAGCCGTGTTGAGCACCACGTTGGCAGTCTTTCGGCCCACGCCCGGCAAGGCTTCGAGCTCCTCACGCGTTTGCGGTACTTCACTGCCGTGGCGCTCGACCAGTAAGCGGCAAGTTTCGATGACGTTCTTGGCTTTGCTGTTGTAAAGGCCGATGGTCTTGATGTATTCGGACAGACCTTCGACGCCCAGCGCATGTATCGCCGCCGGGGTGTTGGCTACCGGGAACAGCTTCGCCGTTGCCTTGTTGACGCCCACGTCGGTCGATTGCGCCGAAAGGATCACGGCAATCAGCAGTTCGAAAGGCGAGGAGTAGGCCAGTTCGGTTTTCGGCTCGGGATTGTCTTCATGCAGTCGGCGAAAGATCTCAAGACGTTTTGCGGCATTCATGGGCGATGCGTTTCCTTGGAAATAGAGTTCGAGCGGGTCCACGCCTGTCGGGCGGCCAGCAACAGCCCCAACAGAATCAGCGCGCCCGGAACCAGAGTTGCCAGATGCAACCCTTCACTGAATAAAACAAGACCTTGCCGATGTTCGAAGATGCCTCGGCCGAGGGTTCCCTGGCCGGCGAGCTCTCGCAACAAGGCGAGGATCAGCATCAAGGCACCGGACAGACCCGCGAGTTTGAAGCGCTCGATTCGCGACTGCCGGAAGAATCCATTGTGTTCCAATGCTACGCACTGCAAAGCGATCAGGCCGGCATAAAGCCCCAAGGCCTGATGCCATGGCAAAAACCAGCGTTGCGCGAGAATCTCGGCGCAACTGGTCAATGCAGCTGCGAGCAGCAAGCTGGCGAGTAAAGTGTTTGTCCCCGTCAGGCGCGAACGCAGCGGGCGCATGCACATGCCGTAAGCACCCACGACCAGGACGAACATCAGTACCGTTACCAGTGCGCTGGCCAATGAGCCGGTGGTGCCCAGCAGCAACATCAGCATCAATGAGTTCGCCAGCGTCGCCGACCGGGTCATGGTTCGTTCCCCAGTAATGGCACACGATGCTCATCGAAGTAGCGCAGTGCATCATGGATTGCATTGATCACCGCGCGAGACGTAATGGTCGCGCCAGCCATCTGATCAAACTGCCCCTGATCCTTTTTCAGCGCCCAACCGGAATCCGTCGGTTGATTGCTCGATTTGCCGGTAAATACCTGCAACCACGTATTCGGCCAGTCGCCCAAATGTCCGCCCAGTGCCGGGGTTTCTGTCTGCTTGAGGGTTTTCACACCGAGCAATTTTCCTTCCGCATCGATGGCGATCAGCAACTCGATGCTGCCCGCATAGCCCTCGGTCTGGCTGCGCAGCAACACCGCGACTGACTGGCCAGCCTTGGTCGCGCGATAGCCGCCGGTCAGTGTGCTGTGGCTCAAGGCGACGTTTGCCAGGACCAGCGGCTGTTCCAGAGGTTGATTGTCATAGGTCTCTGCCGCGAGCACGTCGAGCAGTTTGCGGCTGTCGAACAGACGTTGCGCAGCGGCAATCTGCGGTGCATTGCTGCGTTGTACAAAGTACGTCGCACCGACGCCGACGACGGCCAACAGCAGCAGCGTGAGCGCGCTTGTCGTCCGATTCATGGGCTCACCTGTGCTTGTCGACTGGCGGCAAACCGTTCCAGCGCCGGCACGCAGAGATTCATCAGCAACACCGCAAACGCGACACCGTCCGGATACCCGCCCCAGGTGCGAATCAGATAAGTCAGCAAGCCGACACCGACGCCAAACAGTAAGCGGGCGAGAGGACTTTTGGCGCCGGACACCGGTTCAGTAATGATGAAGAATGCGCCAAGCATGGTGGCGCCACTGAGCAGGTGAAACAGCGGCGAGCCGTGTGAGTCCGAGCCCGAGCCGTTCCAGCACAACAGACTGACCACAAACAGGCTGGCGAGCATGCCAACCGGCGCATGCCAGCCGAACACTCGTCGTTGCAGCAGGAACAGCCCGCCCGCGAGAAATGCCAGGTTCACCCATTCCACACCCCGGCCGCCGAAGCGCCCGAATGCCGGACTGGCGGCGAACAACTCATCGATGGTCAGACTTTTATTGATGCGCAGACTGTCCAGCGCTGTGGCCTGAACCCAGGCGTCCGGCGCCTGAGCGGGATTGAACACCTGCTGCACTGCGTCGAACAGCGCCAGGCCGTGAGCCGGCCAATGTGTCATCGGCTGTGGAAACATCACGATGATCAAGGCAAATCCGAGCATGGCCGGGTTGAACGGATTTTTACCCACGCCGCCATACAGGTGCTTGCCAAACAACAGACCGAAGGCGATTGCGGTCACCGTCAGCCACCATGGGCAATACGCTGGCAACGCGACGGCCAGCAGTGTCGCGCTGACCAGCGCACTGCCGTCGCTCAGCGTCGGCTGTAACGATTGGCGGCGCAGACGCATGACGCACGCCTCAACGATCAACGCGGTGCTGACCGACAGAATCAAATTGATCAACACGCCCCAGCCGTACAGCGCGAACAAGGCCAGCAGCCCCGGCAGCGTAGCGAGCAGTACCTGTTTCATCGCCTGTTGCAGGCGATCGTCCGGCGCCTCAAGGGGCGACATGGTCTTGCACCTGGCGCTCGGCGTCTTGCAGGCGGGCGCGGGCCTTGTCGAGGGTTTCGGCGGGCGTGTCGGCGCGACGTTCGAGTTTGTTGAAGTCGGCGCGGGCGTAGGCCAATTCGGTTTTCAACTGACGAAGCTGGCCGTCGATCGGGCGTTTTTCGACTCGTACAAGGTCAGGCACAGGCTGATCACTTGAGTTTTCGGCGGTGTGGAGGGCTTGCTCGGCTTCACGCAGTGATTGCTCCAGCGCCGTAATTTGCTCGGGTGGCGCCTCGGCAGTCTGGGCCTTTTTCAGCTCGGCGCGCCGCATGGCCAACTGGATCTTTGCTCGTTTCAGGTCGGCGTCCTTCGCCGGGACTGGCGCGACCGGAGCGGCGGGTGTGGCGCTTTCGAGTTTCGCCAGGGCCTGCTCGGCTGCTTCGAATTGTTGCTGCAGCACGATCAATTGCGACTGCTGCTCAAAGGTCGGCGGATGGCCGAAGGCTTTCAGCGATTTGTGCAATTGCGCGCGGCTCATCGCGACGTCAATCTTGGCTTTCTTCAGCGCAGCATCAGCCGTGGCGGCTTTTTGCGCGCGCACACGCTCCAACGCAGCCTGCACGGGGTCGAGCGTTGTTACCTCAGATTGCGTGGCTTTTTTCGCCCTGGCCTCACGTTCAGCCTGTTTCTGCTGTTCTTCCCGTTGCAGGCGCGCGTTACGGCGTTCGAAACGCTGGCGAGCATGGTCGCGTTTGACGGCGCGCGCGCGTTGTTCTTCAAGACTGAACGCCAGCCCGCCCACCACCGGCAACGTGCCGAGCGGCAGTGGATGCATTTCGATGCAATCCACCGGGCACGGCGCCACGCACAGGTCGCAACCGGTGCACTCGTCGATGATCACCGTATGCATCAATTTCGCCGCACCGACGATGGCGTCGATCGGGCAGGCCTGGATGCACTTGGTGCAACCGATGCATTCGGCTTCGCGGATGTAGGCGACTTGTGGCGGTGCCGAACCGCGGCTGATGTCCAGTTCCAGCACCGGCACTTTCAGCAACTCGGCCAATGCCGCCACCGTTTCGTCACCGCCCGGCGGGCATTTGTCGATCGGCTCGCCGGCGGCGATGCCTTCGGCGTAGGGTTTGCATCCGGGGTGGCCGCACTTGCCGCATTGGGTCTGCGGCAGCAGGGCATCGATGCGTTGAATCAGACTCATGTTTTGATCAGTCCACTGAATCCGAGAAAAATCACTGCGATCAATCCGGCGCCGATCAGGTCGATCGGCAAGCCGCGAAAGGGCAGAGGAATGTCGTTGCCGGCCGTGCGCTCGCGCAAATCGCTGAACAGGCACAGGACCAGCCAGAAGCCCAGCCCCGCGCCAAGGCTCAATGCCGTTGCAGGCAGCAGCCCTTGATCGTTTTGCGCATTGATCAGCGCCAGCCCGAGTATGCCGGCATTGCCCAGCAACAGCGGCCACAAACCCTCGAACGGCCAGTCGGGCAGCCCGCGAGCCAGCGCTTTCAGCAGCGGTGCGATCAACAGCACGCTCAACGGCAGAAAAACGAATAGACGCAGGGCTTGCAGTTGCAATGGCACCAGCAGCCAGTGCCAGATGGCCTGACTGATTACGCCTACGATCAGCATCAGGCACAACGTCGCCAGCCCCAGCGCATGTACCTGACGGCGACTGCCCGCCAGCAGCGGATCGACGCCCAGCGGCCAGTGCAACACGAAGTTGTTGAGCAGCGCGGCACTGAAAAGCGTAAGCACAAGTTCGGTCATGGTTCTGCCGGCGAAACGGGCGGGTGTCTCTTAAGGTTAGGCATTATCCGGCAGGGTGGGCCAGATATGAAAAATCCCACCGGCATGCAGGGCACGTCGGTGGGATCGATTGGTCGCCGCGTCTTACTTGATGCGTTGACCCGGCTTGGCGCCGCTGTCCGGGCTCAGCAGGTAGATTTCTTCACCGCCAGGACCTGCCGCCATCACCATGCCTTCGGAAATACCGAACTTCATTTTCCGTGGCTTGAGGTTGGCGATCATCATGGTCAGGCGACCATCGAGTTTGGACGGGTCCGGATAAGCGCTCTTGATCCCGGAGAACACGTTACGTTGCTCGTCACCGATGTCCAGCGTCAGGCGCAACAGCTTGTCGGCACCTTCCACGTGTTCGGCCTTGACGATCAGTGCAACGCGCAGATCAATCGCGGCAAAGGCGTCGAAGTCGATTTCCGGCGACAGCGGATCCTTGGCCAGTTCGCCGTTGCCCGCCGGTGCGGCAGCGCCGGTGTCGGTCTGGCTGGCGGTCAGGTCTTCTTTCGAGGCGTCGGTCATGGCTTGCACTTTTACCGGGTCGATGCGGGTCATCAACGGCTTGAATTCGTTGAGCTGGTGGTTGGCCAGCAGGGTGGTGTGGTCGTTCCAGGTCAGCGGGGCGACGTTGAGGAACGCCTCGGCATCGGCAGCCAGCAGCGGCAATACCGGTTTGAGGAAGATCACCAGTTGGCGGAACAGGTTGATACCGGTGGCGCAGATCGCCTGGACTTCATCCTGCTTGCCTTCCTGCTTGTTCAACGACCATGGCGCCTTGTCGGCGATCCACGCGTTGGCGCGGTCGGCCAGAGCCATGGTTTCGCGCATGGCACGGGCGAAGTCGCGGGCTTCATAGGCGTCGGCAATGCTTGGCGCGGCGGCGAGGAAAGCCTCGGTCAGTTCTGGCGCGGCATTGTTGTCGACCAGCAGGCCGGCGTTACCTTTCTGAATGAAACCGGCGCAACGGCTGGCGATGTTGACAACTTTGCCGACCAGGTCGGAGTTGACCTTCTGCACGAAGTCTTCGAGGTTCAGGTCGAGGTCATCGACGCCACGGCCCAGTTTGGCCGCGTAGTAGTAGCGCAGGTATTCCGGCGACAGGTGATCCAGGTACGTGCGGGCCTTGATGAAGGTGCCACGGGACTTGGACATCTTCTGGCCGTTGACGGTCAGGTAGCCGTGAACGTTGATCCCGGTTGGCTTGCGGTAACCCGCGCCTTCGAGCATCGCCGGCCAGAACAGGGCGTGGAAGTTGACGATGTCCTTGCCGATGAAGTGGTACAGCTCGGCGGTGGAGTCCTTGCCCCAGAACGCGTCGAAGTCCAGCTCCGGCGTGCGATCGCAAAGGTTCTTGAAGCTGGCCATGTAGCCGATCGGCGCATCCAGCCATACGTAGAAATACTTGCCCGGCTCGCCCGGGATCTCGAAGCCGAAGTACGGCGCATCGCGGGAGATGTCCCACTGTTGCAGGCCGGCGTCCAGCCATTCGGCGATCTTGTTGGCGACGGCGTCTTGCAGGGTGCCGCTGCGGGTCCAGGTTTGCAGCATCTGCTGGAAATCCGGCAGCTTGAAGAAGAAGTGCTGGGAATCCTTGAGCACCGGTGTGGCGCCAGAGATCGCCGACTTCGGATCCTTCAAATCAGTTGGCGCGTAGGTCGCGCCGCATTTTTCGCAGTTGTCGCCGTACTGGTCTTCGGTGCCGCATTTCGGGCAGGTGCCCTTGATGAAGCGGTCGGCCAGGAACATTTTCTTTTCCGGGTCGAAATACTGGGTGATCGAGCGCTGGGCAATGTGCCCGGCATCACGCAGCTTGATATAGATCTGGCTCGACAGCTCACGGTTTTCTTCGGCGTGAGTGGAGTGGAAATTGTCGAAGTCGACCAGGAACTCGGCAAAGTCGGCGCTGTGTTCAGCCTGCACGTTGGCGATCAGTTGTTCCGGGGTGATGCCTTCTTTTTCCGCGCGCAGCATGATCGCCGAACCGTGGGCGTCGTCGGCGCAGACATAAATGCATTGATTGCCGCGATGCTTCTGGAAGCGCACCCACATATCAGTCTGGATATATTCCAGCATATGGCCAAGGTGAATCGAACCGTTGGCGTAGGGCAGGGCGCTGGTGACGAGGATCTTGCGTGGTTCGGACATGTGGGGCTTCGCTACTTGATGAAACGGAGGTCGGCCACTATAAAGCGCTGGCGCATATTTTTCACCCTGTGCACCTGTTTCCGGATACGCCAGTCACTTAATTTTCAGCCTATGAAACCTTTCTATATGAATGGGCCCCTGTGGCGAGGGGATTTATCCCCGATGGGTGGCGAAGCCGCCCCAAAACCTGATACCTCGGTGTATCAGGTACACCGCGTTCAATCGTTTCACGACTGCTGCGCAGCCGATCGGGGATAAATCCCCTCGCCACAAAGGTTTTCCAGCTCGAGCAATCTGTTCGCCTCAAATCAATGTCCAGCGTACGATACCCGCCATCTTTTCCCAGTCTTGTTATCGGAGTTGCCCATGAGTGCCGTCACTCGCGCAGCGGTGGAAGCCGTCCTCAGCCAATACACCGACCCTTACCTGAACCAGGATCCGGTCAGCGCCGGTTGCGTGAAGAACATCGAAATCATCGGTGATCGCGTCAATGTTCAGCTGGAAATCGGTTACGCCGCCGGTCTGTTCAAAAGCGGCTGGGCGCAATTGCTGCAATTGGCCATCGAAAACATCGATGGCGTTGTGATCGCCAAGGTTGAAGTCAACAGCGTGATTGCCGCGCACAAGGCCCAGGCGCAGATTCCGGGGCTGGCCAACGTCAAGAACGTGGTCGCGGTCGCCTCGGGCAAGGGCGGCGTGGGCAAATCGACCACGGCGGCCAACCTCGCGCTGGCACTGGCTCGTGAAGGCGCCAAAGTCGGGATTCTCGACGCCGATATCTACGGTCCGAGCCAGGGCATCATGTTCGGCATCCCCGAGCGTACCCGCCCTGAGGTCAAGGATCAGAAGTGGTTCGTGCCACTCAAGGCCCACGGCGTGGAAGTCATGTCGATGGCCTTTCTGACCGACGACAACACGCCGATGGTCTGGCGCGGTCCGATGGTTTCCGGCGCGCTGCTGCAACTGGTTACGCAAACCGCGTGGGGCGATCTGGATTATCTGGTCATCGACATGCCGCCAGGCACCGGCGACATTCAACTGACCCTGGCGCAGAAAGTCCCGGTGGCCGGTGCCGTGATCGTCACTACCCCGCAAGATCTGGCACTGCTCGATGCGCGCAAAGGCGTGGAAATGTTCCGCAAGGTCAACATTCCAGTGCTGGGCGTGGTGGAAAACATGGCCGTGCACATCTGCTCGAACTGCGGACATGCCGAGCATCTGTTCGGTGAGGGTGGTGGCGAGAAACTGGCGACCCAATATGGCGTCGAACTGCTGGCGTCGCTGCCGTTGTCGATGCTGATCCGCGAACAGGCCGATGGCGGCAAGCCGACGGTTATTGCCGAACCAGACAGCCAGATTGCCATGGTCTATCAGGAACTGGCCCGCCATGTGGGCGCACGAATCGTGTTGCAGGAAGCGGCAACGCCGGCCATGCCGAACATCACCATCAGCGACGATTGATCCATCAGCAACACCGGTAATCCTGTAGGAGTGAGCCTGCTCGCGATAGCGGTCGATCATTCAACACTTCTGTTGAATGTTAATCCGCTATCGCGAGCAGGCTCACTCCTACAGTTGTTTTGCGGTGGATGTTAGATGCGCAACCCGCCATCCATCTCCAGAATCCGCCCGGTGTAATAATCGTTCTCGAAGATGTACGCCGCCGAATGGGCGATCTCTTCCGGTTTGCCCATGCGCTTGAGCGGAATACCCGACGTCATTTTCTCCAGCGCTTCCGGCTTCATCCCCAGGGTCATCTCGGTCTCGATGAAGCCCGGCGCAATGCCCGCCACGCGAATGCCATAACGCGCCAGCTCTTTTGCCCAGGTCACGGTCGCCGCCGCTACACCGGCCTTGGCGGCGGAGTAGTTGGTCTGGCCGACGTTGCCCGCGCGGGAGATCGACGAGATGTTGATGATCGCGCCGCTGTTCTTCAGCTCGACCATTTTTGCCGCCACTTCACGGGTGCACAGGAACACGCCGGTCAGGTTGACGTCGATCACCGCCTGCCACTGGGCCAGGCTCATCTTGGTCATTTCGCCGTCCTTGACCTTGAGCAGCAGGCCATCGCGCAGGATCCCGGCGTTGTTGATCAAACCGTGGATCGCGCCGAAATCTGCCGCCACTTGGGCGACCATGTGCTCGACCTGTTCTTCATTGGCGACGTTGCATAGATAGCTGCGCGCCTCGACACCCTTGGCTTTGCAGGCGGCAACCGCGTCGTCGAGTTTTTCCTGGTTCAGATCGACCAGTGCCAGCTTCGCGCCTTTACCGGCGAAATACTCGGCCATGGAGCGGCCCAAACCCTGGCAACCGCCGGTGATAATGATTACTTTGTCGTTGAGTTGCATTCGCATGCCCCGATAGCAGGTCAGAGTGGTTTTCCTTGGAGAGTCTCTCGATCTGCGCCCGATGTGGCCTGGCTGCACATGAGAGTTGCCCGAAGGTGAGCGGAACTTATCCCGCACACCTGTCCGTTTTTTCGACGGATTCTATTTAAGGAGTCATAAATTGAGCGTTGAAGTGGCCAAGAATGCCCGAGAATTGCTTCTCAAGGAATACCGCGGAGTGCTGTCGACCCACTCCAAATCGATGCCCGGTTTTCCCTTTGGCTCCGTCGTGCCTTATTGTCTGGACGAGCAGGGTCGGCCGCTGATCCTGATCAGCCGCATCGCCCAGCACACCCATAATCTGCAAAAAGACCCGAAATGCTCGATGCTGGTGGGTGAACGCGAGGCCGATGACGTGCAAGCCGTTGGTCGCCTGACCTATCTGGCCGAAGCCGAAAAACTCGAAGACGCCGCTGCCATTGAAGCCGCCGCCGAGCGCTACTACCGCTATTTCCCGGATTCACAGAACTACCACAAGGCCCACGATTTCGATTTCTGGGTGTTGAAGCCTGTGCGTCATCGCTACATTGGCGGTTTCGGCGCGATTCACTGGATCGATCAACTGACCCTGGCCAATCCATTCGCTGGCAAAGCTGAAATCAGCATGGTCGAGCACATGAATAGCGACCATGCCAAAGCCATCGCGCATTACGTCGACCTGGCCGGCCTGCCGAAAACCGTACCGGCGCAACTGGCCGGGATCGACACCGAGGGTATGCACCTGCGCATCGGTCAGGCGCTGTACTGGTTGCCGTTTCAAGCGCCTTGTCATACGCCGATACAAGTGCGCGAAGCCTTGGTTTCTCTGGCTCACGCTGAGGTCTGGCCAAAAAAGACAGTGGCCGACGCTTGAATTCACGAAAGGGCGACGTCATCTAAGGCTTACTGCAAGGCATTTCTTGCGTTGAGGAAATTTTGATGCGCCCTTTTTTGTTGCTCTTTCTGCTGTTTCCGGTGCTGGAGCTCTTCGTATTCGTCAAAGTGGCAGGGTCTATCGGGTTTTTCCCGGCCCTGTTGCTGATCATTCTCGGCTCGATGTTCGGTGTGTTCGTGCTGCGCGTCGCCGGTCTGGCCACGGCACTGCGTGCCCGGGAAAGCCTGAACCGCGGCGAGCTGCCTGCGCAAACCATGCTTGAAGGCCTGATGCTGGCACTGGCGGGTGGCTTGCTGATCCTGCCGGGTTTCATCAGCGATGTGGTCGGTCTGGTGATGTTGCTGCCGTTCACCCGTCGTCTACTGGCGAACAAGATGCGCCAGCGCGCCGAAGATCAGGCCATGCGCCAGCGTGCATTCGCCGACGACCTGCAACCCCGTGGCGGTCCTGCACCGCGCCAGCCTCTAGGCCGCGAGGGTGATGTGATCGAAGGTGAGTTCGAACATCGCGACAGCAAATAACCTGTTCAATGACACGGCACCTTCGGGTGCCGTGTTCGTTTATGGGCTGCTTTTGTGATCAACATTCGCGAAAAAATTTTAGCCTCGCCCTTGTAATAAGCTTATGCGCCCCTATGTAACGGTCACCGAAAGGTTTCCGACATTCGAGTCGGACAGACTTCCGCGGTTCGCTCGACGAATCGCAACCGGCGCAGGCCGGATTTGTTAAACCCGCCGGGACTACACCGGCCGATGAAAACCACAATTAGGAGAGATCGACAATGAAGCTTCGTCCTCTGCATGACCGCGTCGTTATCCGTCGCAGCGAAGAAGAAAAGAAAACCGCTGGCGGTATCGTCCTGCCAGGTTCGGCTGCTGAAAAAGCCAACCACGGTGTGATTGTCGCTGCAGGCCCAGGCAAGACTCTGGAAAACGGTGAAGTGCGTGCGCTGGCCGTTAAAGTCGGCGACAAGGTTGTGTTCGGTCCTTACTCCGGCAGCAACACTGTGAAAGTCGACGGCGAAGACCTGCTGGTAATGGCTGAGAACGAGATTCTCGCCGTACTGGAAGGCTGATTTCCCGCTCATTTTCCCGCTACTACAAAGTATTTAAGGAATATCGATCATGGCTGCTAAAGAAGTTAAATTCGGCGATTCCGCCCGCAAGAAAATGCTCACCGGTGTCAACGTCCTGGCTGACGCAGTAAAAGCGACCCTGGGCCCGAAAGGCCGTAACGTGATCATCGAGAAGAGCTTCGGCGCTCCGACCATCACGAAGGACGGCGTTTCCGTCGCCAAAGAAATCGAACTCGAAGATCGCTTCGAAAACATGGGCGCGCAGCTGGTCAAAGACGTTGCCTCCCGTGCCAACGATGACGCCGGTGACGGTACTACCACTGCTACCGTTCTGGCTCAGTCGATCGTCAACGAAGGCCTGAAAGCCGTCGCTGCCGGCATGAACCCGATGGACCTGAAGCGCGGCATCGACAAAGCGACCATCGCCATTGTCAAAGAGCTGAAAAACCTGTCCAAGCCATGCGCTGACACCAAGGCAATCGCTCAGGTTGGCACCATCTCCGCCAACTCCGACTTTTTCCATGGCTTCGGCAATGTTGTCGCCGATGGAGTTGTCGGAGTTGGCGGTGTTGGTGCCAACCTGAGCGATTGCCTTGGTGTCAGCGCA
>NZ_JBIUVJ010000007.1:136887-155689 GCF_044742875.1 Pseudomonas sp. NPDC087817
CACCGTTGAAGAAGGCACTGGCCTGGAAAACGAACTGTCGGTTGTAGAAGGCATGCAGTTCGACCGTGGCTACCTGTCCCCGTACTTCGTCAACAAGCCGGAAACCATGGTTGCCGAGCTGGACAGCCCGCTGATCCTGCTGGTCGACAAAAAGATCTCGAACATCCGCGAAATGCTGCCAGTACTGGAAGCCGTTGCCAAAGCCGGCCGTCCACTGCTGATCGTATCGGAAGACGTTGAAGGCGAAGCCCTGGCGACTCTGGTCGTGAACAAAATGCGTGGCATCGTTAAAGTCGCAGCCGTCAAGGCTCCAGGCTTCGGCGACCGTCGCAAGGCCATGCTGCAGGACATCGCTGTTCTGACCGGCGGTACCGTTATCTCCGAGGAGATCGGCCTGAGCCTGGAAAGCGCCACCCTGGAAAACCTGGGCAGCGCCAAGCGTGTGACCATCTCCAAGGAAAACACCATCATCGTTGACGGTGCTGGCGTAGAAACCGACATCCAGGCGCGTATCGCTCAGATCCGTGCTCAGGTTGCCGAAACTTCGTCCGACTACGATCGTGAAAAACTGCAAGAGCGTCTGGCCAAACTGTCCGGCGGTGTTGCAGTGATCAAGGTTGGCGCTGGTTCCGAAGTCGAAATGAAAGAGAAGAAAGCCCGCGTTGAAGACGCCCTGCACGCAACCCGTGCAGCCGTTGAAGAAGGCGTGGTACCTGGCGGCGGCGTAGCGCTGATCCGTGCTCTGGAAGCTATCCTGGACCTGAAAGGCGACAACGCCGATCAGGACGTGGGTATCGCTGTTCTGCGTCGTGCTGTTGAAGCACCGATGCGTCAGATCGCTTCCAACTCCGGCGACGAGCCAAGCGTTGTGGTCAACGAAGTCAAGAACGGCAAAGGTAACTTCGGTTACAACGCTGCGACTGGCGAGTACGGCGACATGATCGAAATGGGCATCCTGGATCCAACCAAGGTGACCCGTTCGGCTCTGCAAGCTGCTTCGTCGATCGGCGGTCTGATCCTGACCACCGAAGCTGCGATTGCCGACGCACCGAAGAAAGACGGTGGCGCTGGTGGTGGCATGCCAGACATGGGCGGCATGGGTGGCATGGGCGGCATGATGTAAGCCAGCCTTACCCCCGTAACGCAAAACCCCGCTGGCGAAAGCCAGCGGGGTTTTTTATTGCCCGTATATCAAACTTCACACATAACCCATGTAGGAGTGAGCCTGCTCGCGATAGCGGTGTGTCATTCAACATGACTGCGACTGACATACCGCTATCGCGAGCAGGCTCACTCCTACATTGGATCTATGTTTCAGGCGCTGGCCGGTTGTGCTCTGACGCTGGGCTCAGCCTTCACCGCCGGGCGATACAACACCCAGTAATACGACCCCAGACAAATCAGCCAGCAGAAAATCGCCGTCCACACGTTGTGCGAAAAGAAGTGCGCACCCTGCATCATCCGGCTGATCGAAAACACCGAACCCAAGGCAAACGCAAAAACAAACGCCTGTCGCGCCAGACGCGGACGGCGATCACGCAGCACGAAAAACAGCGCAAACAACGTGAAACCGGTCGCGGCATGACCTCCAGGCCAGCAACGGCCGGGTTTTTCGGTAGGCGGGCGATGATCGAGCAGTTTGCTGTAGGTCTCATGGCCGCCGAACTGCTCAAGGCTCCACGGGCATTGCACCGCCGTTACGGCTTTGACCGGTGTAACGAACGAAGTCGCCAGGCCTAGCGATAGCACCAGGCAGCCGAGTTCGCGCTTGAACGGTTTGAGCCGGTCGATGAAGAACGCACCGATGAAACCGAGGATGGCAAACACCGAGAACGCAATCACCACCTGCTTGGCGCGGTCATGCAGGATGTCCTCCAGGAAGAAACTGTGGCGACCGATGAAGTCGCCCGCGACTGGGTCGTAAAACAGCCTGGCCAGATCCATGTCCAGATCGGTCAGTTCAAGCAGTACCAGAATGACCGCCGCGACGGCGGGAATGCCCAGGCACAACCAGAAGTTCAGCGGCCTTGAAACGGGACGGGCAGAGGTCGACGCCATGGGTAATTCCTTGGTCGGTAAGTGTGTTCGAAGAGCGTAAATGCGTGGATTCTGCGCGCGATGGCGTCGCCGATTTGTTAACCGAAAGTGAAAAAAACGTTGGTTGGCGCAATGAACATCTTTATCGATAAACAACCCTACACACGCCTAGCCCTGAGCCACACTTGGCCGTAAGCTGCGCGGGCCATGACGGCCGTTACTGTGTACGGAGGAGGTGCCCATGCGAATTCTATTGGTCGAAGACAACCGCGATATCCTGGCCAATCTGGCCGATTACCTGGGGCTCAAGGGCTACACCGTCGATTGCGCCCAGGACGGTCTGTCGGGCCTGCATCTGGCGGCCACCGAGCATTACGACCTGATCGTGCTCGATATCATGTTGCCTGGCATTGATGGCTACACGCTGTGCAAACGCCTGCGCGAAGATGCCCGCCGCGACACCCCGGTG
The DNA here is from genome assembly GCF_044742875.1 of Pseudomonas sp. NPDC087817. Lineage (NCBI taxonomy): Bacteria > Pseudomonadati > Pseudomonadota > Gammaproteobacteria > Pseudomonadales > Pseudomonadaceae > Pseudomonas > Pseudomonas sp. NPDC087817. The sequence continues at coordinate 139,394 of NZ_JBIUVJ010000007.1, forward strand.
ATCATGCTCACCGCCCGCGATCAGCTCGACGATCGCCTGCAGGGCTTCAAGTCCGGGGCTGACGATTATCTGATCAAGCCATTTGCCTTGTCCGAGCTGGCCGCGCGCATTGAAGCGGTGATGCGTCGGGCTCAGGGCGGTGGTCGACGTGCCTTACAGGTCGGCGATCTGAGCTACGACCTCGATACCCTGGAAGTGACCCGCGAAGGCAAGCTGTTGAAACTAAACCCGGTCGGCCTGAAGTTGCTGGCGGTGTTGATGCAGAAGAGCCCACACGTGCTGCGCCGGGAAATTCTCGAAGAAGCGCTGTGGGGTGATGACTGCCCGGACAGCGACAGCCTGCGCAGCCACGTTCACCAATTGCGCCAAGTGATCGACAAACCGTTCGCCAAACCATTGCTGCACACCGTGCACGGCGTCGGTTATCGCCTGGCCGAGGGTCGTGATGGAGTTTAAGCAAAGCCTTTCCCAGCGGATCATCATTGCCTTTGCATTGATGAGCGCACTGGTGGCCGGGGCGTTCGCGATGGGCATCGTCGCAACGGTGCACCTGGTCGAGGAAAAACTGATTTCGGCAGGGCTGGGTGGCGATTTGCAGCGCCTGTTGCTGATGGACAATGTCTCCGACTGGAGCCATCGTCCGGAGCCCGATCAGTTGTTCTATTTCAGCGGCGGGCCCGGTGATTTCGAACTGCCGAAAGATTTGCGTCACCTCGATTCCGGATTCCACGAAGTCTTCCGCGAACAATTGTCGTATCACGCGATGGTCGAGATCGTCGACGGTCGGCGCTACGTGTTGCTGCAGGATCAAAGCGATTTCGAAGAGCGCGAGCGTGTGCTGTTTGCCGTGGTGCTGGTGGGCTTTGTGCTCAGTCTGGCGTTGGCGGTGTTCCTCGGCTGGGTGCTCGCGCGCAAAGTGATGGCGCCGGTGGTGCGGTTGGCACGGCAGGTGCGTCATCGCGATCAGTTACTGGGGCTGGCGCCACCGTTGGCACCGGACTACGCGGCTGACGAAGTCGGCGAACTGGCGGTGGCGTTTGACGCCACGCTGGGGCGATTGCGTCAGGCCCTGACTCGCGAGCGCTTGTTTACCAGCGACGTCAGCCACGAGTTGCGCACTCCGCTGATGGTGTTGGCCAGCTCTTGCGAGTTGCTGCTCGAGAATCCCGCGATCGATCAACGCGGTCGCTCGCAGGTCGAGCGCATTGCTCGTGCCAGTGAGGAAATGCGTGAGCTGGTGCAGACATTCCTGATGTTGGCCCGCGCCCAACGCGAGGACTCCGGGGCATCGCCGCAACAGAATCTTGCGCAAGTGGCGGACAGCCTGCTGTGCGTATGGCGCGAACCGATCGAAAGCAAAGGCCTGACCTTGCAGTTCGAGCCCGGCAACCCTCCCGCCGACTGTTACAACGCCACGTTGCTGACGGCGGTGATGGGCAATCTGCTGCGCAATGCCTGCCATTACACCGAGCAGGGGTTCATTCGTCTGACGCTGACGGGCAATGGCTTTGTGGTCGAGGATTCGGGCGTGGGGATTCCCGAGGAGAAACGCGAGGCCATGTTCGAGCCTTTCGTGCGTGGCAGTGAAAAGCGCGGAGAAGGTCTGGGCCTCGGCTTGTCTCTTGTGCAGCGCATCTGCGAGAACCAGGGCTGGACGGTCAGCTTGAGCACGATGAAGCCCAATGGCTGCCGCTTCGAGGTGGATCTTGGCAATATCGGGCGCAAATAGTGGCTCCATGCTACTCCCGCCAACCTGTCTAAATCCTGTATAACGCTGTAATACTTTGCCGGTTTACCTGACATTTTTTTCACAACCGGATGACCTGACGCTGACACGCCGCTGCTTAAGGTGGCGTCATCAGTAACTCAGGAGTCCTGGTGATGGCCGGCCCGATCAAGCTCGATTTTTCAGAAAAGTACGACGATCAACATGCGCAGAAGTACCTGCGCAAACACAAAGAAAGTCTTGGCCGTCGCCTGTCCCACTGGCGTGACGAGCAGTTGGCCCGCAAGGCTCTGACACTCGCCGGTGAACCTGGTCTGGTGCTGGATCTACCCTGCGGTGCCGGACGCTTCTGGCCATTGCTGGCGGAAAAGCACAACCGGGTGATCATCGGTGCGGATAACTCCGAGTCGATGATCAAGACGGCACTGCAAGCTCAACCGGCCGACGTGGTGAAACGGGTACAACCCTTGCACACCTCAGCGTTCGACATCGCTTTGCCGGATAACGCCGTCGACAGCATTTTTTGCATGCGGCTGCTGCATCACATTGGTGAAGCCGAGCACCGCCGGGCGATTTTGCGCGAATTCGAGCGCGTCACCCGCGACAGCGTGATCGTTTCTTTGTGGGTCGACGGCAATTTCAAGGCCTGGAAGCGCAAACGAGCTGAGCAGGATCGTCCCAACCGCGACTACCAGAATCGCTTTGTGTTACCGGTTGCTACGGTTGAAAAAGAATTTGAACAGGCGGGTTTCCGCATTCAGGAACAACTGGACTTTATTCCGCTCTATGCGATGTGGCGGGTTTACGTATTACGCAAGAGGTAACAGGATGGCAGTGCAATTTGCAGCAGAAACGGAAGTCGCTCCCCAGGATCGCTTCGACTACTACTGGAGTCAGCGCGGTGAGTGGGTGGAAGAACCGAATGTTCGCCGTGGTGGTGAAAGTGGCGTGCAAAGGATCGTCGGCCGGGATGGCCAATTGCTCTATGCCAAACGCCAGACTGGACATATTTACCGTAGCTGGCTGCATCCGTTCGGCCGCCCGACCGTGCTGCGCGAACTCGATGCGCTGACCGGCGTCAGCAAACTCGGGGTGCGGGTCCCGCAAATCGTTTTCTGCGGCGCTCAGCCCGATCCGCAGCACAAGTGGCGGGCATTGTTGGTGACCAAGTCCCTGGACGGTTTCCAGGAACTGGAACACTGGCTGGCTGCTGCCGGTGGCCGCGATCAGTGCGGCGATGCGATCTATGAGCGTGTGCTCAAGGATCTCGCCGAAAACCTCGCGCGTATGCACAAGGGTCGCTGGCAACACAGCTGCATCTACATCAAACACGTTTTCGTACGGGTGACGGGCGAGGGCGAATCGGCAAAAGTTGAAGTGGCATTGATTGATCTGGAGAAATGCCGCCAGCGCCTGACCGCTTATCGCGCCGCCTCCCATGACATGAAACAACTGCGCCGCCATTCGTCGTTCCGCGACGCGGACTGGAAGAAACTCGTCTATTTTTACGAGACGGCGTTTGGCAGCGCTATCAAAGGTTTATAGCGATGAAACTCGAAATTGCACGAGGTTTGTTCCTGGTAGGGGCCTTGGCAGTTGCTTCACTGGCGGTGGCTGCCTGGGAGCAGCCCCGCATGCAGGTTGTTGGCGCGTCTGTAGACGATGCTCACTGCGCGGTACCACGGGTGGCGAAAGCCTCCGTGGCGACCAAACCCGACCATGATTTGTTGCTGTTCATGTTCGGACTTTCGCAAGGGATGAGGCCGCAAAGTTGAACCGATTGAAGCCCACATAAAAGGCCTCGCAGATGCGAGGCCTTTTTTTATCCTTGGGCAACGCAGATCTCTATGTAGGAGTGAGCCTGCTCGCGATAGCGGTGTGTCAGTCAATACCAGGGGGCCTGACACACCGCTATCGCGAGCAGGCTCGCTCCTACAGGGTTATGCGGTTGGTTTGGGATCCGGTTTCGCCAGCAGGGTGTAGATGCACGGCAGCACAAACAGCGTAAACAACGTGCCGATCGACATCCCCGTCGCAATCACCGTACCGATATCAAACCGGCTCACCGCTCCCGCGCCGGTCGCCAGAATCAGCGGCACCATGCCGAACACCATCGCCGCCGTGGTCATCAGCACCGGCCGCAGACGAATCGCGGCGGCTTCTTCCACCGCCTCACGCGCGCTCAGGCCTTTGTCCTTGCGTAACTGGTTGGCGAATTCGACGATCAGGATCCCGTGCTTACTGATCAAGCCGATCAGCGTTACCAGCCCGACCTGGGTGTAAATGTTCATGCTCGACCAGCCGAGGAACAGCGGAATCAGAGCGCCGCAGATCGACAGTGGCACCGTCACCAGAATCACCAGCGGATCGCGGAAGCTCTCGAACTGCGCCGCCAGCACCAGAAAAATGATTGCCAGCGCCAAGGCAAACGTCACCCACAGGGCACTGCCTTCCTGCACGAACTGCCGTGACGCGCCGCCGTAATCGAACGCAAAACCGGCTGGCGCTTCTTCCCGGGCGATCTGCAATACCGTATCGATTGCTTCACCCATGCTCACCAAGGGGAAGCCGGAGATCTTCGCCGCATTGAGTTGCTGGAACTGGTTGAGCTGGCGCGGTCGTGCGCGGTCGCTGACCTTGATCAGCGTCGACAGGGGCAGCAACTCGCCCTGGGTGTTCTTGACGTAGTAATTGTTCAGCCAGCCCGGGTTGTCGCGGTAGGGACGTTCAACCTGGGCGATGACCTTGTAGCTGCGCCCTTCGATGGTGAAACGATTGATTTCCGCCTCGCCCAGCAGAGTGGCGAGAGTGCCACCGAGGTCCTGCATCGACACGCCCATCTGCGCGGCTTTGGCGCGGTCGATGTCGACCACCACTTCCGGTTTGTCGAACGCCAGATCGAGGTCGACGAAAGCGAACTTGCCCGACTCCATGGCGCGTTTCTTGATCCGGTCGGCCACTTGCAGCAGCAGTTCATAATCGTTGGCAGTGTTGACCACGAATTCGAACGGCAAACCTTCACCGGTACCGGGCAGGGAAGGCAGGTTGAATCCAAAAATCTGCAAGCCCGGGATGGCGCCCAGTTTGCCTTGCACCTCGGGAAGGATTTCCATCTGCGTGCGGCTGCGCTCGTTCCATGGCTTGAGCAGGAAGCCGCCGATCCCCGCCTGCACACCGTTGTAGCCGTTGATCTGGAACGAGGAGTAGTACTCCGGAAACTCCTTGAAGATCTTGATGAACTCGTCGGTGTAGGTGCTCAGGTAATCGAGGTTGGTTGGCTGCGGGGCGGTGGCCATCATGAAAATGATGCCCTGGTCTTCGTCGGGCGCCAGTTCCGATTTGGTGAACTTGAGGAACACCGGAATCAGACACAGCACGATCACGGCGAACACCAGCACCACCGGCCGGGTGTTCAGCGTGCCGTGCAGCATGCGTTGGTAACGGCGTTTGAGGCCGTCAAAGATGCGGTCGAGGCGATGCGCCAGCCCGCTGGGGTTTTCCTCGTGACGCAGCAAAAAGGCGCACATCATCGGCGACAGTGTCAGCGCGACGACCCCGGAAATCACCACCGCGCCGGCCAGGGTCAGGGCGAATTCCTTGAACAGCGCACCGGTCAGCCCGGTGAGGAAGCCGATTGGTGCGTAAACGGCTGCCAGGGTGATAGTCATCGACACCACCGGCATGGCGATTTCCCGAGCGCCCTCGAGTGCCGCGTCGAACGGCGTCTTGCCTTCCTCGATATGCCGGTGGATGTTCTCCACCACGACAATCGCATCGTCCACCACCAGACCGATTGCCAACACCATCGCCAGCAAGGTCAGCAGGTTGATCGAGTAGCCCATCATCTGCATGAAGAACATCACGCCGATCATCGACAGCGGAATGGTCACCACCGGGATCACCACCGAACGCAGCGCGCCGAGGAACAGGAACACCACGACGATGACGATCAGCACCGCTTCGAACAGGGTTTTCACCACTTCGTCGATGGACGCCTGAATGAACAGTGTGGCGTCGTAGGCGATCTCGCTTTTCAGGTTCGGTGGCAGTTGAGCTTCCAGCTCCGGCATCAGCTTGCGCACTTCCTTGATCACATCAAGCGGGTTGGCCCCCGGCGTAGCCTTGATGCCGATGTACACCGAGGGGGTGCCGCCGAACGAGCTGATCGAATCGTAGTTTTCCGCACCCATTTCCACCCGTGCGACATCGCTGAGCAGCACGCGACTGTCGCCACTGACCTTGAGCGGAATCGCGGCGAAAGCCTCGGCGGATTTCAGTTCGGTGTTGGCGTTGATGCTGGTGACCACGTACTCGCCTTTCACTTCGCCGGCGGCGGAGAGGAAGTTGTACTGGCGCACCGCGTTGGTCACGTCGCTGGCGCTGAGGCCGAAACCGGCGAGTTTCACCGGGTCGAGCCAGAGGCGCATGGCGAACACCTGATTGCCGAGAATCTCCGCCTCGGCCATGCCCGGCAGGGTCGCCAGTTTTGGCTGGATCACCCGTGACAGGTAGTCGGTGATCTGCGGGTTGCTCAAGTCCTTGCTGAAGAAACTGATGTACATCAGCGCCGAGGCGTCAGCGGATTCCTTGCTCAGTACCGGGTCTTCGGCGTCCTGCGGCAGTTTGTTCTTCACCTCGTTGGCCTTGGCCAGCAACTCGGTGAACAAGCGGTCGGTGTTGGAGCCGATGCGTGCGTAGATCGAGATCACCGAGAAGTTCTGCCGACTGACCGAGGTCATGTAGTCGATGCCTTCGGCACTGGCCAGGCTCTGTTGCATCGGCTGGGTGATGTAGCCCTGAATGGTCTCGGCGTTGGCCCCGGGGTACGCCGTGGTCACGGTGATCAGGGCGTTTTCCATTTGCGGGTATTGGCGCAGCGGCAACTTGCTCCAGGCCTGAAAGCCCAGCAGCACAATCAGCAGGCTGACCACGGTGGCGAGCACCGGGCGGCGGATGAACGGCTCAGTAAAAGCCAGGGGGATTCCTTGATCAGTCGGCGCGGGGCGGACTGTTCTGCTCGCCGAGGGTCTTGTCGTCGCTGATGGCAATGTGTGCGCCGTTGTCCAGTTTGATCTGGCCGGCCGTCACCACTTGTTCGCCGCTCTGTACGCCCTTGTTGATCATCACCAGGCCATCGCGGCGTTCACCGGTTTCGATGAAGCGCCGCTCGGCGATCAGCACCGGTTGGCCCTTGTCGTCTTTTTCGACGCTGCCGTCCTCGGCTTTTTTCTGCCCGACCACGTACAGCGAATTGCCGTAGAGGGTGTAGGTGATCGCGCTTTCCGGCACCACGACGTGGGTCTGCGGATCCGGCAGCAAAACTTCGAGGCTGGCAAACATGCCCGGCAGCAGTTTGCCGTCGGGGTTGGCCAGGGTGGCGCGGACGAGGATGTTGCGCGTGGTGCTTTCGACGATAGGGTTGATCGCGCTGATTTTGCCCGGGAAGTTCTGGCCGGGGTAAGCGCCGGCCGAGACGTTCACCGGTTGGCCGATCGCGAGTTTCGGCACCGACTGCTCGGGCAGGTAGAAGTCGGCGTAGAGGCTGCTCAGGTCCTGCAATGTGGCAATTTTGGTGCCGCTCGCGAGGTAGTCGCCGACGTCGACCTGACGGATGCCGATGGTGCCGCTGAACGGGGCGAGGATGCGTTTTTTCGCCAGTGAGGCATTGAGCTGATTGACCGTGGCCCGGTTCTTTTGCAGAACAGCGGAGAGCCGGTCGTATTCGCCTTTGGAAATCGCGCGGCTGTCGACCAGTTGGCTGCCCCGGCCGAAGTCCAGTTGCGCCAGACCAAGGTCAGCCTTGGCGGTTTCCAGCAGGGCGGTTTCAACGGCGCTGTCGAGTTGCAGCAACGGTTGCCCGGCTTTGACCTTCTGCCCTGATTCGAACTTGAGCTCGGTGACGGTGCCGGCGACTTCCAGGCTCAGCTCGACGCCTTGCAACGCCTTGAGCGTGCCGACCGTGGGCAAACGCATCTGCCACGGGCGCTCGGTGGCGTTGGCCACGGCGACACTGATCGGCGGTTTCGGCTTGGAGAAGCCCTGGATCATCGTATAGATCGAAAAGGCTTTGTACCCGCCCAGAACCAGGACGATCAGCAACACAACACCCAACATGATCAGCATGCGGCGACGCAGCATATTTCCAGTTCCTTGGATAAATCAGGTGAGACAGGCGGGCACATTACTCCGAGTTCAGGGGGGATTCCAACTGGCAGTTATTACAGGTGAGGACGGAGTGAAGAAGTCTGAACACAAAACCTGTGGTGAGGGGATTTATCCCCGATGGGCGGCGAAGCCACCTCAAAACCTGCAACCGCGGTCTGTCAATTGAACCGTGTGCGATGGTTTTGCGACTGCTGCGCAGCCGATCGGGGATAAATCCCCTCGCCACAGTTTATGAGTCGTACTCAGAACAGGTGGGTTATGCGATCAAGTGCAGATGGTTGTCCCAGAGCCCCGCCGGCAGTTCCAGCGGCTTGGCCAGCAGCTCATCCTGGCGGCAATCGTAATACCGGCAGCGGCCCTGACCGGAGGTCACGACAAAACCGTCCTTCACCGCACCAACGCCCGCGCAATCGGCCAGCGGTGCATCGAGGCGTACTTCGCCGCTGTCCAGATCCCAGATGAAAAAACGGTTGCCACGCGGCGCAGTCAGCGCCACCAGACGCAAATCGCTGTGTACCGCGACGCTGGCGGTGTAATGCCCCATCGACTGCAACTGATGGTCCGGCACCGGAAACGCTACGAATGGCTGCCCCGGACGCTTGATCGCCAGCAACTCCGAACGTTCGTGAGACGCGCCCATGAATTGCTGACCGGCGACGATGGTGCCGTCACTGGCGATCCCCAGATGCCGCACGCTGTTCATCTGCTGGGCGAGGGTTTCCTTGCTCAGCAAGGTGCCGTCGCGCTGCATCAGCACCAGGCTTGGCTCCATGGCGTTGAGGTTCATGTCGACGCGGCTTTCCGCCTCGGTCCGAATCCCGCCGTTGGCCACCACCAGGGTTTCGCCATCGGGCATCCACGAGACCTGATGCGGGCCGAGGCCGTGGGTGGAAATCTCGCCGCTGTGCACCAGCCGCTCGCCTTCAAATTTGTACACCCCGAGCAAGCCACGGCCCGGATCGGTCGTGTCGTTTTCGGTGGCGTACAGGTACTCGCCATCCTTGTGAATCACCGCGTGGCCGTAGAAATGCCGGTTCGGCTGCGACGTCACGGTCTGCAACAACGTGCCGTCACGCAGGTCGATCAGGTAGCTCTCGGTGCCCGGCCGGCGGGCGACGAACAACGCAATCGGCAGCGTCGGGTGGTTGATGATGTCGTGGCAACGCTGGCCGACTTCGGTGGCGAACAGCCGCGTGCCGTCGAGCCGATAACCGACGGCGTAATGCTTGCCGTCGGTGTCGTCGCGCGCCGACAGCAGCAGCGGGCTCTGATCCTTGCGTTTGAACAGCGTCCAGCCGCCCAGCGTCACTGCTCCCAGCAGCACACTACCTAAAGTCAGAGCCTGGCGTCGCAGCATGGCACTTGCCCTCATCAGTCACCGTCGTTGGCGTTGAAGCCCAGTTGGATACCCAGCGCCTTGGCCAGTTCGCCTTCGTGCAGGCGATGGACCACGTTGAGGCTGTCGTAGATATCGTTGAGTTGCTGACGACCGGCGTCGTCTTCGAGCATTTCGCCGAGCGAACGCTGGGTGCTGTCGAACAGTTTCAGCGAGGCGGCATAGGCGGCGTCGATCTTGTCCGCCAGCGGTTTTTGCTCGGCCGGCAACAGACCGCGCAGGCCTTTGTTGTCGACGCCTTCCCATACGGTTTTGGCGGCGGCGAGGCTGGCTTCCAGCGCGGTCAGCGACGACTGGCTACGCCATGCATCGGCCTGGAACGGTTGTGGCACACCCTTGCTCTGGCGGCCCATTGGCGTGCCGAGCTTTTTCTTCAGGGTGTCGAGCGCGGTGACCTGTACACGCAGCAGATCGGCGATCGCTTCGTGGGAGTCGGCGTAGCGCTGGTTCGGGAATTTGCTCATCTGCGCGAGCATGCCGTCGCTGTTGTTCCAGCTCTGCAGAATCTCTTCGGCCAGTTGCTTCTGGCGTTCGCCGATGGCGATCAGCAGCGGGCAGTACTTGGCTTTCTGTTCGGCGTTGGCGACATCAGGCTTGGCGTCGAACAGGATGTATTCGTAAGCCGACAGTCCCTGAACCACCACGCTGGATTTGGCCAGGGCGGCAGCATCGATCTGCGGCTGGGCGACGACCAGTTGCTCGACCTGACGGCCGACGAGGTTTTTCTTGTCCGGCCAGAACTGCACCTGCCACGAACGGTTTCCTTCGGCCAGCGGGCCGATCAGCAATGGTTGCAGCTCGGCCCAGGCTTTCTGTGCGTGCAGGAAGTCGGCGCGGGCGGTTTCCAGGTTCTCTTTGCCCTGGCAGTAGGCGAGGGCGCTGACCGCCAGTTGCTTGTCGGCTTCGACCCAACGGGTGTAGGTCGGCAGGATCACCGATTTGGCGATGGCCGCCGAGGTGACTGCTTGCGGGTCCTGTGGCGAGCAAGCACCGAGGGCAAGCGCGGCAAGGCTGGTGAACAACAACTTGGGACGGAACATGTCGGGCTCCCGATTCTTTTAAGTGTTTAAAGTGAGTTCAGAAACGCCAGCAGCGCGGCACGCTGCTCGGCATTGAAAGCTAAAACCTGTTGCTGCGCAGCTGCAGCTTCGCCGCCGTGCCAGAGCACCGCTTCGAGCAGATTGCGTGCGCGGCCGTCATGCAAAAACTGGGTGTGGCCACTGACCGCTTGGGTCAGGCCGATCCCCCACAACGGCGGGGTGCGCCAGTCGCGGCCGGAGGCCTGGAATTCCGTGCGGTTGTCGGCCAGACCGTCGCCCATGTCGTGCAGCAGCAGATCGCTGTACGGGCGAATCACTTGATTGGCCAGTTCAGGTTCGGCTGCGTTGGCAGCGGTGGTGTATTTCGGTGTGTGGCAGGACTGGCAACCCGCCTGGAAGAACAGGCTCTTGCCGGCCAGCACCTGCTCATCGTTGACGCCGCGACGCGCGGGGACGGCGAGGTTGCGGCTGTAGAACAGCACCAGACGCAGAATGTTGTCGCTGACTTCCGGCTCGCCGTTCGGGCCATTGCCGTTCGGCGCCTGTTTGCAGGCGGTTTGCTCGTCGGTGCAGTCATCGAACGGTCTCAGACTGGTGGTGAGGCCCATGTCACCGGAAAACGCGTGAACATTCTGTTGATTGAGGTTCGGTTGCCCGGCTTTCCAGCCAAACCGGCCGATCACGGTTTTCTGTAATTCGTCATCCCAAACGCGGTTCGGCCGGCCATTGATGCCGTTTTTGCCGTTGGCCTGCGCGGTGGCATTGGCGAGTATCGCCTCTTCCGGAATCGCTTCGAGCAGGCCGAGGCCGATCATTGGCGGGGCGACGCGAGCCGAAAAACGCGTGTCCGGGTGCATCGGGCCGTAGCCGAGCTGGGTGATCTGCAACAGCGGTTTGCGCAGTTCGACTTCGCTGCCGTCCTTGAAACGGATCAGCACCGGCGTGTAATCGACACGGACCTTGCCTTCGGGGGCGACGCCGGGCACCGCCATGTCCTGGAATTGCCCGCCGTAGACCGGCTCTGGCACAACACCCACCTGCTCGATGAGTTTGGCGAATTCCGGTGCATCGGGAATCGACAGGCGCACCAGCATCGATACGGCGTTGGCGGCATCGGGCGCTGGCGGATGACCGCGACCGTCCTTGATGTGGCAGTTCTGGCAGGCGTTGGTGTTGAACAGCGGGCCGAGGCCATCGCGGGCGGTGGTGGTCGACGGCGCGATCACCCACGGGCTGCGGAAAAAGCTGTTGCCGACGCTGAAGTCCACCCGCCGCGACGGCGGCAGGTTGGCCGAGGGCAGGGAGAATGCGTTCTGATCGGTCTTGCGCACGGTCGCCGCGCCCCCCGAGCGTGCTTCACCGGGCTCGGCCTTGGTGAAACGCGGGGCGTCATCGCAGGCACTCAGGCTCAGGGCCAGAAACAGTGCGGACAAGCGAAGAGGCAGCGAGGGCATCAGACATCCTGCGGACGGGCGAAAACAAAGGCGCAAAGTCTAACAGGGCCGGGGGGATTGAATAAGAGGAATTATCGTTTGCTTGATTTGCGGCAGGGTTTCACTCGAGACCGAGACGCAGCCATCGCTGGCAAGCCAGCTCCCACAGGATTTGTGTTGTACCCGGAGTGTGTGAACGCCGCGAAAACTGTGGGAGCTGGCTTGCCAGCGATGAGGCCATCAGCATCACCACAAAAAGCAGGTATGAAAAAGGCGACCCGAAGGTCGCCTTTTTCTGACGCAGACGCTGTGATCAGAATTCGTGATCAGCGTTATCCGGGTTCAGGTCGCTGATGCCCAGTTTGCCGGCAGCGGCTTCGATCGAACCGGTCTGCTTGACCAGCGAGGCGATGGCGTCGCGAACGATCTGATTGCCCGCCGTGTTGCCGGCAGCGATCAACTGGTCGTAGTGCTCACCCTTGTTGGCGTGATCGACCATGACCTGGATCTTCGCTTCGGTGGCGGCCAGATCGGCTTTCAGTGCGGTGTCGGCAGCCGGATCGGCCTTGGCCACCAGCGACGACAGGCTGGCGCCGGTCAGTTTGGTGCCATCAACACGGGTGTACTCGCCCAGGTAAACGTTACGAATGCCTTTGGCATCGTAGAAGTGCGAGTTGTGGGTGTTGTCGCTGAAGCAATCCTGCTCGTCTTCAGGGGAGTTGGCTTCCAGGGAAACCTTCATGCGCTCGCCCGCCAGTTCGCCCAAGGACAGGCTGCCCATGCCGAAGAGCATTTTGCGCAGACCGGTTTCAGCCGGCTCGGCTTCCAGAGTGGCGCGATAGTTGTCAGCCACGTTCGGCTTCCAGTTACCGACCATTTCTTCCAGGTCGCTGACCAGCAGTTGGGTCACGGACTTCAGGTAGGCACGACGACGGTCGTTGTGGCCGCCAGTGGCGCCGGCGCCTTCCAGGTAGTCGGAAGCAGGACGGTTGCCAGCGCCAGGGCCGGTGCCGTTCAGATCCTGGCCCCACAGGAGGAACTCGATGGCGTGGTAGCCGGTGGCGACGTTGGCTTCGGAACCGCCCAGCTCGTTGAGGCTGGCGAGTTTTTCCGGAGTGATGTCTTTAACGTCGACCTTGTCTTCGCCGACCTGTACTTCGGTGTTGGCGATGATGTTGGCAGTGGCGCCCGGGTTGCCCAGTGCGTGCTCGTAGGATTTATCGACGTAGTCGATCAGACCCTCGTCCAGTGGCCAGGCGTTAACCTGGCCTTCCCAATCATCAATGATGGTGTTGCCGAAGCGGAACACTTCGCTCTGCAGGTAAGGCACGCGAGCGGCAACCCAGGCAGCCTTGGCGGCTTTCAGGGTGTCAGCGTTCGGCTTGGCGAGGAACGCGTCGACGGCAGTTTGCAGGGTTTTCGCGGTGGATTCGGCATCGCTGTAAACGGCGAAGACCATGTCGGCGTAGTGTGCAACCACAGCCTTGGCAGCGGCTTCGTCGACTTTACCGGCAGCGGCTGGCGCGGCCGCTGGAGCAGCGGTGCTGGCGGCTGGAGTCGGCGTGGCCGGGGCGGCAGCCTTGTCTTTGCCTTCGCCGCAACCGGCGAGGGAAATAGCGATGGCCAGCAGACTGGCGGTAGCCAGAGGCATACGAATCATGGCGAACATCCTGCTTCGGTAATTGAATGGACTCACGCGGGGGGTGCGCAAAACTGCGACATAATGCAAATCTTTCGCATTATGTGTAAAGGGTAGTGCTTGGAAATATTTCCTATTCGCACACCAGGATCAAAAGATCTCAGCCCTTGGCAGCTTCTGCAGGGGGGCGCATTTCAAATGTGGGAGCTGTCGAGTGAAACGAGGCTGCGATCTTTTGATCTTCTAAAGAATGGCCGCATTACTGCGCTGCGCCTGCTTGAGATAAACGCTCAACTCCCGCGCCGGCAGTGGTTTGCTGTAGTGGTAACCCTGACCTTCGTGGCAACCTTCGGAGATGATGTAGCTCTCCTGTTCAGCGGTTTCCACGCCCTCGGCAATCACCTGCATGCCGAGGCTTTTGCCCAGTTGGATGATCGCGCGAACGATGGTCGCATCGTCGTCGTCATCGAGCAGATCCTGGACGAAGCTCTTGTCGATCTTGATCTTGTCCAGCGGCAGGCTTTTCAGATAACTGAGCGATGAATAACCGGTGCCGAAATCGTCGATGGCGATCAGTGCACCTGAGCGGCGCAGGCTCAGTAAATGCTGGGCGGCGGTGCTGATGTCTTCCATCAGGCCGGTTTCGGTGACTTCCAGTTCCAGGCTGCGCGGCGGCAGGCGATACATCTGCAGCAGGTTGTTGACCACCCGTGGCAGCTCGGCGTGGTGCAGTTGCACGGTGGACAGATTGACCGCCATGCGCAGATCGACGAAGCCCTGATCGTGCCACTCGCGCAATTGCTTGCAGGCCTGATCGAGCACCCATTCGCCGATGGCGATGATCGTGCCGTTCTGCTCGGCCAGTGGAATGAACAGATCGGGCGGCACCAGACCGTGTTCCGGGTGCTGCCAGCGAATCAGCGCTTCGACCCCGACCACGCGGTGGTCGCGGTAGCTGATCTGCGGTTGATAAACCAGGTAGAACTGATCGCGCACCAGTGCATCACGCAGGTCTTTTTCCAGTTCGCGACGGCGGCGCATCTCGCTGTCGACGCTGGCGATGTAGAACTGATAGCGATTGCGTGAGCGGGTCTTGGCCAGCGTCATGGTTTGCTCGGCTTTCTGCAACAGCTTCTCTGTGCTGTCGCCATCCTCCGGGAACAGGGTGATGCCGATGGTCGCGCGCAGACGGATTTCCTGATGGTCGAGGGCGAACGGCGCCTCCAGGTCATCGAGAATGCTTTGCGCCAGTTCCGCCGCCTCGTAAGGCTGTTCGATATCGGCCTGCACCAGCGCGAACTGGTCGCCACCGAGACGGGCGAGGGCGCCGAGGCGGCCGCTGTGGGCGCGCAGGCGATCAGCCAGTGCCAGCAGCAATTGGTCGCCGGTCTGATAGCTGAACTGCTCGTTGATGCCTTTGAAATCATCCAGCCCTACACACAGCACCGCGACCCGGCGTTGCAGCTTGCCGGCGTCGACCAGAATCCTGTCCAGTTGCTGCTGCAATTGCTGGCGGTTCGGCAGGCCGGTGAGGAAATCGTATTGGGCCATGCGCAGCAGGCTGTTTTCCGCCTCGTGGCGCAGATGGGTATTGCGTTCGATGGATTCGAGCAACTGGTTGGCGGTGTTGATCCAGATTCCCAGTTCATTTTTTTCGTGGCCCTTGAGCTGCGGAATCTTATGTTCGCTGGGGCGATCCGGATTGATCTCGGTAAGGTGTTCGATAATCCGCGACAGCGGTTTGGTCAGCAGCCAGTGATAGACCAGATACAGCACCAGACCCATCGCCAGTGCACGCAAAACGCCGGAAATGAAAATGATCACCGAGCTGACGATAAAACTTTCGCCATAGGTGGCGGTATCGAGGGTGATGCTCAGGTCGCCGTAATACTCGCTGTAGGGGCCGCGACCCACCAGCTGCGTGGTGAAGGTGCGTTCCTGGCCGAGGATCAGATCGGTCAGCCAGCGGCTGTTGGAATGCTGCAGGTCGCGGGATTTCTGCGCGAGCATGGCTTCGTTGGGGTGACCGATAGAGGCCTGGCGCACCGCGTCGTCCTGAAACAGACCTTCGATCACTTGCATGCCCATCTCACGATCCAGGCTGTAGACGGCCTGAGTGGAGGGGTCACGGAACATGTCGAGGATGCGCTCAGCGTCGTTGGCCACGGCCTGACGGGTTTTATAGGCGTCGAAAACAATTTGCGCGCAGCTCAAGACCACGCCGACGATCAATGCCGACAGGAGCACGACCCGGAGCAACTTCACCGACAAGCTGTTCTTGAGTTCCAGCTTCAAAGGGTTATTCCTTGTTCCGTGCGGGTAGCGTCAGTTTGCCATGAGTATTGGCAATCCCGTGTTGGCAGTCAAAGGGACAATCAGACCCCGGAGCATTCGCTGGTGGCCTTGGCCAGAATGCTGCTGTCTGGAGTATTAGCCCTATTTGTACTATGTCGGTAGTTTCGGTCCTCAACTTGAGCGCGGCGAGACAAATTTTCCTCTGTTTGATGTTAGCCCTCTGCGCTGCACCGGCAAGCAGTCGGTGCCAGCTTTCATCGTGAGAAAAACGCTATTCCCTACAGGATCTGCCGCGACCCGAGCCTGCGGCAGCCCCTACAGAAATCAAAGGCATAAAAAAACCCGGCATCAGCCGGGTTTTTTGTCTGGCGCGCAGCTTAAGCGGTGAAGGTTTTGCCTTCGAACTGCTCAGCAACGAACTTCCAGTTGACCAGGTTCCAGAACGCTTCGACATACTTTGGACGAACGTTGCGGTAGTCGATGTAGTAAGCGTGTTCCCAGACGTCGCAGGTCAGCAGCGGGGTGTCGCCGCTGGTCAGCGGGTTGCCAGCGCCGATGTTTGTTGTCATTTCAATGTTTTCGTTATCGTTTTTCTTATGATT